>JAKACA010000135.1 GCA_021796455.1 Actinomycetes bacterium
ACATAGAGGAGAGCACCTATACAGCGCTGACGCCTTTCAGGGTGACCGACACCCGTGCCGGCTCGGGCGAGCCGAACGCAGGTCATCCTCTCTCGGCCGGCACGAGCCTGACGGTGAAGGTTGCGGGAGTCGGAGCAGTGCCTACCGGCGCATCTGCAGTGGTGCTGAACCTGACGGCAGTCGACCCGACCTCTTCGGGGTTCCTCGCGGCCTATCCCGCGGGCAGCTCCCTCCCAGCTGTCTCCAACCTCGACTTCACCAAGGGAGTCGTGGTCGCGAACCTCGCCACCGTCCAGGTCGGGGCCAACGGCGAGGTGTCCATCTACAACAGCGCAGGTGTCACGAACCTCGTCGTGGACGTCGAGGGCTATTACACGGCCATGACCGGGGGTGGCGCCGGTCTCTATGACGCTGTCGCACCGACGAGAGTGCTCGGCAGCCTTTCCTCGGGCCGCCCGATCGCGCAGGGCTCGGCCATGCCAGTCACGGTCGCGGGAGCGTCTCTGCCAGACGGGGTGCCTGCCAATGCGAGCGCTGTGGTCGTGAACCTGACGGCCTCAGGTGGGACAAAGGCAAGCTTTGTCACTGCCTATCCTGCGGGTGCGCCTCTTCCCCTTGCTTCAGCTGTCAACTTCGCACGAGGACAGGTGGTCGCCAACAGGGCGATCATCGCAGTCGGCACGGCCGGCCAGATCATGGTCTACAACCACACCGGCACCGTGAAAGTGGATCTCGACGTCGACGGCTACTACACCGGCACAGGTGGGAGCGGGTCGGCCTTCGTCACGATCGATCCGGTACGCCTCGTGGACACCCGCTCGGGCCTGGGCGGGCGTCCTGTCGGCGCGAAAGCCTCCGAGCAGCTCAGCCTCTCCGGCCCGGCCATAGGACAGGCCGCCACGGCGGTCGCCACAAACGTGACGGTTGTCGCAGGTAGGGCCGCCGGCTATCTCTCCATCTACTCGGCAACCGACCAGAGCCCACCCGTGGCATCTGATCTCAATTGGACAGCAGGCGAGACAGTCGCCAACTTCACGATTGCAGCCACATCGGCCACAGGAGAGATCGAGGTGTACAACAGCCGTGGCGACCCAGTGAACCTCGTGATAGACGCCTTCGGTTACTTCGTCCCGACGACTTGACGTCGCGCGGCTCCATACCGACCGCTGGGCCTTCTCAGGTGGCGAGCGGACCTGACTTCGCGGCCCGGCTCGTGCCCTATGTACCGCTGCTCGCACTCGAGTGGTTGGAGGGCTCGCCCGAGGTGGTGCACCGGCGAGTCGAGGGCACAGTCCTGTTCGTCGACGTGTCGGGTTTCACGGCTCTTACTGAGCGTCTCGCGGCGCGGGGCAAGGTGGGAGCCGAGGAGATCACCGACGTCATCGAGTCCGCCTTCACCGAGCTGCTCGGAGTTGCTGCGGCCTACGGAGCGGATCTCCTCAAGTGGGGGGGTGACGCGTCGGTCCTGTTCTTCGCCGAGCCTTGCTCGGCCGAGCGCGCGTGTCGCGCCGCGGCTCTCATGTCGCGCACGATGGTGCGTGTCGGTCGGCTACGGACTTCTGCAGGGCGGGTCAACCTGGGTGTGTCGATAGGTGCTCACAGTGGCGGTTTTGACTTCTACCTGCTTGGCAGCAGGCACCGTGAGCTAGTCGTGACCGGGCCGGCGGCGACGGTGACTGCGCGCATGGAGGGTATCGCCGAGGCGGGCGAGGTCATCGTCAGCCCGGACACGGCGCGTCGTCTCCCGCCGGGCGTGCTGGGTCCGCCCAAGCGGGGCGGCGTCGTGCTGCGAGATGCACCGGAGGCAGACGAGCTGCCGCTTCGATCTGCGCCGGCGCTCTCTCACGCCGTTGCCGTCTCACTGCTGCCCGCCGAGACCCGAGACCACCTCCTCGGAGGGGGCGAGCAGGCAGAGCACCGGCAGGCAACCATCGCTTTCATCGAGTTCTCCGGCGTCGACGATCTCTCGCTGCGCGACGGCCCTCGGGCCGTGGCCGATGTTCTCGAGCCGCTGGTCGAGTCCGTCACCGAGTCCGCGGCACGCCGGGGAGTCAGTTTCCACGGTACCGACATCGGACCCGACGGCGGCAAGCTGATCGTCCTTGGAGGAGTTCCCGTCCTTCGCGGCAACGATGCCGAGCGTGTGCTGAGCTGCGTGAAGGACATCATGGCGGATCGCCGGGCCGACTCCCCCCTGCGGCTGCGCGCTGGCGTCAACGGAGGTCGCGTCTTCGTGTCCTCGCACGCAGTCGGACTTGGCAGCCGTCGCATATTCGCGATCGCCGGCGACTCGGTCAACCTCGCCGCCCGCGTTATGGGTCAGGCATTGCCGGGCCAGGTGCTTGCGACCGAGAGCGTCCTCATCAGAGCCGGACACGTCTTTGAGACAGAGGGTCTGCCGCCTTTCGAGGTCAAGGGCAAGGCCGAGCCTGTGGTCGCCTCGGTGGTTGGCACCCCGCGGGACAGCGCTCTACACGATGTCGGCAAGGAGGTGCCATTTGTTGGGCGTGAGGCGGAGCTGCGCGAGCTCCTCAGCCTGGCTGATCGGGCCGCGGGCGGCGCGGGAGCCGTAGTCGAGATCATCGGCTCTCCCGGCATCGGCAAGTCGCGCCTCGCGACTGAGGCAATCGAGCGATGGGCGCTCGACACGTTGCGAGTCGCCTGCGAGGAGTACGGCAGCGCGACTCCCTACCTGCCTTTCCGACGCGTCTTTCGCCGGCTCCTCGGCATGGCCGAAGACGCTCCGCACGATCTCGTCGTCGCCGAGCTACGCCGCGCCGTCTCCGGGCGACTCGGGGACCTCGAACCGTTTCTTCCGCTTCTCGCGGGCCTCATCGGAGCGTCCCTGCCGCCGACGCCCGAAGTTGAGGCGCTCGAGCCGCGGTTCCGGCGCTCCCGCCTGGAGCTTTGTGCTCTGCAGCTGCTGAGGCTCTTCGTGTCGCGACCCTCGGCTCTCGTCATCGAGGACGCGCACGCAATCGACGCTGCATCGGCAAGCCTGCTCGGTCGTGTCGCCCTGGAGGCGGCAGAGCTTCCCTTGCTCGTGGTCCTGACCGGGGCGCCCCGAGCGCGCGAGCTCTTGCCAGAGCACTCGCGCTCTGTCGTGATCGATCTGGCGCCGCTCGACCCGCAGTCCTCGACGCTTCTCGTAGCGGCCGCAACCGAAGCCGAGCTGGCTCCGGCACAGGTGGATGCCATCGTGACGCGCTCTGAGGGGAACCCGCTGTTTCTTCGAGAGCTCGCGCGCACGGCAGGGGACGTGGCCGATGCCGAAGGCCTGCCCGAATCTCTCGAGCCGTTGCTGGCTGCCGAGATCGACCTCCTCGCGCCGCTCGACCGCCAGGTCCTTCGAGCCGCGAGCGTGCTTGGTGGTCACTTCGATCCTGAGCTGCTCCCGGACCTCCTCGAGGGCACCGGCATTGTTGCCGCGGCGACGCAGGCTCTCGATCCTGTCGCCAAATTGAAATTGAAGGTAGAGGAGGCCGTCTGGGCTCGCCTGAGTGCCTTCGTGCTCCCGACTGCCCATGGGCGGAGGTTTGCCCACGCGCTCATGCGCGATGCGGCCTACGAAGGGCTCTCCTTCAAGCGTCGCCGGGAGCTTCATGCCCGCGCCGCCCGTGCCATCGAGGCGCGGGCGTCGACCCCTGAAGAAGGTGCCGACCTGCTCTCACTGCACTGGCTCGAGGCTGAAGAGTATGAGCAGGCGTGGAACTACTCCCGCATTGCCGGAGAAAGAGCCCGGGCGCTCTGGGCGAACGCCGACGCGGTCACCTGCTTTACCCGCGCCCTCGAGGCGGCTCGCCATCTCAGCCGGCTCGATCCTGGGGAGGTGTCGTCTGTGGCGGAGGCACTCGGAGACGCATGCGAGCTGAGCGCCAGGTACGAGGCCGCTCGCGACGCCTATGCGCGCTCCAGACGCCTCGCCGCCTCCGCGGTGGACCGGGCGCGGCTCTTGCGCAAGACGGGAGTCCTCTACGAGCGACAGGGCAGGTATCGACAGGCGCTAAGTTGCCACACCCGGGGCCGTCGCCTGCTCGTGGCCGACGACGAGGCAGCCCGAAGGGAGCTTTGCGAGCTCGATCTCGCCTCGGCGGGCCTCTACTCGCGCCAGGGCCGGTATCGGGCGTGCCGCCAGTTTGCCACGAGAGCGGCGACCGAGGCGGTGCGGGCGGGCCATCGAAGCGGCCTTGCTCACGCTCTCTATCTCCAGCACCTGCTGTCGGTATACCTTGGAGGTCCTGACGACGAGCTCGGCTACAGGGCTCTTGGGATCTTCGAGGAGCTCTCCGATCTGCTCGGACAGGGCAATGCTCTCAACAATCTGGGCATCGGCGCATACTTCCGGGGCGAGTGGGAGCGGGCGCTCGAGCTCTACGAGCGCAGCCGGGATGCGCGGGCGCGAGCCGGTGACGTCGTCGGGGCCGCGACGGAGGAGAACAACATCGCCGAGATCCTGAGCGACCGCGGGGATACCGATGCCGCCCGCCCGCTTCTCGAGGCGGCACGCTCGACATGGCAGGCCGCGGGCTATCGAGTGGGGACGGCGCTTGCGACCGCCAATCTCGGCCGGCTCGAGGCAAGGGTGGGTGACACCGCTCGCGGACGGCGGCTGCTCGAGGAGGCCCTGGCCGAGTTTCGCGAGATCCGCTCGCATGTCATGTGTGTGGAGACCGAGGTTCGCCTGGCCGAAACCACCCTTCTCGAAGGCAACTTCTCGGCTGCGGTCACCATGTCGAGGGAGCTGCTGGAGACGTTGTCGGGCCGCGCTGGCGTGGAGCAAGTCGAGGTGTCGACTCTGCGAGTCCTCGCAACTGCTTCGGCCCTCATCCAAGCCTGCCGCAACCTGGGCAGCACAGATCGTCGTGACACCGGTGAGCCGGGGGGTGAGTGCGCGGCTGCCCTGCCCGGTGAATACGCGGCTGTCCTGCCCGGTGCCCCAGCGGATGCCCCAGCTAGCAACGAGGCGCGTCTGTTCGAGCAGGCGATAGGGAATGCGACCGCAATCGGGGCGTCCTATGAGCTCGCGCTCTGCCTGTATGCACGAGCCATAAGTTGCTCTCCGGCTTCTCCGGCCCGGCCCGCCGGGGCCGTGCCGGCGAGCGGCGCAGCGATCGCTGACCTCAGGCACGCGGAGGAGATATTTGATCGACTCGGTGTGCGCCAAGCAGTGATCACCTGGTCGACAGCTCCCACCGGAGCTCCGATCATTGCCCGCGGGCCATCGTCGCGGGCCATAGTCGCGGGCCATGCTCGCAGGCCATAGTCTGAGATCCATGAGCAGCTTTCGCGCCGTGCTTGCAGCCGAGCCAGACGGACTCCCGGGACGAGTAGCGACAATGGACGACGGTGACCTACCTGAGGGTGACGTCACGATCAAAGTCCGCTGGTCGAGCATCAACTACAAAGACGGCCTCGCTGTGACAGGCAAGGGGAAGGTGGTGCGATCCTTCCCCATGGTGGCCGGAGTCGATCTGGCCGGGACGGTCCTCGACTCGGGCGCACCTTCCATCTCTCCAGGCGATGAGGTGATAGTGACGGGTTTCGGCCTCGGCGAGGAGCGATTCGGCGGATTGGCCGAGCTTGCCCGAGTGCGCTCGGAGTGGGTGGTGCCGCTGCCCAGGGATCTGGATTTGAGGAGGGCGATGGTCATCGGGACGGCCGGCCTGACCTCGATGCTCTGCGTCATGGCCCTCGAGCGTCATGGTCTCGCCCCTGGTAGCGCCCGTGGCATGCCCGTCGTCGTGACAGGAGCCGCAGGCGGTGTTGGAAGCATGGCCGTGGCAATCCTCGCGGGACTTGGATACGAGGTCGCGGCAGCGAGCGGCCGCAGCGAGCAGGGGGAGTATCTTCGTGCCCTCGGAGCGAGCACCCTGGTGCCCCGAAGTGAGCTTGCCGACGCGCCTGTGCGCGCTCTCGGCAGGGAGCGGTGGGCTGCCGGGGTCGATGCTGTCGGAGGCAGCACCCTTGCCACGGTGCTTCGTGAGACCCGCTACGGCGGCTGCGTGGCCGCCTGTGGTCTAGCCGGCGGGGCAGATCTGCCGACAACTGTCCACCCGTTCATTCTTAGAGGCGTCACGCTTGCCGGCATCGACTCGGTCAGGTGCCCGATCGGGCTGCGAGCAGTCGCGTGGGACCGCCTCGCGACCGAGCTCTCTGCTGACGTCATCGACGAGATGGCCGACGAGGCGAGCCTCGACGACGTGCCGCGCCTGGCAGAGGAGATACTTGCAGGCAGGGTTCGGGGCCGCGTCGTCGTGGCGGTGGCGCCGTAAGCCCGACCGCGTCGCGATCAGTCCGGTGAGCCCGACGCGCCCGGTGAGCCCGACGCGCCCGGTGAGCCCGACGCGCCCGGTGAGCCCGACGCGCCCGGTGAGCCCTACGCGCCCGGTGGGCCCGGTGCGTCCGGTGGGCCCGCGGGACCCGACGCGTCCGGTGGGCCCGCGGGGCCCGACGCGAAGAAGTTTGCCTTGTAATAGGCCAGCTCACCGACGCTCTCGCGTATGTCGTCCATGGCCCGGTGCGCCGTCTGCTTGTGAGGGCGCGCCGCGTAGAGGTCGGGCCGCCACCGCCTGCAGAGCTCCTTTACCGTCGAGACGTCTATCGAGCGGTAGTGGAACCACGCTTCGAGCTCGGGCGAGTACGCCTCGAGGAAACGCCGGTCCATCCCGATCGAGTTCCCGCACAGCGGAACAGTGCCGGACTTTGCGACATGTCCCCGGACGAAGTCCATCGTCCTCGCGGCAGCCTCCTCCAGAGTCGTCGCCGACGTCTCTATCTCCGGTAGCAGCCCCGATACGGTGTGCATGTGGCGGACGATGTCTTCCATCTCGGCGAGCTTGTCGGGCGGCGCGCCGATGACCATATCCGGCCCCTCGGCGACGATGTTCAGGTCGTCGTCTGTCACCAACGTCGCCATCTCGACGATGACGTGGTGAGACGGGTCGAGGCCGGTCATTTCGAGATCCATCCAGACGAGCACGCTCGGGGAGCGTAGTGGCCCTGCGCTAGCCTCGGGCCGTGGTCGACATCCCGATGGTGCAGCTCGACCCGGAGCTTCCGATTCCGGAGCGCGCACGCAGCGGCGATGCCGGGATCGACCTGCTGGCGCGTGCCGGTGTCATCCTCCGCAGCCAAGGTGGTCGCGCCCTCGTCGCCACCGGCATAGCCGTCGAGCTGCCCGGTGGTCTCGCGGGTCTCGTTCTGCCGCGAAGCGGTCTGGCACTGCGCCACGGTGTGACCTGCCTGAACGCGCCCGGCCTGATCGATCCCGGTTACAGGGGAGAGATCGGCGTCATACTGGTCAACACTGATCCGACCAGGGATTACGAGGTGTGTCGCGGGGATCGCATCGCGCAGCTGATCCTTGTCCGGTTCGAGGACGCGCTCCTCGTCGCCGCAGGCTCGCTCGGCGAGAGCGAGAGAGGTGCGGGAGGTTTCGGCCACACTGGGATCTGAGGATCGGCCGAGTCGGAGCGCTCGGAGTCGCGAGGGACCGCGACGCCCAGCAGATCGCCGGAGAGGGGAGAGAGGCAGATGGAACGCCTGAGCGGGCTTGACGCGATGTTCCTCTACATAGAAACCCCGACCGCTCACATGCATGTCACCGGTGTCTACCTGCTCGAGGCGGGCCGCGGCGGGCTTGGCTATGACGCGGTGCGCGAGCTGTTGGGGCGGCGCCTGCCCCCAGCTGGGCCACTGCGCCGGCGCCTGGTCGACGTGCCTCTCGGGCTGCACCACCCTTTATGGGTCGAAGATCCGGACTTCGACCTCGACTACCACATCCGGCGGGTGTCCCTGCCGGCCCCCGGCGGGCAGGAGGAGCTGGCCGATCTCGCCGCGGAGATATCGAGCCGTGCGCTGGAGCGGAGTCGGCCGCTGTGGGAGCTCCATGTAGTCGAAGGACTCGAGGGCGGACGTGTCGGCCTCGTCGGCAAGGTTCACCACGCGGCAGTCGACGGCGTATCGGGTGCTGAGCTCATGACGACGCTGCTCGATCTGGAGCCAGAGCCGCCCGAACAGGAGGTGGTCGACACCTGGCGACCCGAGCAGGTTCCCCCGTCCGCGGCGCTTGTCGCGGGCGCGCTCGCCGCTCGGGCAGTCCAGGTCCCCCGCGCGCTCAAGACTGCATTCGACGTGTTCGACAAAGCGGTCCAGCTCTCGAGACAGAACCGCGCCGCGGCGCTTCCTCCTCCGCCGGCACTGTTCGGCGCACCGAGGACGTCGCTCAACAGGGCGATCACAGCCCAGCGCCGGGTGGCTTTCAGCACTCTCCGTCTCGAGGATCTGAAGGCAGTGAGGCGCCGGTTCTCCTGCACCGTCAACGACGTCGTGCTC
>JAKACA010000136.1 GCA_021796455.1 Actinomycetes bacterium
CGAGCGAGAGGTGGCTCGTCCCCTTCACGAGGCCTGAGAGGAAAAGGTCATACGCACGCTTCTCGAAGCTGCGGATCCTGTACATCATGCGGTACAGCTCGAGACGCGTCTCGGGCGAGGGCAGCTCACACGCTGGCACGGCGGTGGCTCTAGTCACTTCTGTCATCGTTCACCTGTCGATCTAGTAGGCGTTCGCCACGAAGAGCTCCTCGGCCGGGAACAAGGTGATGACACGTGGCCCGTCATCGGTCACCACGATCTCCTCCTCGATACGTGCGGCCGAGACACCGTCCGACGCCGGGCAGTAGGTCTCGAGTGCGAAGACCATTCCGACCTCGATCTCGACGGGATGCTCGAGGGAATTGAGGCGGCTTATGATCGGCCTCTCGTGCAGCGCGAGCCCGAGCCCATGGCCGAACTGGAGCCCGAAGGCCTCCATCTCGTCCGAGAAGCCGAAGTCGGTGGCACGTGGCCAGCAGCGGGCGATCTCGTCGGTGCTCACGCCCGGCTTCACGACGTCGATCGCCCGGTCTATCCACTCACGCGCCTGCTTGTAGGCGTCTCGCTGCGAGGCAGTGGCCCGGCCGACCCCAAAGGTCCGGTAATAGCAGGTCCGATAGCCGTTGTAAGCCTGGATGATGTCGAAGAACGCCTGGTCTCCAGGACGGATCATGCGATCGGAGAAGTTGTGCGGGTGCGGGCTGCACCGTTCGCCCGAAACGGCGTTGATCGCCTCGACGTCGTCAGAGCCCGCTCCGTACAAGAACTCGTTGACAGCACCAACGATCTCGTTCTCGCGTATCCCGGGTTTCAGAATCTCGGAGATGAGCTGGTAGGCGCCGTCGACCATGGATGCCGACATCGTCAACAACGCGATCTCGTCGGAGGACTTGTTCTGCCTGGCATCGAGCATGACCTGCTGGCCGTCGTGCACGTCGATTCCGGCGCGCTGCAGGGCGAACAGCATCGGCGTCTCGGCTATGTCGACACCGACTGGCGCGTCACCGACCCCGGCTTCGTCGAGCAGCACCTTGATCTCGGTCGCGGCGGCGTCCATGAGACCGGCGTCAGGTGCTACGGCTCCGCGCAGGCCGAGCATGCCGGCCCGCGAGTTCTCCGACCGCAGCCATGGTGCGTGCAGACGGTGATGGGCCGCCGCCGAGCCGAAGTCCCAGAGCACCGGATCGCTGCCTTGTGCAAGGAGCGCGTAGCGGCACACCTTGTCTCGCACCCACTCACCGATCTGGGTGGAGGTGAGATAGCGGACGTTGTTCACATCGAAACAGAGCAGCGCGCCGAGCTCGGACGCTTCGAGCGCGGCCCGGGCGCGACTCAGCCGGTACTCGCGCAGGCGGTCGAAGTTCACTCGCTCCTCGAAGTCGACCGCCATGCGACCAGGCGCCGGCAGCAGCTGGGGAAACTGTTGTGGGGTCATATCTCTCCCTTGCTAAGACGGGTCGGACCCACTAGGAGATCCCGAGCCCGAGGGACCGGAAAAGGTGCCGCCCGCGCCCCGGAAGGCCAGACGGCGGGCGTTGCCGCCAAGCACTGCGGCCTCGGCATCCTCTTCCAGTCCAAGGACGCGCACAGCACCTACCGGGTCGTCGAGCCCCATGTCGAATGGATGGTCCGAACCCAACAGGACGTGGTCAGCGCCGGCGAAACCCACGAGGCTCGCGAGGAGCGCCTGGTCGTGGAGCACGGAGTCGAAGTAGAAGCGTCGGATTGACTCCTCAGGCGGTGTGCTCGTGACAAGGCGCGCCTCTCTTCGCTTTCGCCAGGCGCGCCCGATCCGTGAAGCCAGGGCGGGCAGCACGCCACCTCCATGGGCGAGGAGGACCACGAGGTCGGGGTACCGGTCGAAGACCCCCGCCATCACGAGCTGTGCAGCCGAGACCGCCGTCTCGACGGGATTGCCGACGGCGTTCCACAGGTAGTACCCGCTGAGCAGGTCAACCGATAGGCCGTGGCTACCGGGGTGCACGAACACCATGGCTCCGAGATCCTGCGCCGCGCTCCACAGTGGTTCCAGCGAGGGGTCGCCAAGGCCACGGCCACCGGAGATCGCCGGCACTTCGGCGCCCGCTAGGCCGCTCGCCATTGCCTCGCGCAAGAGCTCCACGCACAGCTCAGGCGCCTGGGTCGGCAAGGCCGCGAGTCCGGCAAAGCCACCACGGCCGCTGCTCACGACCTCCGCCATTGCCTGGTTCTGCAGCCGGCAGAGTGCGCCGGCGGCGGCGGCGTCGAGCCCCACCGGCAGCGTGCTCACCCACGGTGAGAGCACCGCACCCCCGATGCCCCTTTGGGCGAGCTCACCGAGGAGGACCTCCGGTCGGGTCATCTCACCGATCACCGAGTCAACGGCCCTCCCGCCGAGGAGGACCTCGATCTGACGTCCCTGCTCGATGCGAGCTCGCGGCCGGAAGCGCTCTGAGTCGTCGGATCCCGCGTAGCCGGGGGGCAAGAAATGCACGTGCGCGTCGACAACCCCGAACGCGTCGATAGGCGGGGCTGTCAACGAGGTGCCACCCTGGGACCAGTCACTCGGGGACCAGTCACTCGGGGACCGGCAGCTTTGGACCGTTTGCAGCCTGCCAAGCGGCTCAGCTCGCTACCGCCGAGGCTCGACGACCCCTTCGCCGACCGCTCCGCCGTGCCCGCCTGCGACCTCTGCAATCGAGTGCTGACAGTCTCAGCTCGCACCTGCCGCCACTTTCCAGTCCATCGGGTCCCCACTTCCCTCGATCGCAACTTCGCTCGACCGCATACGACGTTCCCCTCGGGCACCTCTGTCTCTGACGTCTGACCGCGCCCGGCCGTTCCGCGAGAGCTACCAAGATACTAATCACGCGCGCGGAGCGCTGGTCGAATCCTGACGGTAGTTGCTCTAGGACTGACCGGCACCAGCACCGGGGCTCACTTCGGGGAGATCACTTCGGGGAGATCACTTCGGCGGGATCACTTCGGCGGGATCACTGGCACCAGCACCGACGACGGCGTGGCGCCGCCGGTGTGGATCGTGACCTCGCCTCCGAATCGCTCCGGGGGGCGGTCGGAACTGTCGGCATGGGTGAAGGGCCCGACGCCGCGGTTTGCATAGTAGAAGCTCTTTGCAAACGACGAAAGCTCACCGTCGTACACATAGTCGCGACCGCGGATATCGAGCCTCAGCTCGTAGCCGACGGGTACGACTATGCAGGTTGGCCAGATCTCGACCTCGACCTCGACGACCTCTCCGGGTACGAGCAACTCCTCGCGCTCGTGGGAGTGGTACGGCCGCCAGGGCAGGGTCTTGGCCACATCGATCCTCCGGTGCGAAGCGCGGAGCCATCCGTGCGCGATCGGAGTGTTCGGATCCAGGGCGCCCTGAAAGGTCACCTCGCCGCCGTCGGGATCAAATAGCCTGAGCACAACGAAGATGTCGGCGTCCACGGTGCTCGACGCGACGAAAAGCCGGGCCGCCAAGGGGCCTGTCACCTCGAGCTCTTCGGTGGCGGGTCCCAACGTGAAGCTGAGGCCGTCGCCGAGAGCGCTGTAGGTCGCCTCGGCGGGAGTGTCGGGAGCGGTAGGCGTGAGACTCATGGTCGACGCGTCCAAATAGAGCGTCGTCCAGACCGTCCGTGCGAGCGGCCACTCGTCCTCCTCACGCAGCTCGTAGATCTCCCCGGGACATCGGATGTTGAGCAAGACCCGGGGTGTCCGATCCCAGCCGTTGTCGGCGCCTTTCAAGAAGTGGTCGAAGAACCGCCGCTGCAGTTCGACGCCGTAGTCGGTGTAGAAGTGCGTCCAGTGCTCTCCGCCATGGACCTCCAGCCACTTGTGCTTCGAGGCCGCCTGGGTGAAGGCCTCGAAGTTTCCCCGCGCGTGCAGTCCGTGGCCACCCCAGTTGGCGGCCGAGAGAAACGGGACCTGGACATCGGGCCAGGAGGCCGAGCGGTCTCGGTACCATTGCCCGTCCAGCGCGTGCGCGCTCACGAGCGCCCCGAGATCCGGTCGGTTGCGGGCCAGCTCGCTCTCGCTCAAGGTAGTCGGCCCGGCCACGTGCTCTCCCGTGTTCGGGTTGACCGGGGAGCGCTCCCCGACGCCGTACTGGACGCTCTCTACCTGGCGCCGGTACCAGTTGGCGGTGAACTCACAGAGGATCCCACCGTGGTGGGTGACGTCCCGGTAAAAGTCGGCCGCGCCCTCCCAGGGCACCATCGCCTTTAGGTGCGGTGGGGCGAGTCCGGCTACGTGCCACTGGTTCATGGCGTAGTACGAGACGCCGCTCAGCCCCACCCGCCCGTTGCTCCACTCCTGGGTACCGGCCCACTCGATGCAACGAGCCAGGTCCTTTGCTTCGCGGGGAGACCAGACGTCGACCTCGCCCGGCGACCAACCGGTGCCCCGCGAGTCGACGCGGACGCAGGCGTAGCCGTGCGGCACCCACTTCTCCGGATCGGCGACCTCCCAGCTCTGGTACTTGTTCGTCGACCCCGCCGTGACATCGGGGTGCTCGGAGACCATCTTCTCCCATTGCGGACCGTACCCCTCCTGGAACGAGAGCCCCTTCGCGTAGGGGCCGTAGGAGACAATGGCCGGAAAGCGACCGGGGCCCTCGGGCCGGTAGACGTCGCACCGGAGCGCCACACCGTCGTCCATCTCGATGACGACCTGCCAATCGATCAACATCTCGTCGCGCGCCTCGTGTCGCGGGCCATCTGGCGGAGCCTGCACGGAGTCATCCCCTCTCACTCGGGACTTGTCGTCTTGGTCGGGAGGCTGCCGTCGTTGCCGAGAAGGTCGGCGAGCCAACTCGCGACCAACGCGCCGACCCTGTCCTCGAAACCCGTATAGAAGTGGTCGGCGCCCTCGATGACGACCACAGTCGAGGGTGCAGCCATGATCGCGGCGAAACGCTCCGCGGGGTAGAGCTGGCGGTCCTCGTCACCACGCAGCACCAGCGCTGGACATCTCACCTCGGCAGCGAGCTCGAGCAGGTCAGGCAGGCGCTCTTCGAGATCGACGAAGGACGCGGCCGACGTGGCGTACCACCAGCCAGGAAGCAGGATCAGCTCGGATGGCTTGCCGTCGGCGACGAGCTGGTGCGCCTTGGCGGATATCTCGGCGAGCCTGTCCCTCGCGAGCAGTCCCAGTGCTGAGGCCCGCGGCAGGAGCGCACGTCCGCCGCAGTGGGCAGACAGGAGCACGAGGGCTCGGCTGTCAGGGTTGTCGACCACATGACTGGCGGCCAGCAGCCCGCCATTGCTGTGGCCGATGACAACCGGAGAGCTATGACCCCGATCGGCGAGGAAGCGACGGGCCGCGAGATTGTCGGCGGTGGCTTGGGCAGTGGTCTGGAAGGCGTTCCCCTCAGGAACGCGGGTGCGGCAGCTGATCGTGTCATGACCCCGACGGTTGAAGGCAAGGCAGGATATGCGCGCACCTAGGAGGTGGGGGACGAGGAACCGCGCCGGCCCGGAGTAGAAGTTCTGTCCGTTGCCGTGCATCAGCAGCGCACCTGCTAACGCACCGCTGCCCGGCTCGCCGGGATCAGCGGCCTCATAGTACAGGCCGTCGAGAGGTGCCCCGTCGGTGGGAATGGAGACGAGCTCCCCGAGAGCGCCCCGCGCACGGTGCGCGCCGGGCCCTACCACCACGGGTCGACGGTCGCGCTGGACATCTCGTCCGGATCGACATGGACGTCGAGGACGAAGGGCTCGTGTGCCGAAAGCGCCCGTTGCAGCGAAGGTACAAGCTCGTCTGGGTCTCGGACGGTCTCTCCCCTCGCGCCGACGAGGCGTGCCACCTCCGCGAAGTCAGGGTTCGAGAGCTCGCAACCGATCAGGCGGTTGCCGAAGTGCACCTGCTGGCGCAGCTTTATGTTGCCGTATGCGAAGTTGTTCATCACGAGCGCGACGACGGCAATGCGCTCCCGAACACACGTCTCGAGATCCTGCATCGTCATGGCAAAGCCCCCGTCGCCAGCCACGGCCACGACTTGGCGATCGGGAAATGCCACCTTCACGCCCATCGCGGCAGGAAGAGCACACCCCATCGGACCGGTCGCGGCAGGGTAGAGGAAGATCCCAGGAGACGTCGCGGTGAAGTAGCGCGCGAGGAAGTAGTTGAAGTTGCCCGAGTCGCTGCACAAAACGCCGTCGGGTGCCATTACGCGTCGCAGATCGCGCACCACCCGGGGCGACGAGATCGGATGCGCATCGAAATCGACCGCATAGATCTCTTCTTGCCAGCCCTTCACGAGCTCGGCGACGCGCTCGCGCCATGCGGTGCGGAGCTTGCGGTCGCGCCGGCCACGGAGCCGCTCCAGGATGGCGAGGACAGCTGCTCGCGCGTCCGCGGCGATCCCGACCTCGGCGGGGTAGACGCGACCCACTGTCGCAGCGTCGATATCCACCTGCACGAGGCTCTGCCCGGCTTCGAAGGCCATCGCGTAGTCCTCGGTCGCAGGCTCGGAGAACCGGGTCCCGAGCGCAAGGACGAGATCTGCCTCGTGGAGCACGGCCGCGCTCGCACCTGACCCGCCCCGGCCGATCCCTCCGGTCGCCAGGGGATAGTCCTCTCGCACCGCCTTTCTCTCCCAGGTGTTGGTGACTGCCGCCCCGAGCTCCTCGGCTAGCTCGAGCACCGCTTCGGCTGCACCGGACTTGGTGACGCCCCCGCCTGCGATGATCACCGGGCGGTCGCAGGCAGCCAGCAGCGCCACTGCCCTTTCGAGGCCGGCTGGGCTCGGCTCGAGCCGGCCGTGGACCTCCCGACTCGGCCGCGACAGAGCGAACGCGACCTCTATCGCGGGAAAATCGAGCGGGACCGAGACGTGGACCGGACCGGGCCGGCCTTCTGTCGCCACCCGGAAGGCCTCCTGCAGAGTTCCGGTGACCCTTTCGGGTGCCCGTACCTCTACCGACATCTTCGTGATCGGCCGGAAGAGCGACTCGAGATCGATCTCCTGGAACGCTCCGAGACCCCGGGCCTTCGAGCTGACATGCGAGCTGATGAGCACGAGCGGGGAGCCTTCCGCCCACGCCGCCTGGACCCCGATGACGGCATTGGACGCCCCGGGGGCTCGGGACACGAGCACCACGGCAGGGCGCGCTGTGAGCTCGGCATATCCGAGCGCCATGTGCACCGCCACCTGCTCGTGACGGACGAGGACGTAGCGCGGGGAGCCGGCGCGAGACATGACGTCCAGGAGCTCGACGACACCACCGCCCGGGATACCGGCGACGAATGGAACCTGTTCGTCCTCGAGCACGGCGACGATTGCCTCGGCAACGCTCAGACGATGGGGATAGTTGTGCCGAGCCCGCCCTGTTCGCGCAGCCGCCGGTCGATATGAGGGCATCTCGTGACCAGGCGGGTCATCCATCTTAGCTGGAGGTTTGCTCAAAGTTCGAGTGCCCTCATCGCCTGCTCGGGGTATCGCAGACCGGCCCCCGAGCCTACGGGCAGTGCCGCCTCCAGGCGGGCGACGTCGGCCTGGCTCAGAGACAGCTCGACCGCGCCCAGGTTGGAGGCAAGGTGGTCCCGTCGCTTGGCGCCAGGGATCGGCACGACTCGCTCGCCTTTGGCGAGGAGCCAGGCGAGCACCAGCTGGCTCGGCTCGCACCCGAGCTCACCTGCCATCGTTGCCACCTCGGCGACGAGAGCGAGGTTGCTCTCGAAGTTCCCTGTCGCAAAGCGAGGATGGTCGCGGCGGCGATCATCGGGCGCCAGATCTTCCTCACCGTGCAGAGCGCCGGTCAAAAGACCACGACCAAGGGGGCTGTAGGCGACGATCCCGATACCGAGCTCCTCGCAGGTGGGAAGCACGTCGGCCTCGATCCCCCGCCACCAGAGCGAGTACTCGGTCTGGACCGCCGCGAGCGGGTGCACGGCATGGGCTCGCCTGATCGTGGACGGGGAGGCCTCGCAGAGCCCGATGTGGCCGACCTTGCCCTCCTTGACGAGCTCAGCCATTGCGCCGACGGTCTCCTCGATCGGCACGGCCGGGTCGACGCGATGCTGAAAGTAGAGGTCCACGTGGTCCATGCCGAGGCGCTGCGCGCTTGCCTCGAACGACCGGCGTACCCAGGCCGGGCTCCCATCCACACCGACCGGGCGACCCTGCTCGTTGAGCACCTGGCCGAACTTGGTGGCGAGGACGACTTCGCCACGTCGTGCGCGCACAGCACGCCCGACGAGCTCCTCGTTGTGGCCCGCACCGTACATGTCGGCCGTGTCGATCAGGCTGGCACCGAGATCGATTGCGGCGTTGATCGTGGCGATTGACTCGGACTCATCGGCGCGCCCGTAGACGCCCGACATGCCCATGCAGCCAAGGCCGATG
>JAKACA010000137.1 GCA_021796455.1 Actinomycetes bacterium
CCGGCTTGATCGAGGTCAGCAAGCCCGGCCTCCTCACGTATCCGGCGCCGAGCGCGGTGGTGCGGCACCCCGCCGGTCAGCCTGCTGCTGCCGTGCAACGTGGTGCCGAGGACGAGGTGGGCGGCGGCCGAGTCCGGATCGCTGCCGTCGCCCCCGACGATCTCATGCCCGGCCCGGTGCTTGCCGAGCTCGCTGCAGAGGCTGAGGGGCGGTTGCGCCGTGCGATGAGTTCATTGTCGGATGCCTGACCGATCGAAGGGGCGTTCGCGTCGGCGCTCGAGGTGCCGCTTAGAGCACGCTTGGGCTGCACGGCGCCCGAGCTCTGTGGTCGCTGGATGGTGGGTGCGGCCCGGGCGTTGCTTATCAAGCCCGGCCTTGACGCCCGGGGCTCAGCTCTGCGCTGCTCGGGTCATGTGCGCTGCTCGGGTCATGTGCGCTACTCGGTCACATCGCTTCTTGGGACGCGCAGAGACGCTTGGCCAGCTCGGCGGCGCCCCGGTCGGGGTGTGAGCGGTGGCTCGCGTTCTCGGCCACGACGTTTGCTCCCTTGGCTTCGAGCGATCGGCGCAACGTGGCAAGCGTGGCGCGGGGATTGGCCGCGTAGGTGCAGAATACCGCAGCCGGCTTGCCTCCCATCGCAGACAGCCGTCCGATCGCCTCGAGCGCGGCCTTGGCTGGCCCGACCTTCACGACGATGAAGCCCTCTACCCACGATCCGATGGCGACTGCGTCGGCGTGCTCGATGTCCTCCGCAGTCGTTTCGGACAGCACTTTGAGCGTGGCATCCGAGCCGCAGGCCCGTACTGCCGCGGCTACCGCCTCAGCAGCACGGCGGGTTCGGCCACTGCGGCTTTCGTACGCAACGAGTACTTTCATGTGCTTCCTCCTGTGTTCGGGGTCGGTGCATCCCCGGAGAAGACCGGAACCGGCCACACGTGGTCCAGCTTGTCACGATCGAAATGCGATGCCCACGGCGTCGGAAGGATGTGGACCCTCACGTGCCGCAGCACGGATGTGCTGGCGCGACACCGGGCCCGGCCTACCCGGTTGCGCAGCCGCCGCACAGCGCCGGCGGTCCGGCCCAGAGGGGATCGCCACCGCTGAGGTGTAAATCGCCGGTGACAGGGTCCTGCTCGTAGGCCATCGGTGCAGGTTAAGCCGGTGGTGATGTCGCGCACGGCGTCGAGGAGCCGGTCGATCTCGGCGTCGGTGGTGGCGATCGACGCCGCCGTCCGGGTCGCACCGGGCGGGTGCTTGTGGTCACCGCGGCGTATCCCATCTCGGTAGGCGGCGGTCTCGGTCGGGTTAATCTCGAGCAAGCGAAGCAGGTAGGGGTGGGCGCAGAAGCATCCGCCCGTGGCGCACGCTGATACCCCACTCCGCGGCCGGGCGGGCAGCGACGAGCGCGTGGTGCACGTCCTCGACGACGAAGCTTGCCACGGGAAGCGTCGGCACCAAAGGGCCCGGGCCGAGCACCCGGGAGCCCTCTATGGCGCCAAGCCCGCTGCGCAGGCGGCTCGCCAAGTGCTCGTTGTGGGCGGATCGTCGGCCACCCGATGGCTGCGAGGGTACGGGCAACGGCGCCGAAGGCCACCGCTCCGACGACGTTGGGCGATCAGGCCTCCTCGCGCTCTGGGGGAGCGTTCCAGAACACCTCGTCGAGCGACACCAGGTCGACCGCCCCGCCGCCGCCAGGAACGGGTCCCCCATCGCGAAGGTCCGCCTGGGACCAACGAGCGGCGCGGCGCCGAAGGGCGCGTACATCTTGTGCCCGCTCCAGGCCAGGTAGTCCGCGGCGGCGAGAAGGGGCCGGTGGGGGGCGAGATGGGCGGCGTCGACCAGCACCGGCACACCCGCCTCGTGGGACAGCTGAATGAGGCCGCCGACCGGCGGGAGCCAGCCGCTCACGTTCGACGCCCCGGTCACCGCGAAAAGCTTCGGGTGCGGGTTGCCCCGCAGCGCGCCGGCGACCGCGTCTGGCTCGAAGGTCCCCTCCGGGTTGCACTCGACGTAGCGCACCTTGGCGTAGCGACGCCAGGGGAGAAGGTTGGCATGGTGCTCGACGACGGTGGTCACCACCACGTCATCGGGACCGAGGTCGAGGCGGAAGGCGAGATGGTTGATGGCTTCGATGGTGTTGCGGCAGATGATTGCCACGTCGTCGGAGACTTCTCTCCCCGCGAAAACTAGGATCGTCTGGCGCGCCTGCTCGTAGGTGGCAGTCGAGGTACGCGGCCGCCCCCCAGCGCCCCGGTGGATGCTCGCTAGCCCGGGAGGAAGTCGTCGACCGCCGCCGCCACCTCGACCAGCGCGCCGGTCGATGCTGCCGCATCCAGATCGATGTAAGGGCGCTCGACACCGTCGACGCACGGCGCTGACCCGCCCCCGCCGAGCAGACGCGCGAGGCCGCTGCGACGGATACTTGCATCGGTGGTCTAACACGTCGCTTGATCCTTCTCCTCCTGGCGATGATCTCGCGGCACCGCTCCTGTCACGGGCTTGGTGTGGGCGACGGGCCAGCCCGATCGTTTCTGGCTCTGTGTCAACGGACGACGAGCTTTGCCCACATGCCTCCTTGGGCGTGACCGGGCACGGGGCAGATCACGTAGCAGGTGCCGGCTGCCGGGGCAGGGAAGCTGACGGTCACCGCATACCACAGGTTCCTTTCGGGAGGCGGGACGGGCATGATGAACGCCCCTGGCGCCGCGATCCGTCCTGCCATCATCGCCATGCGCGGGTAAGGCGGTGCGGCGGTCGTGAGCTCGTGGCCGTGGGAGAACTGCCGGCGATGGCGTCTTGGCGGAAGGGCATCCTCGAGATCGACGGCAGCATTCGCGACGAGACGGGACACGGCAAGGGCACGCCGCAGGGAGTCTACGAGCGGTACCGGAAGTAGCAGGGAGGCGGCTGGTCCAGTTCGGGGTCTGATAGCCGGACGTCGGCGGCCGGCCTTTCTTGCTGTCCATAGGCAGTACGCCCGCCGCTTACTGCCTCTGCCTCTGCCTTGCTACCCATGGGGGGTTGGCTTCCTGCGCGCTCGGGGAGTAGGGGGAACAAGAACGACAAGGGAGGCTGAGATGGGTTGGATGAGCTTGCACAGAGAGGCCGGGACGAGCGACAGGGGGTGGTTCCAGTCGGAGGTGCTCGGAGAGCGCTACCGGATCGAGGAGCTCGTGCCCGAGCCTCCGAACGAGTACGCGAGGCAGTGGCAGGAGCGTTGCCGTGCCGAGATCGCCACGAAGGAGCGGGCGCGGCTTGTCGCACACGGCACGGTCGTGCACTTCGCCGAGGCGCTGCACTTCAGCGACGGGGTCGCCGAGGACGAGTTCGCGTTCTTCGAGAGGTCGAGCTTTCGCCGCGTGACGGACCGCCGCCTTGTCCAGATCACCTCCTGGCGCTCTCGCACAGACTGGTCGTTCGAGCGGCGCCTGGCATCTGCGGCCTGCTAGAGCGGAGGTCGCTGGGGTCGCTCGCGGGTGGCGGCAGCGCCAGGCTGTGAGAGCGCCCGAGTCCCCAGCACCGGGCCCAGCGGGTCCCCGCCGTGACCCGTTGAGCCCGTAAGACCACGGTAACGGCGATCTCCAGACAGCGCCAGAGTCGCCGTGTCGTGTGACGTTGCGCCGGTCCGGCGGGAGACGTGCCGCTGCCCACGGGGAGTTTGATCGCGCTGTGTTCGGGGGAGTACGGGGCATCACAACGAGATAGGGAGGCAGAGATGCCAGCGACACTGGTCAGCGAAGACGACGTTATCTCCCGGTACACGAGAGCCCAGGCAATCGAGGACGGGGTCCTTGTGGATGTGAGCGAGCTCGCACGTGAGGCGGGCTTTCGTTTCCCGGTGGCTATGACACCGGAGTCCTTCGAGACGACCGTGAGCGTGCCTGCAGGGCTCGAAGACCGGCTGGGCGAGAGATGGCGGCTATGGGACGAGCTCTACCTCACCAGTTGCGCAGGCAAGATGTCGGGCGGAGCGAGCGAGCTCACCTACAAGGTGCGAGTCCAGGTCGTAGCCAACCGAGCACGGGACATCTCGCTCAAGAAGCACTGCGGACCGGGCGCCCAGGCGACGGCGTCATCACGATCATGTTGCCAGGGGACGACTGAGGGGTGACACCGACGATCCGTCTGCGCGGCGAGCCTCTTCGCAGAGATGTCGAAGTCGTCGTTCACATGGTGCTGGCGACGCCGGCCTCATCACCCGCGCAGCGGTCAGGAACTACGGCCGCTACCGCCCCATCCACCCCGAAGGCTTCGGTTACTTCGCCGTGTCAGTCTTCGCTGTTACGGGCACAGTGACAACTGACGCCATTCTTGCCGCCATGCCGCACGGACAGTACTCGACCTGCAGGGCAGAGCACCTGCTTGAGCATGCATCGAGGATGCAACTGCTGTCGTGCTCACAATTGTTCAATGAGATCCCAAACTGCTCCGACAATCGTTGACGCATCGATCCCGAAGTGTCGGTAGAGATCGTCTACATCGCCAACTTGGCCGAAGTAATCGACCCCAAGACAGGCGATAGGAGTGGCGTTGATGCCAGCCAAGAAGGCAAGAGTGTGTGGATGGCCGTCGAGCACCGAGACGATAGGTGCAGATCGATTTCGCGGGAAAAGTACGTCCAGGATGTCGCTTGCTCCGGGATGCAGGCCTTGTCGGGCTCGAAGAGCACGGAAGACCAGGTCGGCTGATGTCAGACAGACGACGTCGCAGGCTACGTTGTGGGTCGCAAGTTCTGATGCCGCCGCAAGGACCTCGGGCATGACTGCACCGACTCCCACGAGGGTCACGACGGGTGGTGTCGGTGCGTTTCGTAATCTGTAGCCACCGGCGAGCACCTCCCGCCGGCGGGACTCCCTGGCTTCAGGGCCGTCCGGCAACTCGGCGAGAGCTTGGTCGATCGGTCGGGTGCTGAGCCGGAAGTACGCCGAGTTCCCCCCAGTTCGACCGAGACCAGCAAGAGCGGCCAGCATCGTCCATTTGAGGTCTTGTCCGAACGCTGGCTCCCAGGCGGTGCAGCCAGGCTGTTCCAGGCCGATAGATGGTGTGATGATCGACTGATGGGCACCGCCTTCTGGAGCAAGGCTGACCCCAGAAGGCGTGCCGACAAGGATCGACTGGCCGCCTGCGTAGATTCCAAAGGACCAGGGCTCAAGGGCGCGGCCAACAAAGGGGTCATATAGGGTTCCAATGGGCAGGAGCGGTTGTCCATCGCGCGACCACGTGGAGCCAAGCTCGGAGAGGAGTCCGACGAGATTGACCTCGGCGATGCCGAGCTCGATGTGCTGTCCCAGGCTTGATTCGCTCCAGTGGATGAGACTGTCTCGGTCGTTCTCGAACCAGTTGACCCGGTCGTTCATGTTCCAGATCCCGGCCAGGTTGATCCAGCCCCCGAGGTTGGTGGAAGATGCCACATCGGGGCTGACGGTGACGATTCGACGAGCAAGCTCAGGCGCGTCGCGCGAGACATCGAGGAAGAAACGCCCAAAGGCTTGCTGGGTCGACTCCCGGCCGAGAAAGGGCCGCCCGACATCGATCGGAACCTTGAGGTCGGGGTTCGACGGCCGCTCCGGTTGCTTAAGCCGCGCGGCGGCGACAGCACAGCAGCGGCCTTCGGGGCTGCCGGGGGCAAAGCTTGCCCACGGGTCGTCGGGATCTGCGCCCAAGTCGTGCCCGAGCTGGCACCACTGCTCGCTTGACAGGAGTGCGGAGTGGTTGGCGGGGTGACCTTCTGTTGGGAGCTGCCACGCCTTTATCGTGTAGGCAAGGATCACCGACGGTCTGTCTGTGACTTTGTCGGCCTCGGCAAAGGCGTCGAGCAGATCGCCGAGATCGTGGCCCCCCAGGTTCCGTAGTACAGCCGCGATGGTCTTGTTGTCGAGCTGCTTCAATACTCGCAGGATGCCGGAGCGCTCAGGCCCCGAACCAGCGAGTTCGTCGCGCAGGTTCTCGGCGGGAGTTCGCAGAAGGTGCTGGTACTCTTCGTTGCTCATCGCATCTATGCGGCGCAGAAGCAGGTGACCCCCGCTTAAGCCAAACAATGCTCGCAGCTGATGGCCGTACTTGAGCGTGATCGTGTTCCATCCCGCTGCGCTGAACATTGCGCCGATACGTCCCGCCGCGATGTCGGGCACGATTCGGTCGAGTGACTGGCGGTTGACATCAACGATCCACAAGACCTCGCCCAGACGAGAGGTCATAGGGTCGACAAGGGCCTCCCAGACCGCCCCTTCGTCGAGCTCGGCGTCGCCGACAAGAGCGATGTGGCGCCCGGCCTGCGAGGTAGCGAAATGCCCGGCCAGGTACCGCTGGGCCACAGCGCTCCAGATTGACGCCGTGGCTCCGATCCCGACCGAGCCGGTCGAGAAGTCCACCGGGTCGGGGTCCTTTGTGCGGCTCGGATAGCACTGCAGGCCACCGAACGAGCGCAGCTCGGTGAGATATCGCTGGTCGAGGCGACCAAGCAGGTAGTTGATCGCGTGCAGCACTGGCGCGGCGTGTGGTTTCACCGACACTCGGTCCGAAGCGTTCAGGTGCCCGAAGAACAGCGCGGACATGATCGTGACCATCGAAGCGGACGAGGCCTGATGGCCGCCGACTTTCACCCCCGAGGAGGTGGTGCGGACCTTGTTGGCGTGGTGGATCATGCTCGTGGCAAGCCAGAGAACCCGGCGCTGGATCTGATCCAGCACGGCTAACTCTTCGGCTGGTCGGCAGCTCACGT
This sequence comes from Actinomycetes bacterium, assembly GCA_021796455.1. Taxonomy (GTDB): domain Bacteria; phylum Actinomycetota; class Acidimicrobiia; order Acidimicrobiales; family Bog-793; genus JAKACA01. The sequence continues at coordinate 6,722 of JAKACA010000137.1, forward strand.
CCATTGTTGTCGATGAACCAGGCACAGCTTTACTGTACGAGTGACTGCAGCGCCACGTAGCAAAGTGTGGGTGTAGGAAGTACGTGACGCAATAATCTGCGCATTGGCAATCTCTGAGGCTTAGAATCTTGTTGTGAATAGCGCTTCTGACCCACTGGACACGACGGACAGGCGAATCTTGGAGTTGCTTCGCGAGAACTCCCGGCGGACCTTTGGCGATATCGGAACACAGGTCGGCCTTTCTGCGCCTGCGGTGAAGCGACGTATCGACCGGTTGGAGGAGTCGGGCGTGATTCGCGGTTATACGACCCTTGTTGACCACGCGAAGCTCGGACGGAGTCTCGAGGCATTTGCAGAGCTGCGCTTTGCCGGCTCCACGCGCGTAGACGACATCGAGGGAATCGCAGCCGACGTTCCAGAGATCCACGCGCTTTTCACCGTCGCCGGCGATCCGGACGCCCTGGCCTGGATTCGAGTTCGCGACGTCGAAGACCTCAAGCGGGTCATAGACCGCCTACGAAGCAGCGGGAAGATCACCGGCACCAAGACAATGATGGTTCTTGGTTCGTCGGTCAGGACCCACTCGGACGGTACCAGACTATCTCTGGCGTTCACCGAAGATCGCAAGCAGCCAGCGGCTCGGAGATGATCCTTACAGAGCAGAACCAGTTCAGGCTCAGACCTAAATTCGCGACGTCCTTTCAGCTTTCAATTAAACCTCGACCTCGATGTTCGTGCCTCGGCAAGCATGATCTCAAGGGCCTCGTGGGCCACGTCCCGGAGCTCATCGGTCAGCTGTCGTAGGCGGCGATCGTTGGCGATCGACTCCTGGTAGATCGCCGCTTCCGCATCGCTTAGGCGGCGGTTGACCGTCTTGCCGTCAACCTTCGCCGTCCAGTGCCAGTAGGGCCCGTGGAGACGGGGCGGATCATCGTGGCAGCGACAGTTGGGCTTGCCGCAGCGGTTGTAGCGCGCGGCGAGGCTCCCAGAGGCGATGTAGCCGATCTTGGAGACCTCCGACAAGAGCGCGTCATAGCGGCGGCGCACCCGAGCGAGGCGCTCGTTCGAGGTCGTTCTGGCCATCGCCCGATCCTCCCAGACTCGAGGGTCCACCACTTCTGGTCCGAGAGTAGTCAGACGCTAGGACATGGCCGCTCCTCGAGAGGGTGAACCCACCGCCCACCACGAGCTCGTCTCCTTCCGTGCCGGTCTCTATGACGCATTCGGCTCCTGGGCCGATGCGCTCTTCGGGCTCAGCGACGCCCTGGTCTGCGCCGCAGGCAAGGTGACCTCGGTGCCCTCGCTCAGCCTCGAGCCCGAGTTCACCCGCAGCCACGGCAGCCTCTACAAGGCCCTGCAGCACGGCGAGGTGGACAAGGAGGCGCTGCGCGAGCTCTTCGTTGCTCACCGGCAGAAGGACTGGCCACTCGTGTTCGCCGTCGACGCCTCCACCTGGGCACGTTGTGACGCCGAGTGCAGCCCCGGCCGGGGCTACTACTACTCGGCCTCGCACCACTCCGCCGGCCAGCCGATCGTCGCCGGGTGGTCCTATCAGTGGATCAACCAGCTCTCCTTCAGCCCCGACAGCT
>JAKACA010000138.1 GCA_021796455.1 Actinomycetes bacterium
TCGTGCTCTCGCCGGTAGACCTCTTCGTCGAAGTAGATCGCGGGGAACACGTGACCTCGCTCCCATGCGACGAGACTCTGGAGCTCGTCAAGGACTGACATGGGACATCTCCACTCCTCCCTGGACCTCATCTTCCTCGCCGCGCCGGCTCGCGGTCAGGCAAGCGAGGCCACCTCGTTTGCGGTGGCGATCCAGACGCCCTCGTGGGCGACAATGTACGCGAGCAGTCGGTCGAGCACCGCTGCCGCGTACGGACGTCCCGAGATCTTGGGGTGCATGGCCCAGTTGAAGACCCGGGGCGCGGTGCGGGACTCCTCGTAGAGCATGTCGAACTCGGCCTTCATCGTGCTCAAGACCCCGTCAGAGGTGCCGTAGGGGTTCCCCCCCATGATCGGGGATCCTGGGCCGGTGTAAATGAGGTATTGCGGCCAGTCGTCGTGGCCAGGGGGAATCTCGACCACGGGCTTGTTGTCCTTGGTAAGCACGTAAGGGAAGTCCTGGTCGTGGAAATCGCTGTGCCACGCGTAGCCGAGGTCGCGCAGGAGGTCCAGCGTGCGGTCGGTCACCGAGTAGAGCGGTGACCGCCAGCCCAGCGGCCGATCGCCGACCACCTCCCGTACCGCGTTGGTGGCGAGCGTGAGCTCCTCGAGCTCCTCGTCAGGGGTGAGGTTGCAGAGCTTCACGTGACGGTGCCCGTGAACCCCGATCTCGTGGCCCGCTCCGAGGACCTCCTTCGCGAGTTCCGGGTACCACTCGACGGTCATTCCGCAGAACATGAAGGTTGCCGGTGCGTGGTACTTGTCGAGGATCCGCAGCACTCGGGCGAGGCCCTCGCGCGCGTCGTAGAGTCGCATGCTGGCGTCGCAGAAATTGACCGCGCCGCTGTCCCAGAAGGCATTCGGATGGCTGGACCATCCTGCCGCAGCGTCGACATCGGCTTGCATGTCGAAGGAAAGGAGAACCGCAAGCGACTTGCCGATAGGCCATCGCTCGACGAAGCGGCCATCGTCGCGGGTGCCGAAGAGCTCCTCGAAGCGTCCCTTGTGCCAAGTCCAGCGTTCGATGTCGTCGGCCAGCGTCATTGTCCCTCCCCTGCGCTTTCGCTAGCTTCGCCGTCCTCGGCACCGTCTCGTTTGGCGGCCTGGGCGACGGCGGTGAACGCGGTCAGTGGCGAGTATGCGGGCGGTGAGAAGCCTCGGCAAGAAGGCCGTTCCGGTGAGCGGAACGGCAGATTCCCTTTGCCACCGCACGGGCGCTCGAAAACCGACGGGAACTGTCCCCGCGAGGCGCCGGCAGTACGTTCGATGTAGGGGGTAGGGGGAAGGAGCTGCAGACAACAACCCTGCTCCGGATATGCGGTCCGTCCATTGGAACGCAACCCTTGCGCGGAACAGGGAGGGACCCGCATGCTAGGGACCTGTGGCTGCGAGACCCCGGTGCCTGCGGGAGTCAGCGTGCGCGGTCCGACGAGAGGTCGTCTGATCCGCAAACCAGAAGGGGGGAGTGCGTCATGCTGTTCGGCCGGGTAAAGGCCACCCAATCACCCAACGGCTCAGGTCTTCGGAGACGGCGCGCCCACCGGCTCGGCTCGCTCCGGGTGCCGCTGTCGCTCCTCGTGGCGGGAGCGGTCGTGGCTACCCTCTGCGTCGTCGGCTTTGCAGACCCCGTTGCAGGGGCAAGCGGCGGGACGCTCACGGTCGCGATGGACGCTGCCTTCACCGGGGGAACAGCGATCGACGGTATCGCGGAGGCCGCTGGGTGCTTCCCGGCGGTCCGGGTCATCAACGAAGCGGGTGGCGTCCTCGGGCACAAGATCAAGTGCTCGGTCGTTGACACGAGGGGCGATCCGTCCGACGCCATTCCGGCTACCGAGAAGATGCTGGCGACGACAAGCACACTTGTTGGCGTGCTCGGACCCGAGTCGTCGACGGCGACGGCCATCGTGCCGATCATCACGAAAGCTCACATCCCGATGATCAGCCAGAACGGCCTCAGCCTCTACAACCGCAACAAGGACCCCTACTTCTGGCGTAACTACCCTCCTGACGACGTCGGCGGTGAGGCCCTCGCGTACTGGGCGATCCATAAGGGCTTGAAGCGTGGAGCGCTATTCTTCGACAACACCGTGGCTGCGCAGTCGAGTGTGCCGGGCCTCATTCGCACCTACGAGAAGCTGGGAGGAAAGATCGTCGCCAACCTGAAGGTCGCTCCCGACAGCACCTCGTACGGGTCGGAGATCCATCGGATCCTCCAGGCAAAGCCGCAGGTCATCTTCACTGAGTCAGATCCCCAGACCGATGCGACCGCTTTTAGGAACCTGATCGAGCTTGGAAAGGCGATCCCGATCTACGGCACGAACGCGACCGTCATTCCCGCGTGGTTGAAGGACGTCACAAAGGCTCTCGGGAAGGCCAAGATGGCCAAGTACTACCGCGGTGTGGAACCGTATGCCCCGACATTTCCTGGGACCAAGATCTTCAACAAGGCGCTCTTGGCCTCTACCAAGCAAGTCTCGACAGCAAAGACATGGATCGGGCAGGAGTACGCGACGACCCCCTTCGACGGGGTGATCATCCTTGCACTTGCAATGACCGAGGCGCACTCCACGAACCCCGTCGTCTTCAACAAGTACATCTTGAAAGTGACGGCGCCTGGGAAAGGCAAGAAGATCGTCTACTCGTACAGTGCAGGCGTCAAGGCGCTCAAGGCCGGCAAGAAGATCCAGTACATCGGAGCGAGCGGACCGACGATCTTCAACAAGTACCACGACGCATTCGGCGAGTACGGTGTGTACCGCTACGTCAACGGAAACCTGAAGCTCGCCGGGACGATATCCGCGGCGACGCTGGCCAAGCTGCCAAGCTGACGGTGCGATCGGACCGTGGTCCTCTTGGTGCGCGTCGGCATGGGCAGGGGAATCCGGCCCGAATGCCGGAGCGATCCGTGGTGAGTAGGTAGGACTGACACGTGCAGACACTGGCGCTCTACGTCGGGTTCGGGCTCGTCACCGCGTCGATCCTCTGCGTAGGCGCGATTGGGTTCACCCTCCAATTCGGCATCAGCAACCTGTTCAACCTCGCGTTCGGCGCGACCATGACCGCGGCGGCGTTCATCGCCTACATTTGCAACGCGGCCGGGCTTGACATCTGGGCATCGCTGGTGCTCGGGAGCCTTGGAGCGGCGGCGCTGTCGTACCTGCTCAACCGGGGGATCTACCTTCCGTTCAAGAAGCGCACGACGAGCTTGTTCACGCTGATCATGGTGACGCTCGGTGTCGGACTCGTCATCCAGTACGGGATCGAGGCGATCTGGGGCGCGACAGACTTCTCCTACACGCTTGGTCCAGGGCGCTCGTTGCACTTTGCGGGCATGGTGGTGACCACGACGCAGCTTATCGTGATCGGCATCGCTGTTGGTGCAGCGGTTGTCATGCACCTGCTGCTGCGCTACACGCGCCTCGGAAAAGCGATGCGCGCGGTCGCGGTGAACGAGCGCTTGGCAAGAAACTGTGGCATCCCGGTACGTATCGTGGCGGACAGCACCTGGGTAATTTCCGGGGTGCTCTCGGGCCTTGCGGGCGTGACCCTGGTCATGGACGTGCAGACCTTGAATTCGAGCACCGGCACCGAGTTCTTCATCCTGATCGTGGCAGCTGCAGTGCTGGGTGGGATCGGCTCTCCCTACGGGGCGATGATCGGGTCGATCATCATCGGTGTGGTGGCCGAAGTGTCCGCGGGATTCCTCAACCCAGCGTTCAAGGACATCACGTCCTTCGCGATCTTGATCGTCGTCCTCCTGCTGCGGCCAACCGGCGTGATCCGGTCGGTCGCGTCCGCCAAGGAGGTCGCGAGGTGAGCAGCGCATGGCAGTTCTACATCGCCACGCTCGTCATCTATGCATTCGTGTACATCATCGCCGCGTCGGGGTTGAACCTTCAGTTCGGTGTCGCTGGCATCTACAACTTCGCGTTCATCATCTTCCAAGCGGCTGGCGCCTACACCACCGGGGTGCTCTCGCTCGGACGCCCGGGCAGCACAGGGCTCCAGACGTACATCCTGGGCCTTCACCTCCCGTTCCCGGTACCTCTCCTGGTAAGCGGTGTTGTCGCCGGGTTGCTGGGCGTGGGTGTCGGAGCGGTGACCATCCGTCGACTACGAGCGGACTATCTCGCGATCGCCTTGTTAGTGATCTCACTGATTGCGACCGATCTCGTCACCAACGCGACAGGCCTGTTCAATGGGGCGACGGGGCTCTCGCTGATTCCCCAACCCTTTGCTAGCGTGACGAGCAGCAGCACGGCGTACGACTGGATCTACGCGGCCTACGCCGGCGTGGTTTGCATCCTCGTGGTGCTCGCAGTGCGTGTCATCATCCGCTCACCGCTCGGTAGGTGCCTGCGAGCGCTCCGCGAGAACGAGAACGCCGCAGCGGCGATCGGAAAGAACGTCGCGGGGCTAAGACTCTTCGTCTTCGGCGTCGGCGGGGCGATCGCCGGGCTCAGCGGCTCGGTACTGGTCTCCTTCACCCAGGCCTGGGCACCCTCGTCCTGGCTGTACGGCGAGACGTTCGTCCTCTTCACCGCCCTGATCGTGGGTGGCGTCGGCAGCAACCTCGGCCCCGTCCTCGGCGCGTTGCTCGTGCCGGTCGTGCTGGCGGAGGGAAGCCGCTACCTCCCCGCCTTCGGCGCACCGACCCTCGTTCCGTCCCTCGAGTGGATCCTGATCGGGGTGATCCTGGTCGTCTTCTTGTGGTTCAGGCCGACCGGCCTTATTCCGGAACCGAGACGCGTCTACCCACGAGCCTGGCGAGCGGGAGGTGCGGACGAAAACCGACCCAACCTCGTTGACGACGACCAGCGCGTGGCCCAAGGCCTGGTGGCCCGGTGAGGCCTGTGTCCGTCCTGCAGACGAACTCCCCGCTCCTCGAGGTGCGAGACCTGGCCGTCTCCTTCGGCGGCGTTCAGGCAGTTGCCGATCTGAGCTTCTCGGCGGCCGCGGGCTCGGTGACCGGCCTGATCGGTCCCAATGGCGCGGGGAAGTCGACGGCGCTGGGAGCCGTCGCCGGTTCGGTGAGGGCGACACGCGGGACGGTGGAGTTCGCGGGCATCGACGTGACGACCCTCTCGAGCTACCGTCGTGCCCGCCTCGGGATAGGCCGGACGTTCCAGATGAACGGCGAGTTCGGCAAGCTCACCGTGCTCGAGAACCTCCTGGTGGCGGCCCCGGGGCAGGTGGGGGAGACCGTCCGCAACATCTTCTCGGCCCGCCGGACCTGGCGCAGGCAGGAGCAGGAGCTCGTCGCCGAGGCACGCGACCTCCTCGAGCGCTTCGGCATCTCGGACCACGAGGACGCATATGCCGCAGAACTGAGCGGCGGCCAGCGCCGGCTAATGGAGCTCGCGCGTGCACTGATGGCACACCCTCGCCTGTTGTTGCTCGACGAGCCGATGGCAGGTGTGAGCCCTCTCATGCGAGACCGTTTGGGCGAGCACCTTCTTGAGGTCGCCGCCTCCGGGATCGGGATCGTTCTAGTGGAACACGAGCTGCGCTTCGTAGAGAATGTCTGTGAGAACGTCTACGTGCTTGCGCAGGGCTCGGTGATCGGCGAGGGGAACATGAGCGCACTGCGAGAACAGTCCGCCGTCCTCGACGCTTACCTGGCGGGCTAAGTGGACGCGGCGCACGCACTGGAGATCCGGTCGCTCACGGCTGGCTATCAGGATGCTCCCGTCGCCGTCGATGTGAGCGTGCAGCTCGCGACGAGCACGATCGCAGCGCTTCTCGGCCCCAATGGGGCAGGGAAGTCGACCGTGCTCAAGGCGCTCGTCGGTGAGGCGAGGGTCTTTTCGGGCACCGTGATCCTGCAGGGGCAGGACGTGACCGGAGTGCCCGCGGAGCGGCTTGCCAAGAAAGGCCTGGGCTACGTCCCCCAGAACGACAACGTGTTCCCGTCGCTCAGCGTCTATGAGAACCTCGAGATGGGCGCGTACCTTATTCCTCGGCGCCAGGTGCGGAGTCGCATCGACGCGGTCCTGGACCAGTTCCCTTCGCTGCGACCCCTTAGCCGACGAGAGGTGAGTCGCTTGTCCGGAGGCGAGCGGCGGCTAGTGGCGATCGCCCGAGCGCTGCTGCTCTCGCCGGCCGTACTGCTGCTCGATGAGCCAACGGCGAACTTGTCGCCGATGAACGCGAGCCTCGTACTCACTGAGTACGTCACCCAGGTCGCGGAAAGCGGCACCGGAGTGCTGCTGGTGGAGCAGCGCGCCAAGGAGGCGCTCGGCATCGCGCATCATGCCTATGTGCTGAGTAGCGGCCGGATCGAGGTCTCCGGACCGCCCAGCGCCTTGCTCGAACGTGAGGACATCGGCCGCCTCTTCCTCGGCGAGACGGCGCGACGAGCCGCAGTGGAGGGTTGAGCGATGTATTTCAACGCGAAGGACGGGGTCAAGATCTACTTCGAAGACACAGGCTCCGGTCCGCCGGTCGTGATGGTGCACGGCGCGGCGACCTCTGCAAAGGTCTACGACGGGCTGATATCGCGCATGGTAGCGAGGTTCCGGTGCATCCGGCTGGACCTGCGAGGCTTGGGTCGCAGCGGACGGGTCGACTCGGTGTCACCCACCGCGTGGGGGGAAGACGTCCTGGCGCTGATGGACCACCTCGCCGTCGACCGTGCGCATGTCCTCGGATGCTCCCTCGGGGCACGCATCGCCGGGCGCCTGGTTCTCGACGAACCCGACCGGTTCCTGAGCCTCACCGTCGATGCACCACTGATCGGCGTGGCCCAGGCCGCGAACAAGCGGCTGAACACCCGATTCACCAATCTCGACAACCCGTCTCCGGTCGACCGGGTCCGCTGGCAGTTGTTCCACGGTGACGACTGGCGGGACGCGGTCAGCTTCTACTTCCGGGCAAGGAACGAGCCCGCGCTCCAAGAGCATCTCACGCTGCGGCCTCGTCTGGCGGAGATTCCGACGCCCACCTTGATCACCCGTGGCGACATCGACGACGACGTGCATCCGCTCGCCCATGCCATCGAATGGCATGCAGCTTGCCCGGACACTTCCTGGCTCTGGATCGCGGCGGGCACGGCGTTCTCCGCAGCCCAGAACCGGGCCGAGGAGTTCGCCCGGGTCTTCGGATCGTTCGTCGACCACTGGACGGCACGGAGCCTTCCTTAGTCGTGGCAGCCCCGACGGAAAGGATTGAGCAAGCCATGGTTACATCCCCGGTCTTCGGTCTCGGGTACGTGCGCGTCCAGGGTGCGGACCTGGGGGAGTGGCGTCGCTTTGCCGAAGAGGTTGTCGGTCTGATGCCCGTTGAGGACGGCGAAGGTCGTCTCTTCCTGCGCATGGACGACTGGGTTGCTCGGATCCTGGTGGAGGCGGACAGCCCGGAAGCGTCGACCGGGGTGTCCCGTGTTCCCGGCATCGGGATTGGCTGGGAGTGCCGCAGCGAGGAGGCATGGGCGTCTGCACGCCGTGCGGTGGAGGACGCGGGCATCGTCACCGGGGACGGGACCGGACTGACGCCTTGGTGCCGTGATTGGTTCTTCTTCACGGATCCAAGCGGGTTCCGTTGTGAGCTGTTCTACGGAGGCAGGCGCGACCCGGCGACTCAGTACGTCTCGCCGCGCGGGGTCCGATTCGTCACGGACGACCAGGGCATGGGTCACGTGACCTTGTTCGCCGACGAGTGCGCGAAGTCGGTGGACTTCTACTCCAAGGCACTGGGGTTCCAGGTGCGGGAGGGCAAGCTGTCGGACGACGGGGCTCTTCGAGCGGTCTTCATGAGCCCCAACTCCCGTGAGCACAGCCTTGCGCTGCTCGCCACGACCGACATCAGCCGGGTCGGTCATGTGCTGCTGGAGGTTGACGACCTGGATGCGGTCGGTCGGGCAATGGACCGCTGTCTCGACGGTCTCGCCCCGATGACCGTGTCGATCGGACGGCACTGGAACGACCAGATGGTGTCGTTCTATCTGCGGACGCCCTCAGGGTTCGACATCGAGTACGGGTTCGGCGGCCGCCGGGTGTCGCCCGAGGACTGGAGCCGGGGTGAGCAGGGTGGGTCCGGGCTCACGAGCACGTGGGGCCACCGCCGGATGCTGCCAGACGGCCGGTTTGGCCCACAGCTTGGCAGGTAGGGGAAGTGCCGGGTTTACCGAGTGAGCCGGTCCAGGGAGGAGTGGAGATGTCCCATGTCAGTCCTTGACGAGCTCCAGAGTCTCGTCGCATGGGAGCGAGGTCACGTGTTCCCCGCGATCTACTTCGACGAAGAGGTCTACCGGCGAGAGCACGA
>JAKACA010000139.1 GCA_021796455.1 Actinomycetes bacterium
ACGCGTACCGACCTCTACGAGCAGCTCGCGAGGATCGGAAAGGTAGTCGTGCACCCCAAGCGCATCGAGCTTCTCGACCTGCTTTGCCAGGCCGAGCGCAGCGTCGAGGCGCTGGCGGCCGCAACGGGCCTGAAGCTCTCGACAGCCTCCGCGCACCTCCAGATCATGCGCCAGGCCCGGCTCGTCGAGACCCGGCGGGACGGGACTCGCGTCTACTACCGGACGGGCGGCGACGAGGTGTGCCGTTTCGTCACGGCGCTGGGCGACATCGGTCGGGCGCGCCTCGCCGAAGTGGACCTGATCCTGCGCTCGATCGGCGCCGGCAGCGCCAGCGGAGGCAGCGGAGGCGGCAGCGCCAGCGGAGGCGCCGGCAGCAGCGGGGCTTCTGAGCGGGTCACACGCGCCGAGCTTCTCGAGCGTGTCCGCGCCGGAGCGGTTGTCGTCCTCGACGTGCGTCCCGCCGAGGAGTACGCGGCCGGGCATATCGCCGGGGCGGTCTCGCTACCCCTTGAGCACCTCGAAGCTCGCCTCGAGGAGCTCGATCCGGCGATCGAGATCGTCGCGTATTGCAGGGGCCCGCTCTGCCTCCTCGCGCCCGAGGCGGTCGCCACCTTGCGCGCGCGGGGGATGCAGGCACGGTGCCTCGAAGACGGCCTCCCCGAGTGGCGCCGCGCGGGCCTTCCCGTCGCCACCGGGGTCGCTGGGCCACATGCGGGCAGCGGCCGACCGGAGCCCAGGCGAGGTGGCCCAGCTGCTCGCGCCAAGACGAGCACCTCCAAGACAGAAGGGAGTCCCCGATGAAGATCCTCGTCGTCCTGAACGACCCGCCCTATGGCACCGAACGCTCCTACAACGGACTGCGCCTCGCCGGCTCTCTTGCCCGGCGAGACGGTGTCGAAGTGCGAGTCTTCCTCTTCGGCGATGCGGTCGGCTGCGCGCTCGCCAACCAGAAGGTGCCCGACGGTTACTACCACCTAGACAAGATGGTGGCCGCAGTCGTCCGCCACGGAGGCGAGATCGGCTGCTGCGGCACCTGCATGGACGCCCGGGCTTTCACCGACGAGGCCCTCGTCTCGGGCGCCAGGCGATCGACCCTCGATGAGGCGACCGAGTGGACGATCTGGGCCGACAAGGTGGTGACTTTCTGATGGGCGCCGCCTGCGGCTCAGGCATGCAGCGCGTCGCGCCTGGGAGCGTCGTGGCGCGGTGGCTCGCGCCTGGGCGCGTCGTGGCGCGGTGTCTCGCGCCCGAGCGTCTCGCGCCCGAGCGTCTCGCGCCCGGATGCTTCGCGGGGACCGAGGTGCGGCGATGACTGGGCGGGTTCGGATCGTGATCGCCGGTGGCTCCTTCGGCGGCCTGAGCACCGCCTACGAGCTGCGCCGGCGTCTGGGCCCCGAGCGGGCCGAGATCACGCTCATCGCGAAAGACGAGCGGTTCTGCTTCGTCCCCTCGTTCCCCTGGGTGGCGATGGGACGGCGCAGCCTCGAGCAGATCTCGTTCGACCTCGCCGGACCCCTCGGAGCGAAGCAGGTCCGCTTCGCGCAGGAGACCGTCACCGCCTTCGACACCGAGCGCAAGATCGTCGTGACGACCGGCGCCGAGCACGCCTACGACTTCCTCGTCGTCGCCACCGGTCACCGCAGTGCCAACGAGGCCGTCCAGGGCCTCGGCCCCTTCGACGGGCCCGGCCACTCGCCGATGTCCGCCCGCGAGACCACCGAGCTCGCGGGAGCGATCCGCTCGCTGCTGGCCGAGCCGGGACCCGTCGTCGTCGGAGCCGCGCCGGGGGCGAGTTGCATCGGCCCTGTCTACGAGATCGCCTTCGAGCTCGACCACCTGCTGCGACAGCACAAGCTCCGCCATCGCGCCCCGATGACCGTGCTCACTCCCGAGCCGTACCTCGGCCACATGGGCATGGGCGGGGCGGGCAAGATCCGCCAGCTCCTCGAGGGCGCGCTCGAAGAGCGCGACATCGCCTACCACACCTCGGTGGCGGTCACGAAGATCACCGAGGAAGCCGTCGAGGCCGCCGGGTTCGGTCCCACGCCCTCGCTCTGCTCGATCGTCATCCCACCGCTGGCCGGCGTCGAAGCCGTTGCGAGCAGTCCCGGGCTCTCGAATCCGAAAGGCTTCGTCCCTGTCGATGATCGCTACCGCCACCACAGCGCTGATGGCGTCTACGCGGTCGGGGTCGCGGTCGCCCTGCCCCCCGCCGGGGAGACCTCGGTCCCGGTCAATTTCCCCAAGACGGGCCACATGACCGAGCAGATGGCCGAGATCGCCGCGAGAGATCTCGCGGCGCGCATCGAGGGGAGGGAGGGGCCGAGCGCCGAGCTCTCGGCCCGCTGCGTGCTCGACATGGGAGATCGCGGTGTCTACATGGCCGTCGACCCGGTGCGCCCGCCACGCGACAAGATCCCGACGGTGTCTGAGGGACGCCGTTGGCTCCTCGCTAAGCAGGCCTTCGAGCGCGCCTACCTCTTCCACGCGCGGCGGGGACGGAAGATGCCGACAGCGCTCGGCTGGTGAGCTTGGTGGATCTGGCTGGGAGCTTCGTGCCGAAGGTGGGGGAGCTGCTCGTCGTCTGTGCCCATCCCGACGACGAGTCGTTCGGCCTCGGCGGCGTGCTCGGGGCTTTCGTCGACCGGGGGACTCACGTGCGCGTGCTGTGCTTCACCCACGGGGAAGCCTCCACCCTCGGCACCGATCCCCGCTTCCTTGGTGAGCGGCGGGCCCAGGAGCTCGACGCTGCCGCCAGAGCCCTCGGGGTAAGGACGGTCAAGCTGCACGGCTATCCCGACGGACATCTCGCCGCGGTGGAGCTGGAGGAGTTGGTGGCGCGCGTCGGCGAGGAGGCAGGCGGTGCCGAGCTCCTGCTCGCCTTCGACCTGGGCGGGGTCACCGGACACCCGGACCATGTCCGTGCGACCGAGGCCGCCCTCGCATACGCTGCGGAGCGGCGCCTCCCGGTGCTCGGCTGGGCACTGCCGAAGGCGGTGGCGGTCCGGCTCAACGCCGAGCTCGGCACTGCCTTTGTGGGTCGCGCATCCGATGAGCTCGACTTCACGCTGGAGGTGGACCGGGACCGCCAAGTAACTGCGATCGCCTGCCACGCAAGCCAGTCCGGTGACAATCCCGTGCTCTGGCGGCGACTCGAGCTCCTCGGGACGTCGGAGCACCTGAGGTGGCTGCTCGGGCCGCCGGGCAGTTGAGCGCCCGGACCTGGCTCGCGTCTGCTGTGGCGAGGTCCACCCAATCGGTGAAGAGCCAGACGCCGTAGCCGGCCTGAGCCAGTGGGAAGGATTGATGGCCCGCGTCTCCTCCGACGTCGAGCACGGCCCCCGGTGGCTCAGATAGGTGGTCGGTCAGCTGGTGGTGGAGCACGTAGGTGCGGACCTGCCCCTTCACTGACGCGTACTCCTCGTCCACGAACTGGTCGCCGAGAGCTGACCAAGCGTCGTCACTCATGGGACCATCCTGCCTTTCCGTGACGCCTTGATGAGCATTCCCGCCGCTGGTCCGGGGGCTCGCCGGCTCGGGAGTGAGAAGAAGAGGATTGCCTAGCTATGCCTCGGCTCCCTGGGCAGAGCGGCTACTGCGACGCTCGGATGTCTTTCATCCGTCGGTACAGCCGAAGAGGGTGGTCGGCCTTTCGCCGGCGATCGAGGATTTCGTTGCCAAGGTGATCGACGGGTGGATCAGCGTGCTCATCGGCACCGAACGCGGCTGGCGGGCATTCGGGAAGGACCGCAGCAGGCTTGAGGTGCGCCGCCTCGAAGACTCCGACACGCCGGCCGACGGCGCGCTTACCGGCCGGCGGCAGTCCCCGAGCAAAGGACCTCTCCGACGTCGTCGGCCCGGGCGACCCTGAGCTCTTCAGCGTGCGCGGGGCACGCCTCTTGGGCTCCACACGCGACAGAGCGCCCCTGCTGGGCTGCTGGGCGCTTCACCAACCACGATACCTTGATTCGCACCCGATCCGGCGAGGAAGCACAGTGTCTCCCAGGGTCAGGATGAAAGATCCTCACCTGTCGAGCCCCGAGGGGTGGCGCGGCTGAGGTGGGTAACCGGGCGCATAGTGCCAAGCGCGACGGGCCGAGACAGGTCGAAGCCGCCGCTGGCGACTGCCGCGACGCTGCGCGACAACCCTGCCGCTCGACGCGGCGCATAACAATGCCCGTTATTAACGGAACGCGTTATGGTGGAGTACGTGCTGCGATCGTTTCGCGACGACGACACCGAGCGAGTCTGGCAACGAAAGCGATCGCGAAAGCTGGATATGGCAACCCAGCGGGCAGCCCTACGCAAGCTGTTGATCCTCGATGCTGCCGAGCAACTCGGCGATCTCAGAGTTCCACCCGGCAACCGGCTCGAGAAGCTCCTAGGTGACCGAGTCGGCACGTACAGCATCAGGATCAACCAGCAGTGGAGGATCTGCTTTCGTTGGACCCCAGCCGGCGCAGAGGATGTCGAGATAGTTGACTATCACTAAGGAGCCCGAGATGAGCGAACCCGCCGTCATGGATCCAGTGCACCCGGGAGAGGTGCTCTTGGAAGAATACCTCGAACCCCTAGGTATTACCCAGCACCGCTTGGCGGTCGCTATCAGGGTCCCGCCGCGGCGGATCAACGAGATCGTTCACGGCAAGCGTGGCGTGAGCGCCGACACCGCCCTGCGTCTCGCCAAGTACTTCGGAACGAGCGAGCGGTTCTGGCTCAATCTTCAGGGACGCTACGAACTCGAGGTCGAACGCGACCGCCTCACCGGCGTCCTCGAGCACATCGAGCCACTCACGGCTCGCTGCCGCACGCCCCGAGGAATCCCCGGTACGGGGGGCGTTCACTAAGAACGCGTTTAGCAACTGCCGTTCACGCCCAGTTGTAGGGCGTGACGTCACCGCCTCCGACTCGGGCCAAGCGTCGGACCATGAGCCCGAGCATCGCTCACTGGACCCTCGCCTCGGAGTGAGCGATGCTCCGCTCGTAGCCATACGTGAGCCGCCGACACTCGGCGATCCAAGAGAACGTGCGTTCGACCACCGGCGCGCCGGCACCGTGAAGCCGCGCTGGCCCTCGATCTTGTTCACGATCTCGACTGCGACGCCGAAGCTCTCCCTCGCCCAGTCGACGAGCTTTCCGACATATCCGCCGTCTGCCCAGATGTGACGGACGCTCGGGAAGCGCTCGACGAGTTCCTCGATCACGCTGCGCCCATCGTCGCGATCGTGGACCGACGCGGAGATAACGAGCACCCTCAACAGCAGCCCGCCGTGTCGACGATGATGTGGCGCTTGCGACCGTTCGTGCGTTTGCCTGCGTCATGTCCCCTGGTCGACGCGCCGACGGTCTCCCACGGTGGCAAGTCCACGGTCAGCTGCCGCCAGGCACCTCCCGTGCGCACCACGTAGGCGATGCCGTCCACGATGTCGCGTCGTTCGTACTCGACAGGACGGCTACCTGCTGGGGTTCCGAACCCGGCGGGGGGGCGAGCGGCTTGAGGATGGCCCACTCGGTGTCGGACGAGTCCGACGGGTAGGTCCCTTCGCGGGTCATGCAACCAGGATGACGAGCCACAACCGTTCAGTGGTGGCTGGTGCCCACCGACCTGCCTGTTGCTCGTGTTGCTGATGCGGTGGATGCCTCTAAATACGTTCCCGCGCTGAGGTATTGCAGGTCGCTGACCGTTATCCCGGCGAGCGTTGTCGACCCAGACGCATGTATCGGTGCTCGATATCGAGGTACGTTATTTGAGTGCTCCGTGAGTTCCTCCGTGGCGCCGCCCAGGTGCACGCGCTTCACCACGCCGCCGAAGGAGAGATCCACGGTGCGTGGCTGACGGTGGAGCTACGGCGCCACGGCTATGACATCAGTCCCGGCACGCTCTATCCGTTGTTGCATCGCATGGAGGCCGCTGGGCTGCTCGCTAGTCATGAGGAGACCGTAGAAGGTCGGGTCCGGCGCGTGTACGAGGCGACCGATGCCGGCAAGCGCGAGCTTGCCAAGCTTCGGGTGGCGGTGGCCGAGCTGGCAGATGAGGTACTCACCGGCAGGCCTGTGTCTCGGACCGTCGATCCCCGTGGTCGCCCGGCGGAGCCGCCGGGTCGGGCCGCGGGCGCCGGACCGCGGGCGCCGCGGCCGCGGCCGCGGGGGTCCGCGTGACGCAGCACCGTTGTCGAGTGGCAGTGCGATGAAGCCGTCGGTGCCGACCGGGCCTCGCCGGGCGCCTTGGCGGTCCCGGGATGTGTGGGCTATCTCGCTGTCGGCGTTCTTCGCCGATCTCGGCTACCAGGCGGTCCTCGCCGGGTTTCCGTTGTTCTTGGTCCTGACGTTGCACCGGCCGGTATGGGAGTACGGGCTCGCCAGCTCGCTCAGCTACGGGGGTGGTGCCCTGTTCTCCTACGCCGGCGGCCGGATCGGCGATCGGCTCGGGCACCGGTCGCTGGCGCTGGCCGGCAACGCCGTGATCCCGCTGCTGTCGCTGTGCGCGCTGGTTGCGAACCCGGTCTGGGCGATCGGGCTGCTCACCGGCGGGTGGTGGGCGCGCAATCTTCGCTCGCCGTCGCGCCGGGTGATGCTCGTCGAGGCCGTCCCGGCCGATGAGGACCGCTCCGCAGCGTTTGGCTTCCTCCACGCGCTGGACGTCGGCGGCGGAGCCCTCGCCGGCCTGTACGTGCTGGCCGCGCTGGCCGTCCACCTGGCTTTCAGGTGGATATTCCTGGCGACGGTCGTTCCCCTGGTGCTCTCAACTGTGTCGTTGTCCCGGGCCCACGTGGGCGGTCGGCGCGTAGCCGATGCTCTTGACGCCTCCTCCGGCAGTCCGGGGGAGGCGCCTCCCCCGGGGGCCAAGGCGCTGCTCGCGGCCGCGGCACTCTATGGCTTTACCTACTACAGCGTCGGTTTCCCAGTCCTTACCGTCGCCCAGGGCAGCGGACGCCTCTTGGCCGGTATCGGAGCGTTTCTCGTTCTCCAAGCCACGTCCGCTCTCACCGGGTACCTCCTCGGCGGCAGGCTTGGGAGCGGACCCGCCGGCCAGTTCGCCCGCCTCGGACTGCTCGGCTACCTCGGCGCAGCTGTCGGCGCGGGAGTTGTCGCCTTCGGCTACGGCGAACACCTCGGCCTGGCAGTGCTGCTGATCGGCGTGGCGGTCATCGGCTTCGCGCTCGGGATCATCGAAACCCTCGAACCTGCCGCGATGTCGGTGCTGCGATCCGGCTCTCGGACCGGTCGCGGGATGGGGGCGCTCTCAGCAGCCCGCAGCGTCGGCACCTTCGTCGGCAACCTCGCGATGGGACTGCTCTACGGCGTCAGTGTGTCCCTTGCCTACGGGTACGCAGCTGGCGTAGCCGGGCTCGCGGGCATCATCGTCCTCGTTGCGGTCCCGTCACTGAGGAGATGGCATCGTGACCGGTAGGCGGCGCAGGCCAAGGCCGAGGCTGTTGCCCAGCCGGTCCAACGGTCTCATGGCAGGAGCCGACGCCTTGCACGCGTACAGCCCCGCGCCGGTGTCCGCGATCATCTCGATGAACTCGGGGATAGGCGGGATGTCGAGCTTCTCCATCTTCCGCTCGAGGTAGTGGGTCATGACGCTGGAGACCCCGGGCAGGCCGCCGGCCTGGATGCCGGGGTGCACGCTCGCTGCGGTAGCTGACGAGCCGGACAACCGAGTCCTGGAGGCAGCGGCCGAGGCACGAAGCTCTTACCCCGCTTGTCCCGAGAAGGGCGGGCGAGATCTCTGCCGGCGAGCGGTGCCACCACGAAGGGTGGGGCGATCTCTCGAAGGCGGTGTCTACCGTCTTGACGTCACAACGTCAAAGTGGGACCATGGGAGTATGGCGAAGCAGAAGACGACCATCTACCTCGATCCGGACGTCCTGACGGCGACGAAGGCTGCCGCCCTGACGTCTAAGCGCACCGAGAGCGCCGTCGTCGAGGAG
This sequence comes from Actinomycetes bacterium, assembly GCA_021796455.1. GTDB lineage: Bacteria > Actinomycetota > Acidimicrobiia > Acidimicrobiales > Bog-793 > JAKACA01. The sequence continues at coordinate 7,935 of JAKACA010000139.1, forward strand.
GCTCTCCGGTCATACCTTCGCGGTGGTCGGGGCGAGGCCGTGAGAGACGAGCTGCAGGAGCTTCTGGACCGCGTCACGCAGACGAGCGACCTTGATGAGGACGCCGCCCTGAGCATGGCCGTGGACGAGGTGCACGCGGTGCGCCGGGAGCGCCGCGCCCCCCAGGTGCGAGGTGCATGAAGGGCTTCGGGTCCTGGCGGACACGAACGTTCTCGTCGCCGCTGTCACCTCCAACGAGGGTGTGTCCGCGCGGCTACTGATCGCCGCAAGATCGGGCCGGTACCGGCTTATCGCCTCGCCGATGCTATTGCACGAGCTGGCCGAAGTCGTGGACGACC
>JAKACA010000140.1 GCA_021796455.1 Actinomycetes bacterium
CGACATCGTCCTCATCACGGCGCCCGCCGATCGCCTCCGACCGAGCCGGGTCGAAAGGGAGCTTGCCCTGGCACTGAACAGCGGTGCCCGACCCGTCATAGTGCTCACCAAGCTCGACCTTGATACCGGCGGGCTGTTGCGGGATCTAAGGGCGCGTCTTGGCGCCGTCGAGGTGATCGGCGTCAGCGCGGCCAGTGGCGATGGACTCGACGCTGTCCGGGGCCTGCTGCGACCAGCTCACACAGCGGTGCTGTTGGGCGCTTCCGGAGCAGGCAAGTCGACTCTTGTCAACGCCCTTGTCGGCGAGGATCTGCAGGCGACCGGGGCTGTCCGCTCCGGGGACCAGCGCGGACGGCACACGACGAGCTCGCGCCAACTCATCGTCGTACCGGGCGGCGGTGTGCTGATCGATACGCCCGGTGTCCGGAGCCTTGGCCTCACAGGGGAGGGCGATCTTGACCAGGTCTTCCCCGAGATAGAGGCTCTGGCAGCAGGCTGCCGTTTTGGTGACTGCCGTCACCTGAGAGAGCCGGGTTGCGCCGTGACCGACGCCGTAGCTTCCGGACTGCTCGATCCCTCCCGCCTTGCCAGCTTCAACAAGCTCCACAACGAGGTGGCTGTCGAAGAGCGGAGGCATGACCCGCTCGCCCGCCGCGAAGCCGGCCGGCTCCGCAAGCACGGGAACTGACATGGTCGGCGATCTCTCTGCGACGCCCACCACTAGCCTCCGCAAGTCTGCTCCTAGATAATGCTCCCCATGAATGGACGAGATGCGACACAACCCGGGATCGAGCTTCGTGACCTCTCCAAGTCCTACGGCTCGGTGCGGGCAGTACGCAGGATCAACCTCTCGATCGCGCCGGGCGAGACCGTGGCGCTTCTCGGACCGAACGGCGCGGGCAAGACGACCACGATCGACATCGTGCTCGGCCTCGCCCGACCGGATTCGGGGCAGGTATCGGTCTTCGGCCGGATCCCCAGGGACGCGTGCTCGCCTTGACTGGAGCTGACGCGTTTGCCGAGCAGTCGACGACGAAACTCTCCGGGGGTCAGGCTCAGCGGGTGCGCTTTGCGGCGGGGCTAGTGGGCGACCCGGATCTGCTGGTGCTAGACGAGCCGACCGCGGCGATCGACGTCGAGGGGCGGCGGGGTTTCTGGGCGGCGATGCGCGCAGTGGCCGCGCGGGGAAAGACAGTCTTGTTCGCCACCCATTACCTGGAGGAAGCCGACGCGTACGCCGATCGGATCGTCGTGATGGCTCGTGGGCAGATCGTCGCCGACGGCCCGGCAACCCAGATAAGGGCGCTGGCCGGGACGCGCACAATCCGAGCGACGCTGCCCGAAGTCGGAGAAGCCGAGCTTGTGTCGCTGCCTGGTGTCTTGGGTGTCGAGCGGCACGGGGAGGCGGTGGCACTTCGCTGCGCAGACTCCGATGCTGCGCTGCACGAGCTTCTCCGGACCCATGCCGAGGCGCGGGATATCGAGGTGAGGGTGGCCGGGCTCGAAGAGGTGTTCGTCGAGCTCACCGCCGACGACGAAGAGCGGGTGAGCTGATGCGCTGGTCTACCTACGTTCGCTACGAGGTACTGCGCAACTTCCGCAACTGGCGGTTCCTCGTATTTTCGTTGGGTTTCCCGCTCATCTTGTTGCTGGTGGTCGGTGGCCCGAACCGCCACTCCAGGCTTGGTGGGGTCCCGTTCCTGCTGTACTACATGACCGGGATGGCCACCTTTGGGACCATGACGGCGGTCGTCTCGGGTGGTGCTCGCATCGCGGATGAGCGCAAATCAGGCTGGACTCGCCAGACGAGGATCACGCCCCTGTCGGTCGGCACCTACTTCGGTGCCAAGGTGCTGACGTCCTACCTGATGGCGATCGCCAGCATGGCCGTACTGTTCCTCACCGGGAGAGCCTTAGGGGTCCAGCTGGCGGCCGTGGACTGGCTCATCATGACGGGACTGCTCCTCGTCGGGCTGATCCCTTTCGCCGTCTTCGGGAGCTTCCTCGGTCACGTCCTCGATGTCGACTCGCTCGGCCCGGCCCTTGGCGGATCGGTCACCGTGCTCGCACTGCTCGGCGGCGCGTGGGGTCCGCTCGTGCGCGGCGGGGCCCTGCAGGAAGTCATCAAGGTGCTCCCGTCGTACTGGTTGGTAAGAGCAGCAGATACAGCCCTCCGCGGCTCGGGGTGGTCGCTCGAAGGGTGGCTGGTCATCGTCGTGTGGAGCGTCGCGGTCACGCGTCTCGCCGTCTTCGCCTACCGGCGAGACACGGCTCGCGTCTGACTTGTCGGGCAGCGGACGCGTGCGGGCGGGGGTCTGAGGCTACGCGCGGGATCTGCCCCTGGGCCTGGCGGCCGAACCTTGCTCCCAAAGTGACCGCAGGGGGCCCTGGCGGCCGAACCTTGCTCCCAAAGTGACCGCAGGGGGGTCCCTCCGGTCACGTGCGGCACACGGTTTCCTCCGAACGCCCCCTCGAACGGCCCGAACGCCCCCTCGAACGGCCCGAAGGCCCCCTCGAACGGCGCGAACGCCCCCTCGAACGGCCCGAAGGCCCCGACGGGACGCGCGAATGTCCATAGGGCCGCGCAAGCGGCGACAGACAGCGCCGTCAGGCACCGCTTTGCTCATCCCGCTAGCCGGCTTCCCGGGTGCGCAAGCAAGGCAGCGGGGCGACAAGCGAAACTGGGCCCATGCTGCCCCGTCGCCTCACCGTCGCATGGGCCACCGAGCGACCGAGCGACTGATCAAGGCCGGGTGCGTCGCGGCGAACGAGGAGGCGCATGAGTTGGTCGCAGCGGCCAGCATCGCGGAGCCGCCACGAGTGACCGTCGTCAGTTCTTTCGGTGCTTGTCAAACCAGTCCAGGTGGCGGGTGAGGTAGTCGACCATCTGGGATGGCGACCTGACTATGTGAAACCCGCCCGGGTAGCGGACCATCACGACCTCGCGTCCAAGCTTGCGGAGGCCCTGGAAGAGCTCTTCGCTCTGGCCCACTGGGCACCGAAGGTCGCCCTCCCAGTGGAACAGCTGTACGGGCGTAGTCACCTCTGACAGGTAGGAGACTGGCGAGCGCGATGCGTAGGTGGCAGGCACCTCCCAGGGAAGGCCCCGTGCCTCGTACTCGAGGAAGTTCGGGATGTCACAGGTTCCCCACTGGCTCGCGAGGTTCGAGACGGGTGCGGCAACGCAAGCTGCCGCGAAGCGATCAGTGTGGCCGACTGCCCAACTCGTCATGTAACCCCCGTAGGAGTAGCCCGTGACATACAGGCGCCTCGGATCTGCCACGCCCGCATCGACGAGCTTGTCGGTGATACTCATGATGTCGTCGAAGTCGGCACCGCCCCAGTCACCGACGCATGCCTTTGCGAACTCCTCCCCGTAACCGTGGCTTCCTCGAGGGTTTGGCAGGACCACGACGTATCCCGCAGTCGCGAGAGCTTGGTAGAGGCCGAGCAAGGCGAGCTGCGGGTGCCAGCCGTGGGGACCGCCGTGGATCTCGATCACCGTCGGAGCTGGTCGGCCCTTGACGTGGCCCGGCGGGTACATGACGAAGGACTCGAGTCGCCGGCCGTCCCCTGCGAGATGGTCGACGCGTCGGGCCGGTGCCAGTTTTAGTGCTCGAAGCTCGGCATTGGCGTTGCTCACCCTGCGCTCACCGGTGCCGTCCAGGCTCATGCAGTAGATCTCAGGTGGTTGCGAGGGCCATTGGGCGCTGAAGGCGACGGTTGCAGCGCAGGCATGCATGCCGATTATCTGGCGGTCTCCGCCGGCTACGAGCTCCGGACGCGGCTCATCACGCGCGCTTCGATAGATCGCGACCGCTCCGCGATCAGCAGCCAGGAACATAACAGCGGAGCTGTCGTCAGTCCATGCGAAGGTTGCGCTAGGCACGCCCATGGCACCCCAGACTGTGCGGTCGAGGGCTTCGCTCAGCGATCTCGGGGCCGCAGGCCCGGCCACCTCGACGGTGAGCAGGTGAGTGTTGGCCGCCGAGTCGCCGTCTTCGTGCTCGTGGCCGATGTAGGCAATGGTCCTTCCGTCCGGCGACCACAGCGGAAAGGCTCCCGTCCCGAGTCCGCGGGTGAGCCGTCGAGGCCGTCGTGACCCGCTAACGGGAACTACCCAGACGTCACGATGCACCTCGTCGAAGCGCGTCGCCGACCGGTCGGACACGAACGTGATCGACCCGCCGTCCGGCGACCATGCCGGCTCCGCGTCGTCCCAGTCGCCATCTGTAATCTGCGTGGCTTTCCCGCCCTCCACGGCGACGACGAAGATGTGGCTGCGACGGTCGTCGAACCAGCCGATGCTGTCAAAACGCGAGCGGAGACCGCTTACCACCCGCGGCGCGGATCGTTCGATCGCGCTGCGCTCATCCATCGGTTTCCAGTCGCCAGTTCGGGCAACGAAAGCGAGTTGGCTGCTATCGGGGGACCAGGCAGGATGTGATACCCCGTGAGCCATCTCGGTGATGGCGACTGCTTCGCCACCGTCCATAGATGCGACGTGCAGCTGCGGGCCGTGTCCACGATCCGCGACGAAGGCCAACCAGTGCCCGTCCGGCGACCACCGAGGGGCGCTGTCCTGTGGGCCGCCGGTGAATGGTCGTGCTGCCGACGTGCCGTCAGCGGAAGCTACCCAGATCGATGTCGCTGGCTTGTCGGTGTCCTTGTCCGGAGTGCCGACTACAAAGGCCACGATCGAGCCGTCCGCAGACAGCTGAGGATCGCCCACCGCACGCAGGCGCCACAGATCCTCGGGCACGAAACCCCTCCTACTCGGCATTAGCTCTTGACTCCTTCCCCGGATCAATCGCTCGCGGGTCGCCAGCCAGAGAGCCCTCGCCTGCAAGCGCGGCGTCGCCAGCAAGCACGGCGTCGCCTGCAAGCGCGGCGTCGCCAGCATCGTCGGTTTCGACAGGTTGCGGGCTCGCCCAAGGGTCGCCGGGGACACCGACCACATGAGGCACGGGACCACGAAGGGCGGCTTCCCGCATCCGATTCCTGTCGCGCCACAACAGCCAGGCCGTGAACAAGAGACCGACGATGACGAACACGACCGAGACAACCTCGACTGCCACGCCCCCCTTGCCGTGAGGGAGCAGGACGGACTCGTCGTTGAGGCGGGCTCCTCCATAAAGTGTCGCGCTGGCCGCTGCCACCACGCCGAACGGGCTACCCCGTCGAGCGATGTACTTCTCTATCTGCAGGGCGAGAAAGTAGATCAGCAGGCACTCCAGGCTTTGGAAGATCGGGACCGGCAGTCGCTTGCCCACCTGGCCCGCGTACTCCATGCCGTACCAAGCGGTCGTCGGGTAGCCACCTCCCGCGTACATGAGCTGCGGGCCGAGAAGCCGCCCGATAGCCCAGGCAAGCACGAGCACCGGAGCGACGAGGTCGGCCGCGACCACGAGCCGGAGCGACTTGCACCACCTGTGTGCCAGGTACACGCCAGTGGGAACGCCTCCGAGCAGGCCCCCGAAGCTGGAGAGCCCACCGTGCCACACCGCAAGGATGTCCCCGAGGTTTCTCGAATAGAAACCCCAGTTCGCGATGACATGCACTGCCCTTGCCCCTACGACCGAGGCGATGATGATCCATATGAAGGCTCGGGTGAGCCAGGCGTCGTCGTAACCATGCGCTCGCAGCCGCCGCGCGAAGTACCTGTAGGAGACCCAGAACGTAATAGCAAGGCCGATCCCGTAGGTGTGGATCTGGAGAGGTCCGATGTGGAAGACGACGGGGATTGGCTTCACGTCGTCATCACTCTTCGATTATCACGCATCCCGCTTCTCATTACTATCCACTGTCCGCCGGGCTCCGCCGGGCCACGGTCGCTCCGGCCGGCGACCACCGGGCCCGGCCGGGCCCCCGGCTCCGGCCAGCGCCGCGGGCACATCAGGCGAGGCGCTCGACGATCATCGCCATTCCCTGGCCACCGCCTACGCACATGGTCTCCAGCCCGACGGACTTGTCCTGGTTCTCGAGCCCGTTGATGAGCGTCGTCATTATCCGCGCACCCGTCATGCCGAAGGGGTGGCCGAGGGCGATCGCGCCGCCATGGACGTTGAGCTTGTCCCAGGGGACGCCGAGGTGGCGCGCGGAGGGGATCACCTGGGCCGCGAACGCCTCATTGATCTCGACGAGGTCGACATCCTCGATCGTCATCCCGGCCCTCTTCAGCGCCTGACGGCTTGCCTCGATCGGGCCGAGTCCCATGACCTCGGGATGAAGCGCGCTGAGGCCGCTTGCCACCACTCGCGCGAGGGGGCGGATGCCGAGCTCAGCGGCGCGACTGTCGCTCATGACGACGACCGCCGCGGCTCCGTCGTTGAGCGGGCAGGCGTTGCCTGCCGTCACCTTCCCGTCTGGGCGAAAGACCGGCTGGAGCTTGGCTAGCCCCTCGATTGTCGTGCCGGGGCGAGGTCCGTCGTCGGTCGCGACAACCGTCCCGTCAGCAAGCACATAGGGGGTGATCTCGCGCTCGAAGAAGCCGTTCTCCTGGTTCTCCACCGCCCGGTGCTGTGAGAGCGCGGCGAGCTCGTCCATCTCCTCGCGGCTGACGTTCTCGTACTCGGCGACGTTCTCTGCCGTCTGGCCCATAGCGATATAGATGTCCGGGAGTCCCTCCGCGGGCTCCCACGGCGCGCCGCCACCCTTGGCCCGCATTGCGGACCGGGCTTCGGCCGCGGCGAAGGCCGGGTTGTGCGTGTCAGGGAGCCCGTCGGAGCTGCCCGTCAAGAAACGGCTGGTCGTCTCGACTCCTCCGGCTACGAAGCAGTCGCCCTCACCGGCTCGTATCGCGTGGGCCGCCATGCGGATCGTCTGGAGCGACGACGAGCAGTACCGGTTGACCGTCACTCCGGGGACACCGTCCAGGCCGGCAAGGATTGCCACAACGCGCGCGATATTGAAGCCCGCCTCGCCAGCGGGTTGACCGCATCCCAGCAGCAGGTCCTCGATCTCCCCGGGCGGCAGCTCCGGCACTTTGGCCAAGAGGCCCCTGACGGTGGCAGCCGCCAGATCGTCCGGACGGACGTCCTTGAGGGATCCCTTGAAGGCACGCCCGATGGGACTGCGGGCAGTGGCGACGATGACGGCGTCTGGCATGCCGGCGAGCATAGGCCGCCCTCCCGGCCCCCTCACCCCCGGCCCCTCACCCCGGCCCCCGGCCTCCGCTCGCCCCCGGCCAGGGGCGATGCGGGCGGGACGCGGAAAAGCCCCGGGTAGCTGGTGGGCTTACACCTCCATGCTTCCCGGGGCCTTCTCGAGATGACAATGGTTTCCATCAGCACGACAGGCGCCTTGCGGCTGCCCAGTCGTCCTGTTCGTTGCTCTGGTCCTGAGACCAGCTCTCCGGCTTGGTCGCCCATGCCATCGTTCCTCGGCGGTCCGCCGTGGCCAATCCTCGCTACCTCCCTTGCGGGCGGCTTAGAGGAAAAGCCGGTCCCTTCGGTTGACCACCCTTGCGGGCAGTATCCCCTCAGGCACCCGTCCCGTCGCACTCACCTCCCTTGCGGTCGGCACCTGCTCCGGTCCTTGCTCCTCGGCTCCGGCCTCCCTTGCGGGCGACCATCACCTCGGAGCGGCACCTAGGTCGGACGTCTCTCGCGAGCCGCTCCTCCCAAGGTGCCAGCCACAGCCTTGCCTTGTTCCTTGCGGTTCAAGGTGCGTCTGCGGCTTCGGCGTATCCGTCCTTGGCAATGCACACTCTGCGCCAGAACTGACGTCGCGTCAACTGGTCTTGAGCAAATTCGGAGGTTATCGACAGCTATCTCGCAGTTGTCGACAGCTACCTCGTAGTTATCGACAACTAGAGCCAGCTTTCCCCCTCTGGTCCCCAGGCTCATCCACAGCCGGATCTCGGTCCCGTGCCCACGACGTCGGATCTGGGGCCCGTCCCTCCGAGAGGGAGCTCTCCCTGGTCGCGGCATCGAGCCGCCCAGGCCGTGGGGGTGACCCGGACAGCAAGCCGGCGACCGCAGGCGGCGCAGTAGCGGGGCGGTTCGAATGCCGTCGTGCAACCCCCCCCGGGTCGGGCAGCTGTCCGACAGCTTCCCGCAGCCGGTGCAGTGCATCGCCTAGAGGGCGGCCGAGAGGGCTGACACCGGCATCTTCAAGTCCGCCAGCATCTCGAGATCCGCGGCCGGGGAGCGGCCGAGGGGTTCGCGGCCGGCTCTCGCGGTGTTCCTCAACCGCTTCGCGTCAGACGACGCGCTGCACCAAGCGAATAGGGGGGTTTCTTCTGGGCGATGGC
>JAKACA010000141.1 GCA_021796455.1 Actinomycetes bacterium
GCTGTGGCTGGTGGCCACCACCTGTACCCACTCGCTGGCCTCGGTCATCGCGTCGAAAAGCACGCCGGCCGCGGCCGGATGCAGGGTGGCCTCGGGTTCTTCGATCCCGACGAGCGGGATGCGCCCTTCGAGAACTGAAGGTTGGAACAGGGCGAGGAGCACGCCGGCCGCATGCAGCGTGCCGTCGGAGATCTCGGGAGCTGAGAATACTGCGGGCCCGCCGTCTCTATCTGGGTCGGTGCGCATCTCGACGGTCACGTAGCTGCCTTCGTAGCGGCGGTCGAAGGTGCCAAGCCCGGTCGTAACGGCGCCTAGGTACTCCTGGACCCGTCGCTTTGCGTCCGGGCGGCTCTCTGCCAGAGTGCCGAGCACGTCACCCAGGTGCTCTCCGCGCGTGCCGACGCGGTCACCCATGGACTCGGGCTCGATCGCCCGCAGCGGGCCCAGCTCGAAGTTGTAGAAAGCCATGTTCGACAACAGCGCGTACAGGGGGGCGAAGTTCGGATGCGCGCTCGCGATGGGGAGGTAGAGCCGGTCGGGCTGGATCCGTGGTGAGGGAAAGCCGAGCGATCGCTGCGGAGTGACTTCTCCTCGGCGGACGTCGAATCCCTCTTCGCCGCTTTGCGCGCCACCGGGGTCGTCGCGCGTCCAGGGAATGCGACAGAACTCGCGTTCGACGACGAAGGGCCGCTCGCCAGGAGCGTCGTTGACGGCGAGCTCGAAGCCGTAGTGCGCGGTCGGCATCTGGCCCTCCAGCGGTCCCCAGGGTATCTGCGCCTCGACGGAGATCGCGAAGCGCTCTGTGGGCTCAGGGACCCGGCTGCAGATCTGACGGAGCCCACCGCGAGATTGCAGAGCTCGTTCGGGGCTGTCTGCCATGGCTTCTGCGAGGAAGTCGAGTGCGTCAAGGAAGTTGCTCTTCCCCGAGCCGTTCGGGCCGACAAGGACTGTTAGCGGTCCGAGGTCCACGTCGCAGGCTCGGATGCTCTTGTAGTTGGCGATCCGCACCCGGCGGATGAAGGGGATCGGGTGCGGCAGCCCTGCTGGACCCCACCTGCCACCCGGCTTGTCCAGAAACGTTGGTCCTAGGCTCATCTCACACGTCCTCGAAGCTCATCTGCATCTCTGGCAACTGCGGTTGGTTGCCTGGCTCACGTCGGCGGCTCGCCGTCCGCGGCCGGGTACCTCGGGAGTCGGTAGTGATCCCGACGTCGACCTCTGCTGCGTGACGAGCGTGGTTCAGCTCGAGGAGCCGGTCGAGGAGCTCGGTCCGCGCCTCGGGGCCGACGGTGAAGCGCGTGCCCTGACGAGTCTCCCAGAAGTCATGGTCGAGACCGAGATCTTCCCAGCCATAGGCGGCGGCCACCGCAAGGTCGAGCTCGACGTGAAGTCGCCGCAGCTCGGCAATGTCCGCTGCCTCTTCCTTCGGCTTGTGCACGCGGTTATAGGTGGCCGTAAGCCCCTCCCAGCGATCCAGCATGAGCTGCCGCCTATGGAGATCGAGAGCGCCGCCGGCCCTGTGCACGGCTTCGGTCAGCTCCGGCTGAGGGAACGTCTCGAAGCAGTCTGTGGGGGCATAGTTGAGGTCAGTACGGAGGCTTGACGAGTGAGCGAGCGTCCACCAGTAGTGAAGAGAACTTGCAAGCAACCCAAAGCACGCTGGATCTTCGTAGGCGAACACGACGGTCTTCTCATTGAACACAATGCCATTCCTAATGAGCGCTGGCTGTACCGTCTTACTGATCCGGGCAATCACGAGTACCCGCTCCATCCCCTCGATGGCCGCGTAAAGGTTGGTGCGCACGTTCCAGAATTGCCACCAGCGTTCCGCCCACCCCCGATAGCTGGCGGGCTTGCGGAGCACCTCAGGCCGTACTCGCTGGTCGAGGAGCTCAAAGCATGCCGGGAATCTCTCCGCCTGCTCACGCGGCCAGTCGCGGAAGTTGACCACCCAGCGGCTCGCCGAGCAGTCGGGCCTCGAGTTCAGGTCCTCCCCATTCATGTACGGCATCACGACCTCCGCGTTGCGGGGGTCAGCGCCGATGAGCTCTTTCGCCTCGTCTGGCGTGAGGATGAACTGGTCTGTGTTGAGGGCCGAGCCGATGAAGGACCGCTTCTCGGCAGAAAGTCGGTATGGCGCGCCGCTCACTCGGCTGCTGGCTTCCAGCGATGAGGTGATGCGCTTCGCCGGCCAACCCTCAAGGGTTGCAGTCCCGCCCCATGGTCCCCGGTGGAGCCACACCTGTGCGACCTCGAGGCTCGCGTCGCCGGGCCAGGGTCGGCTCTTGACTGCGCGCGGTATCGACCAGCCGTTGGCTGTCAGCCAGTCGAGCCCAACTTCGCGGGTATCGCCCTGGGCGATCGTGTTCGTGGCAAGCAGCGCAATGCTGCCCCTATCCCTCACTATCTGAGCGCCACGGAGAAAGAAGTATGTGACTAGGTCGGCGTTTCCCGTGCGGCCGTCGCCGATCGCTTTGACCAAGTGTTCGCGGTATGTGCTGCCGTAAGGGCCGGAAATGCGTTTGCCTCCCTGGAAAGGCGGGTTGCCGACGACGGCATCGAATCCGGGGCGCTCGCGATCGAGGAAGATCTCGGGGAACTCAAGTGGCCAGTGCAGACACTGGCGGTCGGGTGCCATCGGCGGCCGGCCCTCATCCAGCCAGTACTCGGCACGCAGCCGCAGATCCTCGATCCGGGCGGCCTGGTCATCCGGGCGCTGGCTGACTTGCAACCCCGCGCGCACGTCCGGGGACACCGCCAAGAGCCGCCCCTCGAGCGCTTCGTGTGATTCGGTAGCGGTCGATAGCAAAGCTCCGACAACGAGGTTGCCGATCGCCATCAGTGCCTCGAGGTCTGCACGCGCCTCCTCGAAGAGCTGGCGCTTGGTCTCGGCGTCGGAGACATCGATGACGAGGAAGGACTCGAGCTCGCGGCGCTTGCGTATGGCGTCGGCGACGAGCGGAGCGATGACGGTCGCCGGGTCGAACAGCGTGCCGCCTTGCAGCTTTGCTCCTTTGTCGGGATCGAGATGTAGGTATTCGAGCTGGGCGAGTGACGTGATGCCCAAGAGGGAGTCTCCGACACGAAGCGCGTGGTCGACGAAGCTGAAGGGGCGGTCCTTCGCCAGGGTGACGAGCCAGAGTGAGAGCTTTGCCATCTCGGCGGCCATCGGGTTTCGGTCCACCCCGTAGATGCAGCGATCCGTCACCAGTCGGAGCGCCAAGATCTCTCGATCGGTTTCCTCGCTCGGCAGCATCACCGGCGCCCCTCCCGGCGGCCCGACCGGGTCCCCTGGCGACACCGCTTCGAGGGACCACGCTTCGAGCAATCGCGCCGCCAGGTACCGGCAGGCTGCGACGAGAAAGGCGCCGGATCCCATGGCGATGTCGCAGACGCGAAGATCGAGCAGCTCTGATGCTGTTCGCAGCCGCCAGTCATCGGGCGGGGTCCCCTGCGCCGGGCCTGGATCGTAGACGAGTGGTTCGAGGGCGTAGCGAACCATCTCCTCGGCCAGGGCTCGGGGCGTGTAGTAGGTTCCCGACGAACGCCGATCGCCGGACTGGGTCATGACGATGCTTCCCGGCAGCCACACCTGCGGCAGGCCGCGCAGGTCCTGACGCAGCAGGCCCCGGTACGGCTCGATGCGGTCCGCGAGGTCGTGGTCGTTGTCGCAAGCGCTCGTGAGGTGGCTTAGGTCCTCGGGCGAGCTGACGAGACCAAGCGCCTTCGACACCGCTTTCTCACTGAGGCCAGTTTGGTCGGCGAGCCAAGCTTCAAGTTCTGCGCTGCCTTGGGCGGCGTGTGCCTCGATGTCCTCGAGAGTGAGCTCGGGTTCCTTCTTGCCCGAAAGACCGAGGACGACGTCGTCGACGCCAAGCGCGCCATGATCGAGGAGCCCCTCGTAGACGTGGCCTATCTGCTCGACGTCGAGCGCCCGGAACGACAGTCGCCGTGCTTCGCTCACCCCGCCTCTACCGGAGAACCGCAGCACTTGAAGAGCGTCGAGGATGTGAAGAACCGTTCGGTCGTCGACCGGCAGTGATCCGGCGCGGCTCGAGCGCGAGACCTCGTGAGCGTGACGGCCTTCGATCCAAGGGAAGCGCTCTGGGTCGAAGAGGCTGCCACCATAGGCTGGAAGGGAGAGGTTCTCGTGGTGCGCGCCCGCGTACACCATCGAGAACGTGGCGAGGAGACGGTGCCACGCACCGGTGTGGCGTTCGAGCACGTCCTCGCCGTAGGTGTTGGCCTCCTCCTCGAGTTGCCCTCGAAGCGTCGAAACAGCGTACGAGGAGTCGTAGACCTGGTCGCCCAGGAGGAACAACCCCCGCTCCTCGGCACAGAGCAGGAACACGAGCCGCATGAGCACCGTGACTGCGCCCTCGTAGACCTCGCCATGGGTCAAGTCGGCGAACAGCGAACCACTGCGGTCCCGGTTGATCCGGCTCCAGCTATCGACGAGGAGCGCCACCGCAGCGCGAACTTGGCGGCCGAGCTGGTCGGTGACTTCGGCCTCGGCGTTGGCGGACTCGCTCAGGAGTGACTCGAGCGTCTCGTCTGCTGCCACGGTGAAGAACCGCCGCGCCCCGAGCAAGGTGGTGAAGGCGTCGAGGGTTGCGCGCTCCTCCAGCCACAGGTCGGCATCCCACGTGGCGGTCCCACTCGCCTCACCCACCGGCGCGTCGACGATGGTCCATGTCGCTCCATTAGTCACGAGGCCGAGGCGCACGCCCGTTGCTCGGCACAGCTCCTCGAGCCGGTCGAGGGGACTGGCTGCCCAGGACGAGTCGTCGGGGCGCTCGTCGAGCGGCGTTCCCCACGCCCACTCGGCGACGAGCAACCTTGTCCGGGGCCCCCCGAGGTCTCCTCGTTCGGGATCGACTACGGCGAAGTCCGGCCGTAGGTCAACTGCGTGCTCGGCGACGCGGTGCGAAAGTCGTCCGGGGATGCTGGCCCCGTGGCGAAGGACGATCTCTGGAAGACCCAGCAACCGCTCGAGCACGAAGCGCACCCACCGTCCTGACAAGCCGGGGTCGTCGGTCACCTCCGCGTAGGCAACCCGGAGCTCCTGCACCAGCTCCGGGTCGGTCGGCTCCAGTCCGGCGGAAAATGCCCGAGTGAGCACGGGCAGGGTGAGAAACGGCCCCGAGATCTCGACGAGCGACAGCCACTCGGCATGCAACCTGCTCGTGCTCATCGACCGGTCACCAGGTGCAGCGGCACGCATATCTCGACTGCGGCCGGAAAGAGGCGAGGCGTTGGATCGGCATACCGGCGACGCACGAGCGCGGCCTCCGCCTCGGCCTCGCCAGGGAGCTGCTCCAGTCGCCGGCGTAGTGCATCGACGTCTCGTTCGACCTGGGCCCGCTCGTCCGAGCTGAACAGCGGCAGGCTTAGCTGGAGGTTGGCAGCAGTGCTGCCGAGCTCGGCCCGGATGGAGCGCCCGAGCTCCTCCAGCACCGCCACGATTGCTCGCGCGTCCTCGTCTGCCCGGCGGGCGAGCGTGCCTTCAAGGCTTTCTGCCCGCTCTTGTTGGCGGCGGACTAGAGAAGTGAGGAGGGCCGCAGAGACCGACTGCCAGTTCTCGTGAAGCTCGCTGCGCAAGGCCGCTGGAGGGATCCCGACAGTCGGTGCTTCGAGGACCGCCTGGAGCTGGCCGAGAGTCGACATGCGGGCAAAGCGGCCGGATCGGACGAGTCCACCGGCTGCGATGACCTCCTCGTGGAGGCGATGCCCCGCGGCGCCGGTGATGACGAGCCGTCCGTGGGCGATCACTGCAACCTCGTCGACAATCCCGTCGGGTATGACTCGCGCACTCACCCGGGCAAGGCGCGCCTCAGTGCCTGCCGCCCAGACCTCGGCACGCAGCAGCCAGACGGCTTGGGCCACGAGGCGATGACCGAGATGGGCCAGCACGACGTCGTCGTGACCCGCCGCCACGACATGGTCAAAGGTGATCGGCCGGATCTCGCCGGTGACGGGGTGGGCGAGACCCTCCGATGCGCGAGCCCAGCTCCCGGTGAGACGGGGCAAAGTAAACGCCCGCACTGGCTCCCCGTCGTGACGAGGGCGGTCTAGAGGGGTTTCGATGAGGTCGGCCTGGTGAGCGAGCGCCAAGGCGACTCGCACGACTCTCTCGATGTTCTCGGGGGCGAGGTGCAGCTCCGCCACGCTTTGGGTGAGGCGCTCGCGCAACCGGGCGATCTGCTCGCGCAGGTCGCGGTCAACCTTGGCCAAGCGACCCTTTGGTGCAGAGCGATCGATCTCTGATTCGTCGAGGTAACGGCGACGACCCAGCATGTGCTCTTCGACCTGGGCGGCGATCACGGGACCGGCCGAGCCGAGGTCCTCGCGGATGGCGTTCACCTTTTCGGCTACGAGGTGCAGGAACTCGAGGTCGTCCTCGAGGGAGCCGGGCTTTGCTGAAGCGAAACCCGCCCCGGCGAAGTGGCACACGAGCACCTCGGCCGCGCTCTGGCCGTGGCGGTCGATCCTCCCGTTTCTCTGCTCGAGACGGTTCGGGTTCCAGGGGATCTCATAGTGGACGAGGCGGTGACAGTGGGACTGCAGGTCGATGCCCTCGCTCGCGGCGTCGGTCGCGAGCAGGATCCGCACCGGGTCAAGGCTCGGGTCGGCCTGGAAGACGGCCTTGGTGCGCTCACGGGAGACCTCATCCAGGCCGCCGTGCAGCAGGGCCAGCCGGTCACCCCCAAGCCCGTGGGCTTCGAGCAGGTCCACCAGGTAGCGCTGGGTGTCGCGGTACTCCGTGAAGACGATCACCCGCTCATCGGTCCAGCGTGGTCGGTTGTCAGATCCGCTCGGGCGAACGATGTCGTCAAGCCAGGAGAGGAGCCTTGACGCCTTGGCATCGGGTCGGCCTGCCGCCCGGTCCGCCCAGCCCTGGAGGCGGTCGAGCAGCTCCGTCTCCTTCGCGCTAAGTGGTGGGGCGTACTGGGCGGAGGTCGCAAGGGCAGTGCACACGGCTTCGGCCTGCTCGTCCTCGTTCGCCACGTCGTCTTCGGTGCGGTCGATCGCCGCCGTGAGCACGCGCAAGGCGGGGCGGTGTTCGCTGCTGCGTCCTCGGCCAAGGGCGGTATCCCGATGAACCCTAAGGGTGTGAGAGAACGCGGCCGGAGAAGAGAAGAGCCGTTTCTTAAGCAGCTTGAGACTGAACTCAGCTGCCATCCGGCCGGGGTCATCCTTGGCTGACTGCCGGCGAAGCGCCGCGTACTCCTCGAGCAACCTGTGAGCCTCCTGCTCCTCGGGCGGATATGCCACCTCGATTGCTTGCACGACCCGCTCGGGAAAGCGCAGTGTCCCATCCTCGAGCCGCGGGAGCTCGGACTTGAGCCGGCGCACCATGATCCTTTGCAGTTGGCCCGGATCGGGGTCGACGCCGCGGGCAAAGCGCTGGGGGTCGAGCAGCTCGAGAAGCGCCGTCCACGATTCCCGGTAGCCGTTGTGCGGGGTGGCCGACAGGAACAGGCGATGCTCGAAGTGCGGCGCCACTGCACGTACCGCACGGGTGCGCTGGGAGTCGGTGGCATAGCGACCCCGACCCGACGGTGCCACGTTGTGGACCTCGTCGACGATGAGGAGGTCAAAGGTCCGCGGATAGGTGGGCGTCGGCGGCAGGACGTCTCGGAGGAGCCGCATAGGACGGTCCCGTTTCAGCCAGTCGATCGAGACGACGAGGCGAGGAAAGTGGGTCCAAGGATTCGCTCGCAGGCCCCGGGTCCGGCGGAGGTGGCGGAGAAGATCGCTGTCGACGATGCGGAACTCGAGACCGAACTTCTCGGCCATCTCGTCACGCCACTTGACGCACAAGCTGGCCGGACAGATCACGAGGACCGAACGGGCGCGGTGACGAAGGAGGAGCTCTTGGACGACGAGCCCCGCCTCGATGGTCTTGCCGAGACCGACGTCATCAGCGATGAGGAGGTTGACCCGGGGCATGCGAAGCGCCCGCACGACCGGATCGAGCTGGTAGTCCTCGATCGCGATACCGGCGCGGAAAGGTGCTTGGAGTGCAGCTGAGTCTGCCGAGGTGACCGCGCCCCAACGGACGGCGTCCAAGAAGGCAGCAAGGCGGTCGGGCTCGTCAAGGCGGTCCGGATCGAACCCCGGCACCGTCGCGCGCTCCAGGACTTCGGCTCCTGCTTCGAGGCTCCACAGCACCTGGATCGAGTCTTCGTAACGGTCGTCCTCGACCGAATTCAGTGTGACAAGCCGCTCTGGGCCATCCATGTGGCCGTT
>JAKACA010000142.1 GCA_021796455.1 Actinomycetes bacterium
GACTCCCCCCTGCGCCGCCTGCGCCGAGCGCCCCGCCCGCCCCGACGGGACAGCCACGGAGTGGTCGGTATCGGCGAGCTGCGCCAAGAGCTCCTGGGTGTCGGCGAGCGACGAGGTGATGATTCGCTTGGCGACCTCGAGCAGCTCGAATATCGACGGGTCCCCAACCGAGTAGTACACGCTCGACCCGGACTTTCGAGCCTGGATCAGATTCGCGCGCCGCATCACCCCGAGCTGCTGGGAGAGGTGCGATGGCTCGATCCCGACTTCGGGGATCAGACCTGCTACTTGTCGCTCACCGTCTCTCAGCACCTCGAGGATACGAATACGCGCCGGATGGCCGAGGGCCTTGAAGAAGTCCGCCTTGACCCGGTAGATGGGATAGGCATGGCTGGTGGGGTAGGTGGGTGTCGTCATGATCCCGCAGAAACCTCCTGACCGCGCCGGTGAGAGCTTGCGCCCGCGCTGCAGCGAAGCAGCCACTTCAACGAAAGTACCAACCGTGTCGCGATCACAGGTCGTTTCCGGCATAAGAGAGGTTGAAGCTCTTGTTTGCCAGAGGAAAGTCCGGCACGATCGTGTCTGCCAGCGAGACCGGGACGGCGGGCCAGTTGAGGAACGATGGATCGACCACCTTCACCCGGGTAAGGCGCCGGTCAGGACCGAGCTCGACGCGGTGCACCACGGCCCCGCGCCACGCTTCGGTGATCCCCACCCCACTGCGTAGCCCGCTCGGCTCCCCACTGCGCAGCCCGGTCCTCACCCCACTGCGTAGCCCGCTCGGCTCGCCACTGCGCAGCCCGGTCCTCACCCCGCTTCGTCGCCAGGCCGGCTCGCCACTCCCGACTATCTCGCCGATCTCAGCGACGCTGTCGAGCTCTCCCGCACGGCCGAGCATCTCCGAGAGCAGCGCCAGAGATGTACGAACTTCGCCGACGCGCACCTCGAAGCGAGCGCGCACGTCCCCGTCGCTGCGCACTGTCTCGGAGAACTCGGCTCCGGCTTCCACCCACGGGTGAGCCACCCTGCAGTCGCAACCCACGCCTGAGGCTCGGCCAGCCACGCCGACAACGCCCAGCTCCGCCCCATGAGCTGCATCCAGCACCGCTGTGCCGGTGAAACGCTCCATCACAAGGGCATTTGAGGTGGCGAGCTCGATGAGGTCTTCGAACTGCTCGCTCACCTCGCTCAGCTCTCCGGCCCCGGGCAGGCGTTGCAGGCGAGCACCTCCGGGCCGGATGCCGCTACGGAGGAGCCGGTGTCCGGTGACCTCCCCGTTGAGCTGCAAGAGCTGCTCGCGAAGGCCGAGCGCCCGGGCGTTGGCGAGAGCAAAGCCCACGTCGTTGCAGAGAGCGCCGATGTCTGCGACATGGTTGTAGAGGCGCTCGAGCTCCAACAAGATCGACCGGGACACCCGGGCGGCGGGAGGAATCTCGATCGACAACGCATCCTCGATCGCCAGGCAGTAGGCGAGGCTATGGCCAACGGCGGTGTCGCCCGAGATCCGCTCGGCAAGCTCGAGGCCCGAGCTGACGTCCCTGCCCTCGAAAAGGCGCTCTATCCCCTTGTGCAGGTACCAGAGACGGGCCTTCATGCGGAGGATCGTTTCGCCCACTACCCAGAACCGGAAGTGGCCGGGCTCGATGAGCCCTGCATGCACGGGACCGACCGGGATTTCGTAGACACCTGCACCTTCGACGGGAATGAAAGGAAACCCTCCGGCGTCTGCGACCATCTCAGGCCGGTGTCCGGTTCCATGGCGCAGCGCGAACCAGTTCGCCGGCCAGTGCTGGTGGAGCACGAGCCTGCGCGGTTGGGGATGCGCGATGGGCTCGATCCCGAAGAGATCGCGCATCTCTCGCTCGAAGCGGCTCGCGGGAAACGAGACGCCGGCGAGGCTCGGCACCTGTGGGCTCGACCGGTCGATTTCGAGATGCAGCTCGACCCTTCTATCAGGTGGTCCGGAGGTGAACAGGTAGACGGCACGCATCGAGGTGCCGTCGTCGTGCCCCGACACAAGGGCAAGGCGCATGCCCGCCCCGAGCAGGGCCGTGGCGGCCGCAAGGAGCTGGTCGCGTGTCACCACAGCCGCGCGGCGGTGATTGCCGGCCGGCACGAGGTCCAACTCCACGTGCTCGCCGATGGTGGTCACCGGGCCACCACGTGCGCGGCCGCCGACAGGAGACCCGTGAGAGGCCAGGCGAAGACACCGATGAGGCCGCAGGCGACAAGGCCGGCGACGAGCGGAGCTGTGACGAGAGGCGAGGACACGCCTGGCGCGGCGCTTCCGATCCCGCCCGACTCGTCCCCCGCCCCAGCACCAGCTCCGGTGTCCGCCCCAGTCCCGGCTCGGGCTCCGGCGGCCGGGCCGAAGAGCATGTGACGGGCATGGGCCGCGACGGCGACGAAGATCACGACCATTGCGACCATGGCGGCTGCGGCGGCCCAGCCAAGTCCGACCTCGAACTCCGCACGGATCATCAGGAGCTCGCTCGTGAACAGGCTGAACGGCGGAAGGCCGAGCAGCGCCAGGAGGCCGACGCCGAAGATGCCCCCAAGGGCCGGTCGGCGCGCGAGGAGGGCATGCACGCCGTCGATCCGGCTCGTACCCTCGACCGCCATGATCTCGCCCGAGGCCAGGAATAGGACGCTCTTGGCCAGTCCGTGACCAAGGATGTGGAGAAGCACGGCTGCGATCGCGAGAGGGATGCCGGCAGCTGCACCGAGGGCGATGAGACCCATGTGCTCGATGCTGTGGTAGGCGAGCATGCGCTTGTAGTCGCGCTGGGTGAGGAGGAGCGACGCGGCGAAGGCAAGTGATAGCAGCGAGACCGTCACGAGCAGCGCCCGTGAGTAGCTCGGGCCGACCGCCACGTCCATGACCGCCTTGAAGCGCAAGATGGCATAGAACGCCACCGTCAACAAGACGCCCGACATGAGGGCTGATACGGGTGCGGGTGCCTGGCTGTGGGCATCGGGGAGCCAGCTGTGCATCGGCACGAGCCCCACCTTGGTCCCATAGCCGAGCACCAGCAGGGCGAAGGCGACGCGCATGACCGCAGGATCGAGATGGGAGGCGTGCGACCTGAGAGAAGTCCAATCGAGAGCGCTGGCTGAGTGTCCTCCGGTGTGCATCGCGGCCAGGTAGACGAGGACCGTTCCGAGGAAAGCAAGTGCGATCCCGACCGAGCAGATGACGATGTACTTCCAGGACGCCTCGAGCGCCCCTTTCGTCCGCCTGTGTCCGACGAGAAAGGTCGTCACGATCGTCGTCGCCTCGATAGCTACCCACAGCACGCCCACGTTGGCGGCGAGAACGGCGAGAAGCATCGCGGCGACGAAACCCTGCACGAGCACGAGGTAGGTCGTCGCCCGCGCCCGGCTGCACCGCTGTTCGGCCAGATCGGCCGCGATCATGCGCACGCCGATCCACGAAGCCAGACACGCGATGGCGCCGATGACCAGAGCCATGAAAGCGCTCAGGGCATCGGCCCGTAGCACACCGTAGGCGCCCGACAGCGGGCCGATCTCCCTCTCGCGCACAGCCACGCCGATGGCGAGCACCAGCACGGCGCAGTTGGTGGCCACGGCGGTGTACGCCGCCGCCGGGCGTGCTCGGCCAATAGCTAAGACACCCGCGCCGAGCAAGGGGAGAAGGAGGAGGCCGATGAGAGCCATCAGTCGTGCAGCTCCTGCAGATCGTCGAGGTCCAAGTCGCCGAAGTCGGTGCGTAGCCGGACCGCGAGCACGCCGAGGACGACAACTGCGAGCAACACGTCCAAAGACACTCCCAGCTCGATGAGAAACGGCACCCCGGCTGTCACGAGGAACGCGACGAGTGAGATGCCGTTGTCGACGAGGAGGATCCCGACCATCTGGAAGACCGGGCGCCTCTTGGACACAAGCACGAAGTAACCCACGAGCAGCGCCGCGAACCCGACCGGTACCAAGGACCCGGCGGTGGTGCCAACGTAACGGGCGATCCCGCGGGTGCGCGCGAAGGCGATGAATATCACCGCGGCTGAAGCCACGAGGGAGGCTGGAACATTGACGAGGGGGCGGGTTTCTCGTTCCAGGGGCTGGTCGCCGGTGACGTGGCGCAACAGCATGGGGATGGCGAGCCCCTTAACCACGATGACGACCGCCGCCGTCGCGATGAGCGCGGGGTCGTGGAGGTGCAGGCCGAGGACGATGGCGACGGTGCCGAGGGCGATCCCTTGCAACGAGACGGCACGGATGACAGAGGCGAGGGACGAGAGCCAGAGCACCGCGACGGCACAGACGAGCACCGCGCCTACCGCGAGGGTTAGACCCGAGGCGAACGGTTGCCCGCTCACGGGCTCACCAGCGCGGAGACGACGGCGAGGACGGCGAGGACGAAAGCGCCGGCCATGAGCTCGGGCACGCGGAAGAGGCGGAGTCTTGCGACGGTGACCTCGAAGGCTGCAAGGCCGGCACCGAGCACGGCCACCTTCGCGACGATGGCGACAAGTCCGAGGCCCACATGCGCCGGACCCGGTGCTGTGGCGATGCCCCACGGCACGAACAGGTCGGCCAGCAGGCAGATCATAAGAGCGAGGCGCATCGACTCCCCGAGCCTTACGAGGGCGAGGTCGGCCCCGGCGTACTCGAGGATCATCGCCTCGTGGACCATCGTCAGCTCGAGGTGCGTGCTCGGATTGTCCACGGGGAGCCGGCCGCTCTCGGCCACGATCACGATGACGAAGGCAACCAGAGCCAGGAGCCGCTGCGGCGTCGCTAGCCAGATCGGATGGGTGAGCGACCCGGTGATGATCGCCGGCAGGTCTGAAGAGTGCGCGGGGATCGAGAGAGCGAGGACCGACAGCAGGAGCGCCGGCTCGGCGACCGCCCCGATCGTCATGGCTCGGCTGGCGCCCATGCCGCCAAAGGCCGTGGCGGTGTCAAGGGCGCCGAGGGCGAGTGCGACCGAGCCGAGGAGCAGCAGGTAGACGATGGCGAAGAGATCGCCATATTGACCAAACGCCGGGCTCGTGGTGAGAAGCGGGGCGACGGCGGCGATGACCAGGGTGGTCCCCACGAGGACGAGAGGCGCCGCCGAGAAGACCCAAGTTGCGTGCTCGGGACGCATGCGCTCGCGGCGGGCGAGCTTGCGGAGGTCCAGCAGCGGCTGGTGGATCGGAGGGCCGGCGCGGCCTTCGAGACGGCAGCGGACCTTGCGCATCAGGCCGACGAGGAGAGGGCCGCCTACGACGAGAAGGACAACCTGCAGGACGGAGGTAGCCGCGACGGTCGCGGCCGGCCAGGAGCTACTCACGGCGCCACCTCTATGCCACCACGACAAGGACGAGTACGAGGGCCACGAAGCCGAACACCAGGTAGCGGTGGACGCTTCCGTTCGGGATTCGTCTCGTGAGGGCGCCCCACCACCGGAGCATCGAGGTTGCGGGTCGGTACAGGTGGCGCTCGAAACCGTCCTCGAGCGAGGTATGGAACCTGGCTGACTCGACGTAGTAGCGCGACTCGGCAGTGTGACTGATGTCAAGGTCATGGACAGGCTGCAGGACGTCGTCGAAGACGCGGATAAGGGGCTCGGCGAACGATGTGGCCGTGTACTGCATCCGTGCTGTCTGTATCTCCCTGCCACATCCCCAGGCTTCGACATGGCGGAGCGCCCGGACCTGGGCCAGGCGTCTCGCGCCTGCGACGAGGCCGATGGCGAGCGTGAGGCCGGCGGCTATCAGACCCGGGGCCAGGGCCCCATGCACGCCCGAAAGGCCGAGACTCCAGCCTCTTGACAGTGGGTCGGCGATAGTTGTGCCTGTGGCCGTCCTCGCGGCGTCGAGCACCGCCGGGAGGACGAGGAAGGGTGCGACGCCTAGTACCAGGCAGGCTGTTGCCAAGACACCCGCTCCAGTCGCCATCGACCTTGGAACGTCGCCGGCCGTGGCGACTGCTTCGTTTCGGGGCCGGCCAAGAAACCCGATCCCGACTGCCTTGACGAAGGTCGCCGCCGTCAGGCCCCCGGTGAGAGCGAGCGCGCCGACTCCTACCGGCATGGCGATGGCGATTGCCGTGTTGCTCGACGGGAGCCCGTGAAGCATTGCCTGCAGGAGGAGCCACTCGCTGACGAAACCGCACAGCGGCGGCAGAGCCGCGATCGCGAGAGCACCCACGATGAAGATCGGCGCGCTCACTGGCATGGCCCGGAGAAGACCACCCAGGCTGTCGAGGTCGCGGGTGCCCGTCGCTTGTTGGACAGAACCGGCGGAGAGGAAGAGCGAGCCCTTGAATACGGCGTGGAAGGCGACGTGAAGCAGTGCCGCCGCGAGCGCGACCAGAGCGAGGGTCCGGTGCCCGGTCGCGGCGAAGAGACCGGACGCGCCTACGCCAAGCAGCATCAGTCCGACGTTGTCGGTCGTCGAGTAGGCCAGTAGCCGCTTGAGGTCGGTGCTCGTCGCCGAGTGGAGCGACCCGAAGAGGGCGGATAGCGCTCCGACGGCCATCACGAGGAGCCACCACCAGGCCGGGCCGCCGCCGAGCAGCCCATCGCCTACGCGGACGATCCCATAGATGCCGAGGTTCACCATCGCGGCCGACATGAGGGCCGAGACAGGGCCGGGAGCCTCCGGGTGGGCTCGCGGCAGCCAGACGTGGAGCGGGACCGCACCGGCTTTGGAGGCAAAGCCCCCGAGGGTGAGCAGGAAGACCGTGTCGCGCACCGAGGGCGTGAGGCGTGGACCGCGCTCAGCGATGGCCGTGAAGGACTGGCTGCCTGCCCTGGTGGCAAGCAGGACCAGGCCGATGAGGATGGCTGCGGCTCCGAGTTGAGTCATGACGGCGTACCACTGACCGGCAACCTGCACCTCGGGGCGATGGCGGTGGTCGGTCAGCACGAGGACGAGGGAGGTGAGCGCCATGAGCTCCCAGAGGTAGAGGAAAGTCGTGACATTCGAGGCAGCGGGCACGAGCAGGAGAGTCGTGACGAAGAGGGGCAGCGTGCTCGACGCGGTCCGGCTGGACAGGCCGTGGCCGGCGTAGCCGAGGCGGAAGACCATCGCGCAGGCTCCGATACTTGCCGCGACCAAGGTGAAAAGGGCGCCGAGGGCGTCGAGCCCGAGGGCGAATCTGCTGAGCGGCATGAGCGAGCCGGTCTCGATCACCGCAGTGTGTCCCGTACTGAGCACTTCGACGGCCGCCGCTCCGGCGCACCCGCACGCCGCGACGGTGAGGATGACCGTGAGTACTGCTCTCAGCTTGACCGGGGCCACGGCGCCGGCCCCCGAGGCCAGCAGCCCGAGCATGGCGGCGGCCGCGAGCAGGGCCGCGCTCACGTGCCTGCCACTGTGCGCAGCGCCGCGACGATCGCTGCCGGGTGCGGCGGGCAGCCCGGGATCTCGAGGTCAACCGGGACGACGTCGCCGACGGCTCCCTCGACGCCGTAGGCACCCTTGAACACGCCGCAGTCTCGGGCACAGTCACCGAGCGCGATAACGATCCGAGGTCTTGGGACCGAATCGAAGGTCTTGCGAAGCGGTCCGGACATGTTGACAGTGACAGGGCCGGTCACTAGGAGGCCGTCTGCGTGCCGGGGAGACGCCTCGAGACGGATGCCGAACTGCTCGGCATCGTAGGTGGGAGAGAAGATCGAGGCAATCTCCAGCTCACAGCCATTGCAGGAGCCGGCATCGACGTGGCGAAGCTGCAACGAGCCGCGGTTGCGGTTCGCCGCGGCTTGCACCGTCCCCGCCCCCGCGGCTTGCACCGTCCCCGCCCCCGCGGCTGTCCCCTTCGCTGCCTCAGCGGCGCGTTGCCGGCGCCACCCGATGCGGGGCCGAGAGAAGTCGCCAATCCGCATGATTGACAGATATATCAAGCGATCAGTACTGCAGTTGTCAAATCATGCGGGATCTATCGGCTGGCCGGGCCGGAACTGTGTGCCGAAAGTGACCGCAGCGGCTGGCCGGGCCGGAACTGTGTGCCGAAAGTGACCGCAGCGGCTGGCTGGCTCCGAAACGTGTGCCGAAAGTGACCGGCGACCCCCCTGTCCGGTCACTTCAGGCACGAGGTTCGCCCAAAATGGCGGCCCCGGCCCCGGCCCCGGCCCCGGCCCCGGCCCCGGCCCCGGCCCCCCGGCCCCCCGGCCCCCCGGCCCCGGCCCCGTTACGTGCCTGCAGAGCGGCGTTGGTCTCCGATCAGGCATCGGGCAAGCCATGCGACTGTGATCGGCCAGGACTTGGCTGTCGCTTCCGGGTTCGAGAACTGCGCCGAG
>JAKACA010000014.1 GCA_021796455.1 Actinomycetes bacterium
CGTGAACCCGACACCCAGCCGGCCGAGCACGTCGACTCCAACTCCCCTGCGGTAGAGGGCGTGGGGCCCTTGGTTCAAGACGAACCCTTCCCGCTCGTCGCTTCGCGCCCGGCCCCCCGCCGCGCGCACGTCGCAGCACACGACCGACGCTCCACGTCGCGCCGCCACCGCCGCCGCGACAAGCCCGGCAAGCCCTGCTCCGACCACCACCACCTCGACATCGACCCTGTCGCCCACGGGCACCCTCCTCGATCTCGTCTCGACAATCCGACGCCGACGCCCGCCGTGTTGTGACACCCGATCGGCTCGGATCGCGTCGACCGCCACCCACAGGCCGTGCCGACGCCTGCCGTACGCTGCGGACCGTGGAGGGGCGTGATCTGGGGACTGATCACGCCCGGCGAGTGGAGCACTGCAGGCGTCAGGCGCGGCCGAGTGAACGAGAGCTTCCGGAACGGCCCGGCAGGCTTGCGGCGCTGCACTCCGAGGTCGCCATGGCTGGCGAAAGCTTCGGCCAAGCCCAGTGCGCCGTCTGCCCCGCGCGTCGCTGGCTTTCTCGTACTACACTTATTCTGTATGGAGATCCACGACTCAGCCCGGCGCCATGGCGTCGCCGACGAGGGCATCGAGCACGCGGTGGCCCACTCGGTCACCTGGGTCGAGCTGGGCGACGACCCCCAGCGCTACCTGCTCGCCGGACCCGACCGCGCCGGCAACATGCTTGAACCGGTCGTCTTGGACCTCGGGGGAGATGAGCTGGTGATCCACGCGATGGGACTTCGGCGCTCGACCGTCCAGGAGCTCTTCGGAGACGAGTCATGACCCAGAAGCACACGTGCGGACACACCACGAGCGGCGAGCCGATCACCGACGAGACGATCGAGCGGTTCGCCGAGGAAGCCGAGCGCGGCTACGAGCCTGATCAGCTGAAGGGACGTCGCCGGGGACCTGGCCGGCCACCGCTCGGTGAGGCTGCCAAGTTAGTCGAGTCGGTGCGGCTGGACCCCGACCTTCGCGACGAAGTCGCCCGGCGGGCACAGACCGACGGCGTCACCGTCTCCGAGCTCATCCGCAGAGCCCTCCGCCAGTACCTCAAGAGCGCGTAGCGCCTGGAGCCAGCGTCTCTCGGGAGCTCGCACGCCGGGCCCACGTCAGTAGGGCAACCGCCCGGGAGGCTGGACAGGGCAGCCCGGTGACCAGCGGTTTCTTGTTCCGCCGCCCGTCGGAGATGCGGGTTTCTCGGGTGTCTTTCTCGGGGCCTTATCAACGCTGCGTACGCATGCGTATGCAGGGTGGCGCGACGCGAGCGGCCTGTACGCTGCGACTTCGCGGTCGAGGCTTTCGCCGAGATGGCGTTGCATAGGGCAGCTCAGGGCGTGCGTACGCAGTGCACTGATCAACGTCTCGGGCGGCCCCCGGGAGCCTCTGCCCGTTTGAGCTCTTGAGTCCCTCCGTCACCTGTCTCGGGTCGGGCGACCTCTATCGGAGAATTCAGCGGTCGGGTCTTGCAGGGCGGATTCGGCCGCGCCCAGTTGCTGGCTACGACGTCAACGGAAAGCGTTCGCAAATAGAGGCTGCCGTATTTGTGGCCCCCCGGGTTGATGATGATTGAGCCATGGCGATGGCACGCGTGTGGGATCAGCCAACGGTGGCCAGTTGCTGGTGGACCGCCGCGGTGGTACGCCTAACGTCGCCGGTAGCGAGGAGGTCGACAGTAGCGAGAAGGTCGAGAAGAGCGCGTCGTAAGATTGCCAGGACTGCGCTGGACGGCGCCGACGGTGCTTTTCCGCATGGCGCGCGGCTGGTACTCCGCGAGCACGGCCAGTCGGTCACGGTCTGCTCGGCGAAGTCGCCCCGTGCCCCGGCCGGGTCCATGAGTGAGCGGGCATAGCCCTCCATCCACTGACAGGTCCGAAATCGGCACAGTGCACTGCGTGGACGACGACTCTGCCGTTGACTGAGGCCGAAGCGAGGCGCACCGAGCTGGTTGAGGAGATAGCCGCGACGCACGCGCGGGCTACCATCACCCGCCACCGGCGGCCGGCGGTCGTGCTGCCGTGGGTCGAGGACATCGAGCGCTTGCAATCGACTCTGTTCCGGCCGGGCTGCACGGCGCTATTCGGGGTGGCTATCGGGTGCTGTACGAGGTCGACGACGAACAACAGGCGGTCGCGGTGGTGCGTGTAGCGCCTCGTGCCGACGCGTGCGTCCCAAAGTGACAGCGTCTTCTTGTCGTTCCGACCCGTAGCTCGCGGGTGGGGAAGCGGCGGGGCGGGCCAATCGGGTTTGGCGGCTGCTCGGCCATTCCGACCCCTCGCTCGCCGTCCGGGTGTAGAACCACGCCGTCGAGGAGCGGAGCCGAGTCGCTGCCGCCATCACGGCGGCGTCCCCGGTTCGGCGTCGCCGACCCTAATGCCCGCTATGGATGGACAGGCTGGGCAGGCTGCCGGATATTGATATCTGCAAATGCTGATGCCTGCATATGCATTCATTTGGACGTCTGCACATCTGCGCTACACCCTGTTGTTGCCGACGCTGGCCCACAGGGCTCTGAGACCGAAGGGTCGATCCTCATGGAGGATGAGCGACCGTTCGACCTTTTCGCTGACTTTGGGAAAGTCGGGGTCCTCCGGCATGAATGTTGGTGCCCGAGGGGAGCCCGTGCCCGGGGATCCGCCCTGGAGCAGGGCAGGCGTACCGCCCACGGTCGTCTAGCAGCCGGTTCCAAGTCGGCCGCGAGTCCCCCCGCTGCGCTTCGGCCCTGCGGACGGCCCTGCGCTTCGGCCGTGTGGACGGCCCAGCAGACGGCCCTGCGCTTCGGACTTGACCCGACCCGCCGGCTGCATTTCGGCCCTCAGGCAGGCTGACGGGCGAGCCGGTGATGGGGCGGCTCAGATACACGGGGCTCGATGCGACCTCAGTGTTGATTGAGTATGGTCAGAATCATGTCGAAGCGGCGGTCGTCTCCATTCGAGGAGTCGAGGCTTCTTGACGCGATCTTGTCCCTCGGGTCCGACCTCGAGCTTGACGGCGTGCTCAAGCGGATAGTCGCCGCTGCGTGCGAGCTTACAGAGGCCACCTACTGCGCCCTCGGCGTGCTCAACCCGACAGGTGATGCAATCGCTCAGTTCGTTACCTATGGCCTGTCGCCTGAGGAGGAGGCGCAGGTCGGGGACAGGCCTACGGGACGTGGTGTGCTCGGCCTGCTCTTGCGCGATCCGCGCCCGATTCGCTTGGCGGATCTGTCCGCGCATCCGATGTCGGCAGGCTTCCCGCCCAATCACCCTCAGATGCACTCCTTCCTTGGCGTGCCGATAAGGGTAAGAGGCGTCGTGTTCGGCAACCTGTACCTGACCGAGAAGCGTGGAGGTCGCGATTTCAGCGAGCACGACGAGAGGCTGCTGTCGGCGCTGGCTGCAGCCGCCGGCGTTTCGATCGACAACGTCGCCCTGCATCAGCGCCTAGGTGAGATGGCGCTATTTGCAGACCGGGAGCGCATTGCCAGAGACCTCCATGACACGGTGATCCAGCGTCTTTTCGCCATCGGTCTGAGTCTCCAAGGGCTGTGCAGGCTCGTGGAGCCACCAAGTGCCGCGGCGCGCATCGAGGCGGCAGTCGACGAGCTCGACCTCACGATCGCCGATGTCCGAAGCACGATCTTCGAGCTCGAGACCCGGAGTCCGGCAGGTGCGCAGGCCGAGATCACAAGGACCATCAACGACGCGCGCCACGCACTCGGGTTCCTACCCCGTGTCGCCTTCGAAGGCCCGCTCGATACTGCGGCCGGGAGCGAGGTACTGAAGGAAGCAGTTGCAGTGGTGCGCGAGGCGTTGTCCAACGCGGCTCGACATGCGCGCGCGAGCCGAGTCGAGGTTGTGGTGGCTGCCAAGGCCGACGAGCTGGAGGTCAGCATCAGGGACGATGGGGTCGGGATGAGACCCCCGGTTGCCTCCGGTGGCCACGGCCTGCGGAACATGGCAGCGCGCGCAGAAAGGCTCGGTGGCACCGTCGAGGTGCATTCCGAGCCCGGGCAAGGCACGACGATCACCTGGAGGGTTCCACTTTAGCGCTGGCAGCGCCAGCGGTTCGTGGTGGGCGTACCCTCGATGCTGTCCGAACCCATATGCGATGGCACAGTGGTGGTAGAAGCTGGGCCAAGTGCCGTCCGGTGGCTATCCGATGTGTCATTTGGCCCTATCAGGCTGCACCTCCAAGCGCCACCATGATTACGACGTGAGTTTGGAGAAGGTCGGCGATCCGGAACGCACCGCTGCGCTCCGTAGCTGGCTGAGCCTCGAGAGAGACGGGAGGCCCAGGCATGAGCAGTGCACCGAGGCGCGACCCGTCCGGCTCCGATCACGGCACGGCAGGCGCCGGAGCCACCCCCTCGCGCCGCCGCCATGCCGTGTTCGTGAACGACTTTCTCCATCTCGAGCGCTCCTTCGAGGAGCTGGCACCAGAGTTGCTGGACCATCGCGGAGAGTGGCGGGAGGCAGCCATCCGGTCGGCCCAGCGCCAGCGGTTCGACGCGGTCATCGGCGAGGCCCGTAGAGGAGAGACCAGCGTGATAGTGCCTGTCCGCCTCGAGCCGGCCGCCTTCGAGCGACTCCTGCCCTGGCTCGATGCGGACATTGAGCTCTTCGAGGCAGGAGAGGGTTACAGCCGCCTATCGGTGAGCGGTCGCTATCTCGTGCCGCTGTCCCAGCTCGGGGCCGCTCTTGATCGTGTCGCGCTGCACCGGGTGGCCGAGACGGCGGTTCGGAAATTCCTCTCCGAGATCGCCGATGCTCTGGGGCCGAGATGACCACCGGACCCTGGTCTCATGGATCAGGCAGGTCCAAGACCAAGTCCACCGGACGACGCGGCGTGCTCGGGTGTCCGTGGGCATATCCCATTCGCAGGACGATCTGAGGGTGTCCAACGAGGCCAAGACCAGCCGTGAGCATGGCGCGAACCGAAGGGACCTCGGTCACCTGTGTCATAGGTGAGGCCTGTACGCCGAAGGCGGCGGCCTCGAGGAGCAACCGACCGAGAGCCTGACCGGCCTGCAGCCAGGCACGCGCGTCGTCCTCGGGGGTACCGATGATGCATACGAGGGGGTGCTCGGCGGGCGGGGGCTCCTTTGGCGGGCGGTCCGCCGCCGAGGCACGCGGCACCTCGACGTCGCTCTCCATCTCTCGCAGCCGGAAGGAGGATGCCCTTTCCTGGGTCGAGACGGTCGCGTCCGGCGGAATTCCGTCGCGCGAGCTCTGGGGCCGGTGCAGCCAGGTGGTGAGCTCAGATTCGTATCGGCTGTCGTGCCGTTCGATCTCGTCGGAGCGCGCGAGCAGGACGGCCAGGGTCACCTCGTCTTCTCGGTCCCCAAGCACCCGAAGCCAGGTCCCCACTTCCGCCACCGTCTCTTCGAGACGCACCACGAGCTCATCCGGCACCGGTGTGTCGTCGAAGCGCTCACGGGCCGTGTAGCGGTCGGGAACCGCGGCGATGAGCTGGAGTTCCTCGTCGGTGGGCGGTTCCTCATTCCCGATACCAATGAGCGCGAGCAGGTCACTCCGATCGACGTCGGGGAAGAGAGTGACGGCGCACGACAGGCCGAGAGCGCGGACGGCAATTCGGGCAAACTCGATGGCTGCGCCGCAGCTCATGTGGAGCTCTCGGCCCTCGGGGTCGATCACCTCCAGCACGCGTTCTCGGTCTGCCAAGACAGCGATGCCGGTGATCTTTCCGTCTGGCTCGGCACGGCCAGCGAAGTGCCAAGGCTGGGTGTTGTGGACCGAGGGGGCACGGGTTGCCACCTCGACGACGTGTCGCAGCGCTTCGGCGTTCATGGAGTCCTCTCTATGGGAGCCACGCTGACGCAAATACCGGCAATAGTCAATCCTAAAATGGTCCGAGAGCGGGTCGGGGCGTGATCCGGGCCATCACGGCGGCCCAGGCCCCGAGGTGACACGCTAACTACCGGAAGCCGGGAAGACGAGAACGGCCGCCCCCTGCACCCGGTCCTGGGCGAGGTCGAGGAGGGCAGTGTTCGCGTCTTCGAAAGGGTAGGGAGTCGTTGTCACCTTGATGTCGATGCGCGCGGCGATCTCAAGGAAGTCGCGGCCGTCTTTCCGGGTGTTTGCCGTGACACTGCGCACAGTCCTCTCCCCGAATAGGTGGCTGGCGTAGTTGAGCCGCGGGATGTCGCTCAGGTGGATTCCCGCGATGGCGAGCGTCCCCCCGCGGTCGAGGGCAGCAAGGCAGGTCGGAACAAGGTCCCCAACAGGCGCGAACAACACGGCGGCATCGAGCGGCTCGGGGGGATGATCGTAGGCTCCGCCGGCGCTGGCACACCCAAGCCCAAGCGCGAGCTGCTGAGCCTCTGGCGATCGCGTCAGCACATGGACGGTCCCGCCCTCGGCCAAAGCCACCTGCGCAGTGAGGTGAGCCGAAGCACCGAAGCCGTATATGCCGAGCACACCTCCTCGGCGGAGGCTCGAGCGACGGAGGGAGCGGTAGCCGATGATCCCGGCGCACAGGAGTGGGGCCACGGTGGCGTCATCGAAACCCTGCGGTAAGCGGTAGGCGAAGTCTTCGTCGGCCAGGGCGTACTCGGCGTAGCCGCCGTCCCGATCCCATCCAGTGAAGCTAGGAGAGACGCAGAGGTTCTCGTTCCCGCGGCGGCAAAAGCGGCACACGCCGCACGTACTCGCGAGCCAAGCCACCCCGATCCTGTCGCCCAAGTCGAACCTGCCGGAAGCTTGCGGCCCGAGGCGATCGACCACACCGACGATCTCATGTCCAGGTACCGTGAGCGGCAGGCGCGGGGCCAGGTCTCCTTCGGCTAGGTGGAGGTCGGTACGGCAGACGCCGCACGAGTGCACGCGCACGAGGATCTGGCCGATACCGGGGTCTGGTACCGGACGCTCCACCAACCGGAGCGGGTGGGACTCGATGGGCCCGGGACTGTCGACAGCAAAGGCACGCATCATCGCTCTTGCCATGTCAGAGATATTGCGCTCCCTCCGGGGGCAATTCTAGAGCCGTAAGACTCTGGCGGTCACGGTCGAGTGCAAGGCATTCTCGTAACGAGGTAGCAGGGTCGGCTGCAGGAATAGGAGACCGGAGATGGCTGGTGCAGGCAGCGAAATCAGAGGGGAGGCGCCGTCGGGGATCGTTGTAGGCGTCGATGGCTCAGACTCGGCCAAGGCCGCGCTGGCATGGGCCGTCCGGCAGGCTCTACTGACTGGAGCCAGCCTGCAGGTGGTGATCAGCTGGGAGATTCCGACAACCTACGGCTGGGTCACGCCCCTGCCCGAGGACCTTGACTTCGAGGCGGATGCGCGAAGGATCGTCACCGCGACTGTGGCGGAGGTGGTCGGCTCAGAGGAGCCCGGGAATCTGGACCTGACGCTGAGCATCGTAGAGGGTCACCCTGCGGCCGTCCTGCTTCGCGAGTCGCAGCAGGCTGCTCTTGTCGTCGTCGGCTCAAGGGGTCATGGGTCGTTTTCGGGCATGCTTCTCGGCTCGGTGGGGCTGCACCTCGCTACTCACGCTCATTGTCCGGTGGTCATAGTTCGCGACGGAGAAGAGCTGCTCGCACGGCAGGAGGAATCCGACTTTCGGCCCTAGCGCGTGGGCTCCCCGAGGCGCATGCTGATCTCAGATGGCGGACGGACCGCCACCGAAAGGAGGTCAGCTATGACGCTCACGAAGCATGAAAGATTCTCCTTGGACTTTCGTCCCGAGCGTCTGCGTAGGCTGCTCGACTTCGACGTGGATCTCGGTGAAGCCTTCAGGATCGAGGAACTGCAAGACGGTGGCGATTTCGTCGTCCGGGCGGAGCTTCCGGGAATAGACCCCGACAAGGATTTAGAGGTCACCCTCGCAGACCACGTGCTGCGCGTTGTGGCTCACCGCACTGAGCGCTCCGAAGCCAAGGGCAAGGAGGGTTACCGGTCCGAGTTCCGCTATGGCGAGCTGATGCGTGAGCTGCCGCTCCCCCTCGGCAGCAACGAGCCCGGCGTGAGCGCAGCATACAAGGATGGGATCCTCGAGATCCGCGTGCCGGTCTCGCAGGAGACGAAACCCCCGGTGACCCGTGTGCCGGTGACCGCCTCCTGAGCAAGTGCACGGTTGATGCCCGTTCGCTTCTTCAGCGAGGGGCGAACGGGCTCGCGGCGGACGATTATGCACAGCAAAGGCGGGCCATGTCGGAGCCAGAAGGAGGAGAGAGATGTTCGAAAAGCTGATCGTTGCCGTGGACAGCTCGCCCGCGTCCGACCGCGCAGTCGCAAGGGCGAGCGATCTAGCCAGGATCTCGGGCGGCACCGTGCAGCTCTTGCATGTGGTGGAGCATGTGAGCGCTCCGGCGGGGCGTTTCGCCGGCGGTTTCGATCTGGAGGATACCGGAGAGGGTGAACAGCTCCTCGCCAGGGAGATCGCGGTGCTGAGGAGCTCCGGGGTGCCGGTGAGTGCAAAGGTCGTGCGCGCTCGCGTCGGGCATGTCGCGCAAGCCATCGCGGAAGCCGCGCGGTCCGAGGAGGCGGACCTGATCGTGATGGGGAGTCGGGGCCGGTCGGAGATAGCCGCCCTCATGCTCGGAAGCTCGGCCTTCAAGTTGCTTCATATCTCCAACCGCCCGGTGCTCATCGTTCCCTGAGCCACCTTCGCTCCGCGGTCCTCCAGCAGAGCGAGGTCATCGCTTGGCTGAAGACGCCGTATAGGCCCGCGCTCCTACGCTTGGGCGTGCACTATCATCTTGCATGCGGGGCGCCGAGCAGACCGGGCTTGTGCGGTTCCCGGCGGTGGGCATGGGTGGTGGGTCGTCTGGGCCACCTTCGTTAGCGGTTCCAGTCGCGAGGTGACGCACTGTCTCACAGCGAACGACTTGATGGTGCTCGTGCGGCAGTCGCAAGCGATCTGCCTGGCCGACGTACGCTCCGGGCGAAAGTCCTGGCAAGATCCAAAGTGCGAGAGGAGGCAGGCGACGTGACCGAGAGGGCGCATCTACGCGGCGAGAAGCGGGACGCCCGGTGGAAAAGGGCACTCCTGGTCCTGGCCGGCGGTGCCGCTTTCGTTGGCGTCGGCCTGGTGGTTATTGCCCTAACGGACCGACCCGGAGTCAGCCTGCGCCCCTCTAACGGAGCTCTCGCGGCTGTGAGCGAGCAGGGCATCGGTGTTCATCTTGCGGGCATCGAGGCGGTCCTTGCAGGTCGGAGGGTTCGGCTGGAGGACCGCAGCGGGCTGCTCTATCCAGCCGTCGCGCTGCCGGCAGGAGCCAGTGTCGAGGTCGAGGCCACCGCAGTGGCTCCCAGCTGGAGCGAATGGCTGACCGGTGGCGCGGCGCGTGCCGAGACGACGGTGACGACACCGGTCACCGTGCTGACCGCTTCCGTCGTGCGGGTCCGTCCCGGCACACGTGGCGACGTGAGCTTCAGCCGCCCCGTCACAGAGGTGGTTTGGCAGGACGGTCGTGTCCATCACACCTTGAAGCTCCCGATCCCCTCCACCGTCGTGACTGTGGGTTCTGCAGTAGCGGCCGGGACGGTTGATCATGTCACTGTTGCCGCCACTCCGGAGCCATGGGTCCGACTCTCGACCCCGGTGAGGATCACGTACTTCGGCGGCCGCAGGACGATGGCCTTGGTCTCTCCGCGGCCCGGATACGCGAGGCTTCGGCCCAGCACGGCAATCACCCTCGCCTTGTCCAAACCGGTTGCAACGGTCTTCGGCGCGGCGCGCCCGGTTCTCAACCCGCCTACGCCGGGCAAGTGGAGGGAGCCGAACGCCTACACCCTCGTCTTCGACCCCGCGGGTCCGGGAGCCTGGCCAGGTGAGTCACTGACGGTCAAGCTGCCGAGCCCTGTCGTCGTGGCAGGGTCGGCGCAGGGGCGTCCCACGAGCACGCTTAGCTACACGATGGGCCAGGGATCAGTGTTGCGCCTGCAGCAGGTGCTTGCGCAGCTCGGCTACCTGCCGCTTCAGTGGCAGTCGAACGGCGCAGGCCCCGCACCAGCCGTTCCGGCTGGAGCGGCGGATCGCGTCACCACCGCGGCCGTCGTTTCCACCAAGGCGACGCGCAGACAGAGCGCTCTTGAAGCTCAGGCGCAGCTGGACTACTCGCCGCCTGCCGGTAGCTTCACGTGGCGCTGGAAGATGCCTGCCCAGCTGACCTCTCTGTGGGGGGCCGGCGCATATACGGTCGTGACCGAGGGCGCTCTCATGACTTTCGAGCAAGTCGAGGGACTGGACCCTGTCGGTCTGTCGAACCCCTTGCTGTGGTCGTACCTCGCCACCGCCGAGGTGCAGCACGCGCGCGATCCGTACGGCTATGCCTATATCGACGTCACTCAGAGCCTTCCCGAGCAGCTGCGCCTCTGGTACAACGGCAGGATCATCATCACGACCGCGGTAAACACCGGCATCCCGCAGTCGCCGACGGCGGACGGGACTTTCCCGGTGTACCTGCGGTACCAGTTCCAGTACATGAAGGGCTTCAACCCGAACGGTACCTACTATGACGATCCAGTCTCCTGGATTGCCTACTTCAACGGCGGCGATGCGGTCCACGGCTTTCTTCGCGCTAGCTACGGTTTCCCGCAAAGCCTCGGCTGCGTCGAGTTGCCGGTGGCCGGTACCAATCCTGTCTCGGAGCAGGTCTGGGGCTACGACCATATTGGCACTCTCGTGACGGTTCAGAGCTGATCGCCGCTTCCGGCTGAGTCAGCGGCAGCGCTCGTGCCCTCCTCAGCAAGCCTCCAGTCGCACGATGGCGTCCACGCCGCCTGACTCGGAGACATCTAGCCAGGCGGTGCCTCCAGAGACGCGGACGAGCTGGGCAACTATCGCCAAGCCGAGCCCGCTCCCCTCGTGGTGAGCGCCTTCGGGCCTCCAGAAGCGATCGAAAGCTCTGGTTCGATCCGAAGAAGTCATTCCCGGCCCGCTGTCGATCACGTGGATCTCTACCTGCCCGCCTATACGGCTGGCCCCGAGCTGGACTGAGCCTCCCGCGGGCGTGGCATCGAGCGCGTTGGCGAGGAGGTTGTCCAGCACCTGTTCGATATGGCCTGCACAGGCAAGGGCGCGAAGCGCGCTCACGCTGCCCGCCGCAGCCATCGCTTTGCAGCTGAGGGTCACGTGTCGCTCCTCGGCGAGGGCACTCCAGGCATCTGCCCGCTCCCGGAGGGCAGCAGAGACGTCGATCTCCTCTCTCGTCGGCCTGGTCCCATCAGTACGCGCGAGCGCCAGCAACCCGTCTACGACGCGAGACAGTCGGTCGGCCTCCGCTATCGCAGGTGCCAGCTCCGTTCTCTGCGTGCTGTCAAGGGTGTCCTCCAGGTTCTCGAGACGGAGTCGAAGGGCCGTCATGGGAGTTCGGAGCTGGTGGGACGCGTCAGCCACAAAGGCCCGCTGGGCATGCAGCAGCTCCTCGAGGCGCTCCGCCATCTCGTTGATGGTGTCAGCCAGTGCTCTAAGTTCCGACGGTCCGCGATTGACGGGCGCGCGCTCGGACAGGCTGCCTGCACCAAATGCGGCGACCGCGGCCTCGATCCCGCCGAGGTGACGCGTGAGAGATCGCGCGAACATGGTGCCCGCTGCGGTCGCGACAGCAAGTATGACGGCGCCGAAGATCGCCAGTCTGATCCACTCACTGGCGATGTGCCTATGCAGTGGTGCGGCAGGCTCGGCTACGAGCAAGACTGTCGTGAATGCCCCCACCGCCGGGTGGGTGGCGGCGCCCGGTGTCGCCGGGCTCGCTGGCGCTACCGGCAACGCCGCGTACAAGAGGTCGTCGTCTGGATCCCGGGATCCCTCCTCCCCAGACTCCCGCCCCGCCTCGGCCGAGCGAAGAATCGCGCGGGTCGGCGGTTCGGCCATCTCCTCAGCTGCGCCGGCACCGGCCGACATTTCGAGCTTGCCGTTCGACACGACGACAACGATGGCGTTCTCGGCACGCGCGAACCTGGCGATGATCTTCATGGCTACGGCCATCTCGCCGCGACCGAGCGATGCTCCGACGAGTACCCCGAGAGACGCGCTGTCGTTTTGCAGCTCAGAGAGAGCGATCGTCCGGGCGTTGTGTGAGAGGCTGAAACCGAGTGGCACCTCCAAGAGGAGCACCACGGCCAGGGTGAACAGGAAGAAACCCCCGATCAACCGCCGTCTCACGGGCTTCTCACTGCGAGATACCGAGGCGGAACCCTACCCCCCGACTTGTCTCGATCCAGTCGGGATGACCCAGCTTCTTGCGGAGAGAGGCGATGTGGACATCCACGGTCTTCGAGGTCCCGTACCAGTGGGGATCCCATACCTCGGCGAGGATGTCCCTTCGCGTGACCATCGCGCCAGGATCGACAGCCAGCAGCGCGAGGAGGTCGAACTCCTTCGGCGTCAGGGCGATCTCGTCGCCTGCCAGGTAGACCCTGTGGGTGCGACGGTCGATCTCGAGCTCCCCGATCCGCTGCGGCCCGCTTCCGGTGGTCGCGGCCGCCGCCGCGCTCCGCCGGTTGACCGCTCTGATGCGCGCTGCCAGCTCCCGGAACCCGAATGGCTTGACCACGTAGTCGTCGGCCCCGATTTCGAGGCCGGTCACGCGGTCGATCTCGTCGTCGCGAGCTGTGACGATGATGATCGGTACAGACGAGCGCGCGCGGAGCTGCCGGCACAGCTCGAATCCGTGGCCGTCCGGGAGTCCCAGATCGAGCAGGAGGAGATCTGCCGGTGGGGCAGCCAGAGCAGCTGCCGCCGTGCTCACCCTGGCCACCTCGAACCCCTCGCGGCGCAGACCCAGCCCGAGAGGTTCGGCGATGGCATCGTCATCCTCGATCACGAGAATCTTCACCTGTTGCCCACCATTTTCGATTGACGTGCTCAGATCTGATGGCACCAGCGGAGAGTCTCTCGTGCTGGGAGGCCGTGCACCCGCGCTTGGGTGAATCTTTACCACCCCTTGGGTCCCCGATGGAGGCAAGATACCTAACGTCGGTATCGTGAAGGCCGTCCGACCATGACATCTGTAACCTTCGACCCCGTCGGCTCCTCGCGACGCACCGGGGGCAGGCACCGAAAGCCGGCATCGAAACCGGGACCGGTGCCACGGCCCTGGGTGCTCGAGGTTGCTGTAATAGTACTCGCCGTCGGGTTCGGAGCGACGCTCGGGCTCTCGATCACGGCCGAGAGCTGGACCCAGCTGCAGGCGCCCGGCGGTGTGGCGATGTTCCTCGGCAGTGCCACTGGGCTCGCTGGGACGTACCTTGCGCTCGTGATGGTCCTCCTCGTGTCTCGCGTCCCAGCAGTTGAGCGTGTGCTCGGCCAAGACGGCCTCTTGCGCTGGCACCGCCGGCTTGCCCCCTGGCCGATCTCGCTCATAGCCGCCCACGTCGTGCTCCTTACGATTGCCTACGCCCAGGCGGCACGCACAGGCGTATTGCGCGAGTTCGGCACTCTTTTGCAGAGCTTTCCCGACGTGCTCGAGGCGACCGTCGGTTTTGCCCTCATGGTTGCGGTGGCCATCGTGTCGATTCACGCGATTCGCCGGCGGATACGCCGGGAGCGCTGGTGGGCTTTCCACCTTCTCATGTACCTGGCACTCGCGCTGGCTTTCGCACATGTGATCGTGCTCGGGCCCTCTTTTGTCGGCCACCCGCTCGCCCGCGTACTCTGGTCGCTTCTCTGGCTTGCCACTGCAGGGCTCGTGATCGCCTACCGCTTCGGACTTCCCGTTGTCCGATCACTTCGGCACCGCCTCGAGGTCGTCGAAGTACGAGAGGAAGGCCCAGGAGTCGTGTCTGTGATCTGCAAGGGTCGCAGGCTCGACGCTCTACCGGTGTCAGGGGGCCAGTTCCTCGAGTGGCGCTTCCTGACCCGCTCCATGTGGTGGCAGGCGCACCCGTTCTCCCTGTCAGCGCGGCCCAGCCCTCCGTACTTGCGGCTCACCGTAAAGGGCATCGGCGACTTCTCCTCGGCAATCGCCCGCCTGAAGCCCGGCACCAAGGTGGCTATCGAGGGGCCCTACGGGGCTTTCACGAGTCATGCCCGGCGGAACCAGAAGGTCGCCCTGATCGCCGGCGGCATCGGCGTCACCGCCGTGCGATCCCTCCTGGAGGATCTCCCGCGCGGATCGGATCCCATCGTCATACTTCGAGCCTCGACGAGCGAGGACCTGGTCCTGTCGGGCGAAGTCGCTGAGCTCGTCAGGCATCGCAAGGGTCGTGTCCATGAGCTCGTCGGCTCCCGTTCCCTTGTCGGGTTCGAGCGGCTGGCCGAGCTGCTGCCCGACATAAAGCAAAGAGACGTCTATGTGGCAGGTCCCGAGGAGTTCGTCAATCGGGTAGTGGCAACCGTGTCTCGACTCGGAGTGGCGAAAGACGCAGTTCACTACGAGATCTTCGCGCTCTAGTGGATCACGCGCCGCCCTCGCCCACGTTCCTCGGGCTGCCTGCTCGCCACTGTTCAGGAGGCCTGTCTTGAAGAGAACACCCGTCGTCGTCACCTCGATCGCCGCGGGTCTCGCCGCGGTGGTGCTCTTGAAGCCGGCGCGAGCATCGGTTCCACTTTCCAGCGTGCCGGCCGGTACGTCTGCGCCGCCGCCGACGACTCCAGGCGGGCATCAGGCGCCGTCCACGACGGCTCCGCCAGGTGCCGTCCTCAGCGCAACAGGTACGAGCGAGCAGTACGGCTATGGCGTCCTTGCTGTCAAGGTGAGCGTAAAGGGGCGGCGGATCCTTGACGTGTCCGTCGCGACCCTCCAGACGGCCGAGTCATACTCGCAGCAGATCGCACAGCAGGTGATCCCTATGCTGAGAAGCGAGGTGCTGTCAGCGCAGAGCGCGCGGGTGAGCATCATCACCGGAGCGACCTACACATGCGAGGCGTATCTCTACTCACTCCAGTCGGCGCTCAATCGCCTTCACCTGTAGGGCCGTTTGCCAGGTGGGGCCAGTGGTTCACGCCGAGCCCGTAATGGGAACGGTCGTGTCGTTCCATCTCCACGACGACGACCGCTCCGATGATGAGCTTTCTAGCGTGGTCGAGCGCGCTTGTGTAAGGCTTCACCAGCTGGATGCCATGTTCAGCACCTGGCAGCGAGACAGCCCCATAAGCCTTCTCCGGGCCGGGCTCATCGGCGATGATTGCCTGCCCGATGAGGTCTGCGAGGTGCTGGAGCTTTGCCGGGAGGCGAGGCGGCTGTCGCGGGGCTGGTTCGACCCATGGTCGATGCCCGGAGGCGTGGATCCCACGGGTCTCGTCAAGGGCTGGGCGGTCGAGCAGGCACTCGCGGTCCTGCGGCGAGCCGACGTCGGCGCGGCGGTCGTGAACGGCGGAGGCGATGTAGCCATGCACGGCGAGCCGCCCG
Organism: Actinomycetes bacterium; assembly: GCA_021796455.1. GTDB lineage: Bacteria > Actinomycetota > Acidimicrobiia > Acidimicrobiales > Bog-793 > JAKACA01. The sequence goes on from JAKACA010000014.1 coordinate 15,338, forward strand.
GTGGCGGAGGGTGGCGGGTCGGCATCCAGCACCCATGGCGTCCCGGCGCTCTGGCTTGCGTGATTGAGGCGAAGCACGCCGTCGCGACCTCGGGGTGCTACGAGCGGGGCGCCCATCTCGTCAATCCGAGAGACGGCCGTCGACCCACCACGACGGCATCGGCGACGGTTGTCGGGAGCAGTCTGGCCCTCGCGGACGCGCTCGCGACTGCCACTGCCGTCGCCGGAGACGAGGCGCTCGAGCTGATCAGGCCGCTCGAGGGCTACGAGGCCTACTTGATCCGTGCGGACGGGTCAGAGGAAGCGACATCGGGGATGGTGTTCGTATGAGGCGAGACCAGCTCGGCTGCAGGCGTTCCAGATCCACCAGGCGAAAAGGAGATGTCCCGGGCAGGACCCGGAGTGAGGGTCCCATGGTTTACGGTTGGTGGTAGTGAGCAGATCCCAGGTGCACTCCAACTCTGCCGCCGAAGCACCGCGCCGCCAGCCACCACACCGGCAGCCACCTCGGCGACCACCGGCGGCAAGAACCGCCGCGGCACTGGTGCGGGCGACGCGACCTAGGCAGTGGGTGAAGAACATCCTCGTGTTCGCCGCACCGGCCGCGTCGGGCGCGCTCGTGCACGAAGGGTCGGTCATGAGGACCGTCGCGGCGTTTTGGATATTCGTCGCCGCGTCTGCTTGCACCTATCTGATGAACGACGTGGTGGACCGCGAGAGCGACAAGCTCCATCCCGTGAAGCGTCGCCGGCCCATCGCCTCTGGCTCCGTGTCACCGCGCTCGGCGGTCGTCATGGCAGCTGTGCTCGGCGCGGCTGCAGTCATCGCGGCTGCAGTCATCGGCGCGGCGCTTGCGGTTATCGTCGTCGCTTACCTCGCCATCTCCCTCAGCTACTCCTTTGGGCTGAAAAGGGTGCCGCTCATCGAGCTCGCGTGCGTTACGTCGGGCTTCGCGCTCCGGGCGGTAGCCGGCGGGGCAGCGACACACGTCCCCCTCTCACCGTGGTTTCTCGTCGTGACCTCATTCGGCGCTCTGCTCATCGTCGCCGGCAAGCGGTCCTCCGAGCAGGAGGTGCTCGGAGAGCAGCAGGCGACCCATCGCGCGTCGCTTGCGTCCTACCCCTCCGGGTTTCTTCGAAGCGTGCGGATTCTCGCGATGTCTGTCACTGTCACCACCTACTGCTTGTGGGCCTTCGAGCGCGCCGCCGGTTTGCGGCCCGGTGATCACGCGGGGGACCTCAAGTGGTTCGAGCTTTCCATTATCCCCTTCGTGTTGGCAGTATTGGCGGTCGAGCTTGCGATCAGCCGTGGCCGAGGCGGAGAGCCTGAAGATCTCGCGCTCGGAGACCACTTGCTCCAGCTGCTGGGCATTGCCTGGATCGTGCTCCTGCTCTGCGGTATCTACGCGTGAGACAGACGTACCGTCGGGAGCTGCTGTCCGGCTGGGGCAGGGCGGCACCGTCGGTCGCCACGGTGGCGAGACCAAGACATGGCTCCGAGATCGCAGGCTTGATCTCGCCAGGCGCGGCGGTCCCTGGAGCCCGCATCGCGCGGGGACTCGGGCGCTCCTATGGCGACGCGGCCCAGTGTGCCGGCGGTCTCGTGCTCGACTGCACGCACCTCGACTCAGTCATCGAGCTCGACGAGGGCTCCGGCACACTTAGGTGCGAGGCGGGCGCATCTTTTGACGCGCTCTTGAAGCTCCTTGTGCCCCGCGGCTACTTCCTGCCCGTAACTCCAGGCACTCGATTTGTCACCGTCGGCGGCGCCATCGCAAGTGATGTCCACGGCAAGAACCATCACGTCGACGGGTCGCTTGGCGCGCATGTGGATGAGCTTGTTCTCGTCGCCCCGACTGGTTCAATCACATGCGGTCCGGGACGGGAAAGCGATGTCTTTGCTGGGACGTGTGGGGGCATGGGTCTCACCGGAGTGATATCTGAGGCAACTATGCGACTCATCCCGATCGAGAGCTCACGGATGCTGGTAGACACCGAGCGAGCCGAGGACCTCGACTCCTGCATGGCACTTCTGTCCGAAGAGCGCGAGCGGTTCCGCTACTCGGTGGCGTGGCTCGATGCACTTGCGTCAGGCCGGAGATTGGGAAGGGCTGTGGTGACGCGGGGGGACCACGCGAGAGTGGCGGACCTGCCTAGCCGAGAACAGCGGGACCCACTGGCCTACGGTCCACGCGCACCGATCGCGGTGCCGATGGCGCCACCGGTCTCGTTGCTTAACCACCCGTCGATAAGCGCCTTCAACGAGATGTGGTTTCGGAAGTCTCCGCGCCGCCGGACGGGTCACCTAGAGCAGATTCCTGGCTTCTTCCATCCCCTTGACGGCCTCGGAGGCTGGAACCTTCTCTACGGTCCAAGGGGCTTCACCCAATACCAGTTTGTCGTACCCTTCGGCGCCGAGTCGGTCGTGAAGACGGTGCTCGAACGCCTGAGCAAAGCGCGAGTTGCGTCTTTTCTTGCGGTCCTGAAGTGTTTCGGCCCACAGGGCTCCGGCTACCTCTCGTTTCCTTCTGAGGGCTGGACGCTTGCGCTCGACATCCCGCTCGGCTCGAGGGACCTCGTAGCGCTTCTCGACTCTCTCGACCTGATCGTCGCCGAAGCTGGTGGCCGCATCTATCTCTCGAAGGACAGCCGTCTGCGGCCCGAGCTCCTAAAGGTCATGTATCCGCGCCTGAGCGAGTGGGCGGCCCTTCGGGATCGCCTCGATCCGGCAGGGCTGCTCAGCTCTGACCTGTCTCGCAGGCTCGGCCTGTGCGGATCGGACAAGGCAGCGGCATGATCGACGCCACCGGCATGCCACAGTCGGCCGTCGTCATCGGCGGCGGGTCCGATATAGCCCGGGAGACCCTGAGGCTGCTGGCTTCCCGCAGGCTGAAAAGTGTGCTTCTCGCGGGACGAGACCAGCACAGGCTCGAGGGAGTGGCGGCCGAGCTGGCGGCTCTCGGCGTCACGACGACCGCGACCACCTATCTCGACGTGACCCGAATCGGCGACCTCGAGAAGTTCGCCGACGACGCCGCGGCTCTCCTCGGCCGGATCGATCTCGTCCTTGTGGCCGCGGGGGATCTTGGGACCGCCGAGCTCGGCGAGCTGGACGCCCCCAGGTCAGCGGCGATGCTCGAGGCCAACTTTGTCGGGCCGGCGGCCGCGACCGTGGCGCTGGCCCGTGTGCTTCGCATACAGGGGGCGGGCAGGATAGTGATCCTCTCCTCGGTCGCTGGAGTACGCGTCCGCAGGGCCAACTTCGTCTACGGCTCGGCTAAGGCGGGTCTCGACGGCTTTGGCCTCGGCCTCGCCGACGCGCTCGAGGGGTCGGGCGTCGAAGTGATGGTGGTCCGCCCCGGTTTCGTGAGAACCAGGATGACAGCTGGACTTGACCCGGCACCGCTTGCCGTCGACGCACCAGAGGTGGCAGAGGCGATCGTGCGCGGCCTCGAGACCGGCGCCACGGTGGTGTGGGTGCCAGCGGCGCTGAGGGCCGTCTTTGCGGTGATGCGCCTGCTGCCGCGCTCGCTGTGGAGGCGGATTCCCGGCTGATCCCATCCGGCCGGCTCTGCGCGATAGAAAGGGAGGGGCTATCAGCTGCTCCCCGCGATCAGCGCCGCGTTACCGCTGAGCTGGAGATCAGGAAGAATTTCGTTCAGATTCGGACAAGATGACACCAATGTGGCCTCTCCGTCAGGCAATATCTCAACCAAATGCGTGTTAACCATTCGTCGGCCGACCGAGCCGATCCCGAGACCCTTGTCGGTCGTGGTGGCTCGCGCCCTTTGCACAATGAGCGCCTGGGCACCGGAGCGAGGGCGCCGAGACGCGCAGCGCGCATCCCGGGGCCCGAGCGACCCCGAAGTGCCGCCGAGGTGCTACAAGCAGTCCGATCCCGCCGCAGGGGCGCGTCGCGAGCTGTCGGTGCCTCTCCCCGCAAGCGGACAGCCACATCCCAGAGATCGCCGTTTGCAGGGCTGCACCGACCCTCGTGGGGCAGTCACAGAGCCTATGTAGTCGCCCGTCGCGCCCGTCGCCGCGAACGGCTGCGGGCCAGGCGGACGTGGCAAGGACGGCATCCGAAGACGAGCGTGGCAATCGGACTGCTGGTGTTGATGACACCGATCTGGGTGTCTCTGGGATCTGCGCTCACGAACCCCGCCCTCGGATTCGGCATCGGGGCCCGCGGGGCCGAGTGGGTGCGCGACCATGGCGGCGGTTCGATCGTGACCACGATAGAGAACTGGTGGTACTCTCTGCATCCCCCGCCTGTCGGAGGTCGTCCCTCGGCGAGCAACCTCCCGGGCTCGGGCACTGCAGCCAGCGTGTCGCCCAAGGGTGCGGCTGGTGGCAAGAGCGCCAAGAGTCGCAAGGCGTCGTCCTTCTACCTGCCCAAGCCGGCGCCTCTGGTGCCCTTCGCGAGCCCGGCGCTAGCTGGCGAGGGAAAGTGGGTTCCTGCCGGTCGTCTCGTCGACGGGGTGCCGGCCGTGTACACGACCTTCATGCGCCCCGACGCCGTCCACACAAGCGTCGTGGACGGCGTCGCGTGGATGGACATGCGCCTCCTCAGAGCGACTCTTTATTCCGGGAGCTACATCCCCGGCGGCGGACCCTACAAGTACACCGCGCCGATCCAACCGAGCGCTGCCCGGACCCTTGTCGCCGCGTTCAACGCCGGGTTCAGGGTCCAGAACTCCAATGGTGGCTACTTCACCCAGGGAAAGATGGTTCTACCCCTTCGAACCGGGGCGGCGTCGTTTGTGATCTACAAGAACGGCACGGCGAACATCGGCGCGTGGGGCACGAACGTGAACATGACTCCCGACGTCGTGTCCGTCCGCCAGAATCTCGACCTGATCGTGAACAACGGCAAACCCGTTCCCGGCCTCAACGACAGCTACTCGACGAAGTGGGGCGCCGTACTAGGTAACAGCATCTATGTCTCTCGCTCAGGGATCGGCATCACGAAGAACGGAGCTCTCGTCTATGTCGGCGGCCCGTTCCTCGACATCACCGACCTTGCCAATCTCCTCACGCGAGCGGGCGCCGTGAGAGCCATGGAGCTCGATATCAACAGCGACTGGGTCAATTACGCTACTTTCGACCCCTCCACCCCGAACGGCCTCGCGAATACGGCCAACGGCACCGACCTGCTGCCCTACGCTGACATGTACGGCCCTCCGAGCCGTTACTTCGTCACCTGGTGGGCCCGTGACTTCTTCACGATGTCGGCCCGCTCGGGGCTCGTCAAGCATCCTTGATCCTTCGGAGGCTCTCGACCAGCTCGGCGACGCCCCAAGCCGGACCGGTGGGTCGCGCGGCGCGGCAACGTGACATGAGCACACGGATCCAACTGTCTGCGACCGTCGCCGCCTCCGCGGCAGCCGTGTTCGCTCGTGTCACCGACTACTCGAACGTGCCTGCGTTCATCGAGGGGCTGCAGCTCTTGACGCCCGCTGGACTGGCGACGACCGGGACGGGCGCTCTCTTCGACGCCGTGATGAAGATCGGGCCCTCGACATTTCACTCCAAGGTGGAGATCACCGAGTACGAGCCGGACCGCCGCGTCACCTGGGCCGCGTCCGGAGGACAGGCTCAGGCTGTGACCTTCGATCTCGATCCGATCCCGAGCGGTACGAGGGTTGTCGTCGAGGTCCGCTACGAGCGCCCGGGCGGGCTCGCGGGATCACTTCTCGCCCCTGCAATCGAGCAGACCGTACGCGTCCGAGCACGAGGTGCCCTCAGGAGGCTCGAGCAGCAGCTCTAGTAGGCACGGCTGGTCGCTTCGAGGCAGCCGTCGTCACCGTCTTGCTCATCTCCGAGGGACCCTGGTCGTGCCGACATGCCGAGCGAGTAGCCGAGCAGGTAGGCATCGGCTTCGGCAAGGCGCGGGTATCGAGCCGCCAGCGCATGGAAACGAGGCGAGTGGGAGGCCTCCAGCAGGTGGGCAAGCTCGTGCACGAGGACGGAGTCGAGCACCCATGCCGGGACGATCTGGAGACGGCTGGAGATCCTGATCTCGCCGGTCGAGGGTGTGCAGGATCCCCACCGTCGGTGCTGGTTCGACGACCATCTGACTGATCGCGGCCTCACGCCGTCGAGGTAACGGTCGCCGAGGCAGGCCGCCCGGGCCCCGAGCGCTTCATCCGAGACTGCCGAGCGTGGTACGCGGCGCAGGAGCTTGCCGACGAGGCGGTCGGCGAGCTCCTGCTGCTGGGAAGCCGACAGCCGGCCGGGGACGAGGACGACGATCCGACCTGTCTCGTAGAAGGCCGTGGCTGTCTTGCGCCTTCGGGAGCTAGGTCGGATCTCGACTTGGGGGCGAGAGCCTGGTTCGGGCGCGGATCGGTCTGGTCGGACGCTCGGAGTCACTGAAGTGGGGAGTGTCGAGGAGGATTGATGCTCGGCCATTTTGGTGTCCTCCCGGGTTATCGTCATCTGTGGGCCGTCGGAAAAACTAGCGAGTTGGTGTGTCAGTCCCCCTGCATGCAAAGACCTCTTGCACGATCGAGGTGACGATCTGGCGCAGATCCTGCCGGCAGGCGCTGACCACGAGACCCTCCGGTGTCGGCTATCATGAGTCGTGCCGGAGAAAAGCGCTCTGGCGCACGCTGCGCCAGCGGCGGGGCCTGATTCGGACTTCCATCTCGAGTTGGCCTTCATCAACTCGTCTGGAGTCTTGTGACAGTCACGTTTTCCGATCTCGGGGTCTCCCCGGAGCTAGTCGCCCGCCTACGCACCCTAGGCCTCACCACACCGTTTCCGATTCAGACTGCAACCGTGCCCGACGCCCTTGCTGGCCGGGATGTCTGCGGGCGCGCCCCCACCGGCTCCGGGAAGACACTTGCATTCGGGATTGGGATAGTCAGTCGGTGCAATGGAGCGGCTCCCCGTCGTCCCCTCGCTCTGGTCCTCGTGCCAACTCGTGAGCTGGCGGCTCAGGTGCAACGCGAAATCGCCGGTCTGTCGGCGTCGGGCTCGCGCCGCGTCATCGCGATCTATGGGGGAACGGGCTACTCGCCCACCCGCCAGGCTCTTTCGAAGGGGGTAGACACTGTCGTTGCCTGTCCGGGTCGTCTCGAGGATCTGCTCAGCCAGCAGATGATCGATCTGAGCGCGGTGGAGACCGTCGTTCTCGACGAGGCCGACCGCATGGCTGACATGGGGTTTCTTCCCTCGGTCAAGCGCATTCTCGACGTGACGAAGCCGGGGCGCCAGGTGCTTCTCTTCTCGGCGACGCTCGGCCCGGAGATAGAGGCACTCGTTCGCCAGTATCTTTCCAGCCCGGCGCGACACGATGTCACTCCAGCCGAGGAGTCGTCCGACGTGTCACATCTGTTCTGGCACGCAGAGCGCGAGGAGCGCGTCGGCCTGACGGCGCGCCTTGCCGGGGAGCACGGTCGGGCGCTCGTCTTTTGTCGCACACGTCACGGTGCTGACCGTCTCGCCAAGCAGCTGAAGTTCGCCGGCGTCGAGGCCATGGCCATCCACGGTGACCGCACCCAGGCCCAGCGGGAACGAGCGCTCGCGGCGTTCTCCCGTGGCTCGACGCAAGTGCTCGTGGCCACCGATGTGGCAGCCCGGGGCATTCACGTCGATGACCTGTCTTGCGTCGTCCACTTCGACCCGCCTGCAGATGCGACCGACTACCTGCACCGATCGGGTCGAACGGGCAGGGCGGGCAAGACGGGCACAGTCGTATCGCTTGTGACCGGAGAGCAGCAGAAGGCTGTCCGCTCCCTGCAGCGCTCCCTTGGCCTCGAACAGCTCCTGCGCTCACCTGGACGTGCACTACCCGCAGACGGCGGTGCTCCCCGGACACCGGCGCCCTTGGTGGGCCGCCCCGCGCGACCCGACCGCCCCGCGCGACCCGACCGCCCCGCGCGACCCGACCGCTTCAATGACCGCAACACTTACCGCAACACCGAATACAACGCCTCTAGAAGGCACAATCAAGGAGCAAGAATGCCAGTCGGCACTGTCAAGTTTTTCAACGCTGAGAAGGGGTACGGTTTCGTCTCCCGGCCGGACGGGGAGGATGTCTTCGTCCATTACAGCAACGTGCAGGGCTCGGGCTACCGTACGCTCGAGGCCGGCCAGCAGGTCGAGTTCGAGGTAGCGCCCGGCCGGAAGGGCGACGAGGCGCGCAACGTCCGGGTTATCTGACGGCCAGGTGATCGAAACGCTCCCCCGTAGGTGATTCGCACCCTCGGGGGAGCGCGTGCCACCTTGACCAGCAGTTGGCAGACTGGCGGACATGGCGAACGCTGAGCAAGCTCGTCTCGACTCCGGTGGACCCGCATGGCGACGTTTCGGCCCCTATGTGGCAGAACGGGCTTGGGGCACTGTACGCGAGGACTACAGCGAGGACGGAGACGCCTGGGGTTACTTCCCCTTCGAGCATGCCCACAAGAGAGCGTACCGGTGGAGCGAGGACGGCCTCGGGGCCATATGTGACGAGACGCAGTTGGTCTGTCTCGGTTTCTCATTCTGGAATGGCCGCGACGAAGTATTGAAGGAGCGCGTCTTCGGGCTGAGCGGACCCCAGGGCAACCATGGTGAGGATGCAAAGGAGTACTGGTGGTACCTCGACTCCACGCCGACCTACTCCTGGATGAAGTGGCGGTATCTGTACCCGCAAGACGCCTTTCCCTATGCACGCCTGCTGGAGGAGAACGGCCGCCGCTCGCGCCATGAGCCCGAGTTCGAGCTGATCGACACCGGTATCTTCGAGGAAGACCGCTATTTCGACATAACCGTCGAGTATGCGAAGGCAGATCCCGCGGACATCTGCATCAGGGTGCGGGTCAAAAATGCCGGTCCTCAGGCGGCGACCCTTCATCTCCTGCCGACAGTGTGGTTCCGCAACACATGGTCTTGGTCCGACGAGCGGCCTCCCGGGAGTGACCCGTTGCCACGGGTGACGGCCGCGGGCGGGTGCCTGATAGCTGAGCACAGTGAGCTTGGCTCGTTCAGCCTTGCAGGAGACGGCTCTCCCGAGCCGTTGTTCTGCGAGAATGTCTCCAACTCGCCGGCTTTGTGGGGCTCGAGCGGCACGACCCCCTACCCGAAGGATGGGATCAACGACCACGTCGTATCCGCGGCCGCGACTGTCAACCCAGATCGCACCGGGACCAAGGCTGCACTGTGGTACCTGCTCGATATTGCGGCCCGAGCCGAGACGACTGTCGCTCTTCGCTTTCGTCCCCATAGGGGCGAGGAGCTGGCGCCCGCGGTCGGGCGAGGCTCTGATTGGTCAGAGGTGCTGGCGGCACGCGAGCAGGAGGCCGACGAGTTCTACGCTTGCTTGGCCCCTAAGGACGCCTCGGGCGACGAGCTGTCGATCATGCGCAAGGCATTCGCGGGGATGCTCTGGTCGAAGCAGTTCTTCCACTATGACGTCGAGCGGTGGCTCGATGGCGATCCGGCTCAGCCTCCTCCGCCCGATGCCCGCAAGAAAGGCCGCAATTCCGGATGGCGGCATCTGAACAATCACGACGTGATCTCGATGCCGGACAAGTGGGAGTACCCCTGGTACGCGTCATGGGATCTCGCGTTTCATTGCGCGGTGCTCGCGCACGTGAACCCGGGCTCGGCAAAAGCTCAGCTGCTGACTGTATGTCGCGAGTGGTACATGCACCCGAACGGCCAGCTCCCGGCCTATGAGTGGGATTTCAGCGACGTGAACCCACCGGTCCACGCGTGGGCTGCACTGCGGGTCTTCGAGATCGACGGAGCGACGGACTACGGGTTCCTGCGGCGGATATTCGCGAAGCTGGTCATCAACTTCACCTGGTGGGTGAACCGGAAGGACATGGCGGGGAACAACGTGTTCGAAGGCGGTTTCCTCGGCCTCGACAACATCGGGCCCATTGACCGCTCCGCAAGGCTGCCCGTCGACGGTCTCCTCGAGCAGGCAGACGGAACCTCGTGGATGGCAATGTACTGCCTCAACATGTTGGAGATAGCCCTTGTGCTCGCGGTTCATGACAGCGTTTACGAAGACATGGCTATCAAGTTCTTCGAGCACTTCGCCTATATCGGCAACGCCGTCTACAGCCAGGGCCTCTGGGACGAGGACGACGGCTTTTTCTACGACCTGCTGCGCCTCGCCGGAGGCGAGCGGGTACCGCTGCGCGTGAGGTCAGTCGTTGGTCTCCTCCCACTCTGCGCGACTACGACCATTGACAGGCAGACGTTCTCGCAGCTGCCGTATTTTGCCGAGCACTTCGAATGGTTCCTCACGCACAAGGCCCAGTACGCGGGCTCGGTTGTCCATTCCCATGCCGGCGGCACCGAGGTCTCTCATCTCCTCTCGATCGTCGATCCCGGGCGCGTGCGCAGGGTGCTCTCCTACATGCTGGACGACGGAGAGTTTCTCTCCGAGCGGGGGCTACGGGCTCTCTCGCTCGTGCACAAGGACCACCCGTTCACGATCGAGCTTGGGGGACAGCTGGACACTGTCGACTACGAGCCGGGCGAGTCGACTACCAACCTTTTCGGCGGTAACTCCAACTGGCGAGGTCCTATCTGGTTTCCCACCAACTACCTGATTATCGAGTCGCTGCGCCGTCTCCATCGCTTCCTCGGCGACGGCTTCACAGTCGAGTGCCCAACCGGTTCAGGTAGGAGGCTGACGCTGGAAGGAACGGCGAAGGAGATAAGTCGCCGCCTGATCTCGATCTTCCTCGACGGTCCCGATGGGCGGCGGCCCGTCTTCGGCAGCTACGAGAAGTTCCAGACCGATCCGGCATGGCACGATCTCATTCCGTTTCATGAGTATTTTCACGGCGATACCGGTCAGGGCCTCGGAGCCTCCCACCAGACCGGGTGGACCGGGTTGGTAGCCGATCTGATCACTCGTCGGCAAGCGACGTAGGGACTCTACCCCGGCGCCGGCGCCGGCGAGCGAGGAGCATAGCGAGAGGGATCGAGGCTATCGTGGCCAGCAGCGTCGTAGCGGTGATCGCGAGTCCCTTCGAGAACCCCTCGGCGGTGTAGGAGAAGCGGATTACGCTCAGACCAGCGGGGATACCCAGACCCTGCATCACGCCGACCTGGCGAACCGGTTCGAGGGATCCTCCCGAGAGTTGGCGGCGTTTTCCTGCCGGGCTGGCGCGAAGGAAGCGCGAAGCCGTGGTGCCGCTCACAATCTCCGCGTTCCAACCGGCTTCCCAGGCGTCGCTTCGAACGAGGATGGAAGCTCGCGGCGCGCGCACTGCGATCGTGGCAGAGTCGGTGCTTTCGGCCAGTATGTCGACCGTCGCCTTGAGGTGAGCGGCGATCTCGTAGGTTCCAGGTGCCTGTACCCAGGCCTGCTCAGGGGTGTAGCCAGTCCGAAAGACTGTGAAGTTGTCCTCTTGACCCACGTACCTCCAAGACGCCGGCGTCATCGCGCGAGCGAGCGGGCCGTTGACGACATAGGACCTCCCGTCGGCTTCCAGCGTCAGCTGCGGAGAATCGAGGTTGGCACCCGAGAGCAGCTTCAGCACAAGGCCCGTGCTCTTCAAGCTCTTGAACCTGAGCACGACCTCTGTCGATCCGATCTTGAGTCGTTGGGCCGGCTGCCAGTCGATCGGGCCCGACGCGCGAACCAGGCCGACGCGCACGAGCTGAGCGTCGCTTGGATGCGAGAGGACGATCACCGCGGCCGTCGGAGCGGTCACGGTTCCATAGAGCCAACCGGTTCGCTCTCCCGCCTGCAAGGTCGGTAATGGTTCGGAGAGCGCGGGTGCCGGCAGGCTGGCTTCGGGAGGGACGTAGTCTCCCGCGGGCAAGAGAGGGTCGATCCCGGGCCCTTCGGCGATCGGGGAGAGGTTCGCCGTCTCGTTCGGCCGCGGCAGTGTCGCGATAGGGGTCAGGAACTCCTCGGTCGGGGCGACCATGACCTGCAGACCGAGGGGACGAAAGTAGCCAGCCCCGAGCTCGCCTGGTGAGAGATAGGCGCGTACATGGGTGGCGGTGCGCTGTGCATAGACGCCGTCGTCGATGGCACCGTAGCCCTCCACGCTCGGGAGCCCCTCGAGGATCCCGACGTCGGGCTCGCCCGCAGCGATGATGCCGGAGGGGTAGAAGAGGTCCGGGTCGAAGACACCATAGCGGCCACCGACAGAGAGGTTGTTCCCCACCATCTGCATCAATGGACCGGGAGCACCGACGGGCGGCGCAGCCTGCGAGGCTGCAAATGTCGTACCCGATACGAAGAGCGCGAGATCAAAGACCACGAACGCGGAGGTGATGAAGAGCCAGCCGACTCGGCCCACCCGGCTGCGCAGGAACACGACTCCGGCGGCTAAGCCCGCGAGACACAAGGATATCCCCGCGGCGACATCTATGCTGGCGCGCTGGGAGGGGCTGGGCGCGACGGCGCCGAGCAGGGCGGAGAGCGATGTCGACGAGATCGTCGTCCACGCGAGCAGTACGACCATCACTGCGACCAACGCGCCAGCCGCGCCGGCCTCTGCTCGGGTGCGGACACGCTCTGGCCGGGTGCCGCCGTCCAACCACCAGGCCAGCAGCATGCAGCTGGCGAAGTCCACGTCTACTATGTTGCGCCCCTGGTTGCGCTGTTTGCCATAGAGAGGTATATGGAAAAGGAGGTGCTCTAGCGGTGTCCCCGCGGCCATCGCAAGGAGGAGGCCGACGAGTCCGACGACGTACCATGTGCGTCTCTCCCCGCGCGGGAGCCAGGCCGCCCAGCGGCGGCTCGCGAGCGCGATAGCCGCTATCACGGGAAGCAGGCCTACGTAGAGACCGACCTCGGCGAGGTTGGATCGACCCAGGTACTGAGGTTGGGAGATGAGGCTCCAGCCGCCTTCCAGAAACGGCACCAGAGCGAGCACGAGAGCGCGCGGTGGGAAGCTGTAGCTCGAAGCGAATCTGGCAGTGACTGATGCCCGCTGCGAAGTGGCGATGAAGTGCAGGGCAGGAAGCGAGACGAACGCCGAAAGCCCGGCACCGATGGCGAAGCCGACGAAGGTCCGGACTGCGACACGCCGCCAGCTCGACTGTTGCAGCGACACCCGCAGGGCGCCGTAGGTTAGCGTCAAGATGGTGACATCGAGCATCGCCTCGGGTGCCCCCGCCAGGATCAGGCAGGCCACCGCAGCTCCGAGCAGGACAGTGCATCGCCAGCGGCGCGTCTCGGTCATCTCACGCACGGCCAGGAGCATCCAGGGCAGCGATGCGAAACCCTCCGCCATATCGATGTGAACCGCACTCTGGGAGGCAACGGCGCCTGCGAACGCGAAAGAGCCGGCACCAAGGAACGACGCCAGGGGGCCGGTCCCCGTTGCTCTCATGAAGAGGTAGGTGCCGACTGATACCGAGCAGGAGACGAGGATCTGGTTGATGACCCAGGCGGTGTTGGGAGACGTCACGGCGAACAACAGGGTTGAGGGGTAGAACGCTCCGGCGTTCAGTCCCGCCATCAAAGGAGTGCCGCTCCAGATCCAGGGGTCCCACAGTGGGAGGTGGCCGTGTCGCAGGTCAGAGCCGACGAGCACCCTGAGCGGGTAGTTCTGAATGAGGTTGTCGCCCATAAGCAGCGGGTGTCCAAGCACCAGCGCCCCTCCCGCGAAGATAGCTACGGTGACGAGGATCAGCGCGGCGATCGGGGCCAAGGTGGTGGGCCACGCTCTTGCTTGCGGCGTGCCCGTGGCCTCGTAGTCTCGCGAGGGGCTCCCACCGGCGCGTGGCGCATCGGTGGCGAGTGTCACGGCTGGCCGGAGGGTGACCGCCACCGTCCAGTCCCGGGTAACCAGATCGCGACCAGGTGGGAGCGGTAGGTGGGAGGGCCCAGCGCCTGGGCGAGATAGTCATAGGCAGCGATCGGGTCGTCCCCACCGCCCCAGTAGACGACCGCACCCACGAAGTAGCGGGCGAGAAAGATGTGCAGAGCTTCGAGGTCAGCGGAATTGACCACCCCGGGGAGGGGCCATTGGTCGCCGACGTTTGCATAACCGAGCATCTCTTGCACATAAGGCGGCGACAGCAGCTCGGGCCATCTGTGACCAGAGTTTCCTATCTGGATGTTGGCATACCCACCGAGGAGGTGGTAGTCCATGCCGGTCTGGGCTTCCCAGAGCAGTGCGCCTGGGTGCAGGGGGGTCGGGTAAGGATAGGTCAACACGACCGAGCCCGGAGGTACGAGCCTCCTAATCGTCGTTATGAGGGACGGCGGCCATGGAGCCGGCCGGGAGGGGAAAGGTAGGTTCGGCAGCAGCGAGAGCACAGTGATGCAGGCAACGAGTCCCACCCGCGCTCGCCGTGCCGCGGTCGTGTCGGACCCGAGCGGGCCGAGTCTGGACAGCCACTTGGCACTGAGGACGCTCTCGGAGCTTTGCCGTTGCACGAAGCGGTCCAGCCCGAGTGCCAGGACCATCGCCGCGAACAGCGAAACGTAGAGGTCGTAGCGGGCTGGGATGGTGTTGTCGAGCAGAGGTAGGTGCGCAAAGACGCGCTCGGGCAGCGGTATGTGGGTGCTGAGGGTTCCTATCGTGAGCACCGGTCCGAGCGAGAGCACGAATGCGGCCACCGCCAGCCACCCGAGCGCCTGCACCACGGCGTTGCCGCGCGATTTGCGGACGATCACGATTAGGAGGATGACGAGCGGGATGCCAAGATAGGTCCCGTTCTCCGACAGGTTGCTCGACACCATGTCGTTGCCGAGATGAGCCAGGAAATGGGGTGCCAGGACCTGGTTGGAGGTGGGAACGATTGACCCCAGAAGGTCCGCGTGCAGTCCCTGCAGCGCGGAAGGTGGTATGACTGCTCCAAGGAGATGATGGGGCCCAGCTACCATATCGAAGATCAGATAGCCGCAGACAAGAGCGAAGGTCGCCACCGCGACTGCGCTGGCGGAGACGATGTAGGCGAGCTTGGACGCAAGCAGGTGCCGGTGGGCGATAGCCAGGGCGACCGCCGCGACCACGGCCATAACGACGCATCCGCTCACGACGTCAGGCGAGATGAGCAGCTCTGCAGAGATTGCGACGCCGGTGAGGATCCCGAGCTTCCACGGCCGCATCGATTGGGTACGAACCAGCTCGTCGGCGCAGAGCACGAGAAGCGGCGGGATCGCAACGAAGGCAAGGTCCAAGTGGAGCTCTTGGCCCACCATGTAGGGGCCGAAGCCGTAGAGCAGCCCACCTGCGAACGGAGCGATAGTCGATGAGCACCAGCGGTGCAGAACGAGGAACATGCTTGTTGCCGAAAGCGCAAATGCAAGTCGCAGGAGGAAGTTGAACGCAGCGACAGGGCCGAGCGTCGCCGTTACCGGCCACCCGAGAAGTCCGAGGAGGGGGACCGAGGTGTTGTCGGCGAGGTTCACCCCTTGGGGGTAGTCGAACAAGTTCGTGTGGAAGATGTTGAGACCATGCGTGAGCGCGTATGGGAGCCAGCTCAAGAACCACGCCATCTGGAAGGGATCGGAGCCGGCCGGATTGCCGGGACCGGCTGCAGGAATTGCGCGGGAGGCGAGAGGGCCGTGGGGGAGGAAGGCGACGATGGCGAGAACGAAGTAAGAGACGACGGACGCCGTCGTAGCGAGGCGCCGCTGCCTGGTGCTCTTCTCGATGGTCGCTCTCTCGGGAGCGGCGGCGCCAGAGTAGTCTGATCCGGCGGCGCTCTCGGTCACTGTCGCGGTCATGGGGCGAGCATGCCTTCCAGGGGGCCCGCCCCGGCGGTCGCGCGGTCGGCGTCTTCTTGCTTCCCGTCGGTGCTTGCTGGCGCGGCGGCTGCTGAGCTCTTCCCGGCTCCGGCCGGGAGCCATCTTGAGCTCCCGGTGTCGCGCTGCGTTGCTCTCTTGGACTTGTGGGAGAACCTCTTCGAGCCGAGCGCTGCGACCACGGTCAGCACGACGAGCGTCATCCCGAGCGCTCGGAAGAGCGAGAGGTTGGCCGCGGAGCCGAGCCCGAGCAGCGACCCGGGAGGCGTGAGCCCCATGAAGAGCAGCACACCGACCCAGGCGCTAACCCAGCGAGCTGGCGCACCTGTGACCACTGCCGTCATGGCCAGCGGCACGAGCGTCAACATGAAGTGGTTCTCCGAGAGAGTGCCCGCCAGGTACGTTCCCATGAGCAGCACGCTCGAAGTCGTGATGGTTCTCGTTGGTCCGTCGGCCATCTCCTGCCATGACCACCAGGCGCCAAGGGCCACGACCCCGACCGTCAGGACCCGCACGAGGATGGTGACAGCATGGGGTGCGCCCAGGCTCGCCATGACGTCCACCCAGGCCGAGTTCAAGAGAGCGCCGGTGCCGGTGCGGTCGAGCAGGCTCGGTAGCTTTGCAAAGACGGCCGTCGAATCTCGTACGACGACGAACGCCGCGATGTTAAGCACAGCAGGGATGGCCACCGCTACCGCGAGCGCTCGCCACTTCCTTCCGAGAACGAACACGAGCAGTACCGCGACCAGCAGCGGCTTGATGGCCAGGGTGAGACCGATGGCAGCGCCTGCCAGCACCCAGTGCTCTCGGGCGCTCAGCAGATAGAAGAGGGCAAGTGCCAGCGTGCAGACCACCGTGACGTTCTCGAGGCCAAGCTCAGCCACGAGCGGCTCGGCGAAGCGGAGCGCGAACACCACCACCGCCGCGGTGAAGCCCCACCACCTCATTCCGAGCACGGCCGCTGAGATCATGACGGCGGCCCACATCATCACTGCGGTGGCGGCAAGGCCGAGGAGTTGCACCTGGTGCAGCGAGAGCAGGGCGAGCGGCCGAAGTACGAGCAGCGCGCTCGGAGGGTAGAGATAGAGGCGGTGGTCGGTCGCGGCGATCGAGTACGGCTGGCCACCGCGGGCAAAGACGCGCTCAGCCCTGTACGAAGTGACGAGATCCCAGCCCAGATTGGTGTCAGTACGGGCCAGGCGAAGGCACACCAACGACCACGTCACCGCCGATGCTATCCACAGAGCGACGGTGGCCGTCACTGCCACGCCTTGGCGGGCCGGAGACGAGCTGCAGCGGTGCCACAGTCCGGTCACCGCCTCGGCGGAGCGCTTCGTGCTGCGTAAACGGCTCAGATTCGATCTCGGGCTTGCGGACGCGCCACAGCCATCGGCTTCGATGGTGCCGGGCATCGCCCAATGATACTCGGGGGTCTCCACGATGCTCGGCAGCCACTCATGGATCGGGTGGTTGCGCTGAAAGCCCTGAGATCAGCGCGTCGGCACCCTCAACCAGGTCGGGCTGAGCTCTGCCAGGTCCTGGCACCCAAGCAGGATCATGTCCCGCGTGATCTCACTTTGGAAGAGGTCCAAGATGTGCTCTACCCCAAGCTGTCCTGCTGTGGCAAGGCCGTAGAGGAACGGGCGACCGATGAAGACCGCTCGCGCTCCGAGCGCGACGGCCTTCAGAACGTGGGTGCCACGCCTCACACCCCCGTCGAGCATCACCTCGGCCGAGTCACCGACGGCGTCGGCGACCTCGGGTAGGACGCTGAGGGTCGCCGGCGCGCCGTCAAGCTGGCGACCGCCGTGGTTCGAGATGATGACAGCGTCTGCTCCTAGGTCGACCGAGATGCGGGCGTCGTCGCCTCTGAGCACCCCCTTGACGACGAGCTTGCCTGACCAGCGTGCCTTGAGGTGCTCGACGTCGGCCCATGTGAAGGGCGAGGAGACCATCCTCAGCACCCCATGACCCTGCGTTCGTGGTCCGTCGGGGACGCTGCGGCCGCTCAGCTTTAGCCATTGGCCCGCCACAGCGGAGCGAGCCGCAGACAAGAGGGGCGTGTCTTGAGCGCTACGCAAAGTGCTCACGCCGTGGCGAGCCATCCGGTATGTCCACAGTGGACGGGCAAGCACCTGTGGACCGAGGTGGATGGCGTTGTGCGCGTCCAGACGCAGAGGTGGCGTGACGCCGTGACGCCGGTCTCGTTCCCGATTGCCCAGTGTAGGAGTGTCCATCGTCACGACGAGAACGCTGACGCCAGCAGCCTCAGCGCGTGCCAGCAGCTTGTCGGCCTCCGAGCGGCTGCCACCGGCATAGAGCTGGAACCATACCGAGCCCGGTGCTGCCGGCGCGACCTGCTCGACGGGAGAACCGGCGACAGTGCTGAGCACACAGATCGTCCCCCGGCTGGCGGCTGCCCGGGCAGCTCCAACGGCACCATCTCGGTGCATGACTTCTGCCAGGCCAGTAGGCGCCAGGAGGAGCGGCATGGAGAGCTTGGCTCCGAGCACCGTGGTGGTCATATCCGGCTCTCGGACGTCGAGCCCCACCCGAGGGCGGAACACCACTTCGTCGAAGGCCACCGTGTTGGCGCGCATCGTGGCCTCGTCGTCGGCAGCGCCGTCGATGTAGTCGAACAGAACGCCGGGGATGGTCCGCTTGGCGATCTTGCGGGCATCCGCGACGTTGGCGATGCGCTCAAGTCTCATCTGCCTGGTCCTGTCCTTGGCGCCGGTGGGACGGGGTCAGCTGCGCGGCCGTGGGTGGCAGTCCTCATATGAGCCTGAGGGCGCGGCCGCGGTTCCCGCGGCAGCAAGAGCTTCCTCGATGCAGCGAAGCAGAGCACGGGCCGAGTCTGCGGTGAGCTCGACGGCGACTCGTGCCGAAGGACCCTCGTTCTCGTTCAGAAAGTCGATGTTCAAGGTGTGCTCGGCGCTCGAATGGTACGGGTGGTCGAAGTAGGCCATGGCGGAGGTGAGGCTGAACCAACCGCTCGCGCCTTTGCCGCTTCCTTCGAGCGCGGTGGCTGAGGTGAGGTAGGAGCACATGTGACTGGCTCAGGCGGCGAGGTGCCGGCCGAAGAAAGCAAAGATGCGCTGCCAGCCGTCCGCGGCGGCTGCGGGCCGGAACGAGTCTCTGGTGGTATTGAAGAACGCATGTCCGGCGCCCTCATAGCGGTGGAACTCGTAGGGCTTGGCGAGCCGCTTGAGCTCGTTCTCGAGCTCGTCGACCTCCTCGGGGGAAGGATGCTGGTCGTCCAGCCCGAAGAGCCCTAGCAGCGGACAGTGGAGGTTCTCGGCGAGATGCAGGATCGGCCTCATGTTCATGCCCTCAGGCGGCGTGCCCACTACGAAGGCCCCGTAGCAGTCGACGGCGGCGTCGAGCTCGAGCGAGCAGGCAGATAGGAAAGCCTGGCGACCCCCCGAGCAGTAGCCGATGACGCCAATTTTCCCGTTCGAGTCGCTGAGCGAGCGCAGGTAGGCAGCTGCGCCCGCTACATCTCCGACCAGCCGATCGTCGGGAACGCCGCCCGCTGCCCGGCTCGCGGCTGCGGCGTCGTCCGGGGAGGCGCCTGGCGCATCGCGGAAGTGGAGGTTCGGGAGTATTGCCGAGTAGCCATGGGCTGCGAAGCGGTTCGCGATCTCGGTCGTCGCCTCGTCCCATCCGGGCATGTGGTGGATTACTACAACTCCGGGAAATGGTCCACTGCCGTGTGGCCTCGCGACATAGGCATTTATCTCGTCGCCGCCGTGGCCGGCGATGACGGTCTCTTCGGCGGTGAGGCCAGAGTACATGAGCCCTCCCATGGATCTAGATAGGTGCACATCTGAGCGTGGCCAGGCACCAGCGCCAGCTGGCCCGTTGGCTCCTTGGTGTCGAGATGCTAGTGGCTCCGGGGAGCTGGGGCCCTTGCAATCGGGGACATCTCAAGCTCTAATTCGAGCGTTTCCGGGGTCGAAGAGCGGCTCGGTTGCGACTTCGCCTCCGATCCAATCGCCGAAGAGGTTGACTTCGACGCGTTGGCCGGCCGAGGCCATCTCCACCGGAATATAGGCGTAGGCGATCGACCGTCCGATGCTGTAGCCAAAGCCCCCGCTCGTGACGCGCCCTTGGGTGTGGCCGGCGATGCGTACCGGCTCTTCGCCGAGGACGACCGAGCGGGGGTCGTCGAGCACCAGGCAGGCGAGCAGCCGGTCGGGCGACCTCGCTGCTTCGAGGGCCCTCTTGCCGATGAAGTCGCCTTTGTCCATTGCGACGGCGAAGCTGAGACCTGCCTCGACGGGCGTGTCCACAGGAGTGATGTCGGAGCCCCAGACGCGGTAGCCCTTCTCGAGCCTGAGTGAGTCGATCGCCCTGTACCCGGCTGCGACGATCCCGTGCGGGCCGCCGGCCTCGAACAGCGTGTCCCAAAGGCGCGCACCGTATTCAACCGGGCAGTAGAGCTCCCAGCCCAGCTCACCGACAAAGGTGACCCGCACGGCCAGGCAGGGGACCGGCCCAACGTTGAGCTCGGCGGCACTCAAGTATCTGAAGGCGTCGCTCGATATGTCGGACTCGGTGAGTGGTGCCAGGATGTCGCGTGCCAGTGGTCCCCACAGGCATACGCACGCGTAGCGCGACGTGACGTCCTCGATCAGGGCCGAACCGTCGCCGGGGAGGTTGGCCTCGATCCAGGCCCTGTCATGGCTCCCCGTCGCCGTCCCGGTGACGAGACGAAAACGCTCCGCGTCCAGGCGCGTGACCGTGAGATCGCACTCTATTCCCCCGCGTTCGTTGAGCATCTGGGTATAGATGACGCGGCCGGGCGGTCTGTCTATACGGTTCGCGCAGATGCGTTCCAGCGCCGCGAGCGCGCCGGGTCCGAAGACTTCCATCTTCGCGAACGAAGTCTGATCGAACAGCGCGGCGCGCTCTCGGCACGCTCGGTGCTCTGCTCCCACGGCAGGCGACCATTCACGTCCGGCCCAGCCTCTCGGGCGGAGGCCCTCGTCACCGTCGTTCTCGTTGCAGGTGAACCAGTTTGCACGTTCCCACCCGGACTTTTCGCCAAAAGCTGCGCCTAGGCTTGACAAGCGAGGATAGATCGGCGAGAGCTTGAGCGGCCGTCCCGCCGAACGCTCGTGCCCGGGGTATACGACGTCGTAGTAGGTCGCATAGACCTCGGTGGTGCGCTCCAGGGTATAGGCCCTCGATCTGTACTGGTCACCGAATCGCCTCGAGTCCATGTGCCAGGCGTCGAGGCCGGGCTGGCCCGTAGCTATCCATTGCGCGACCAATCGCCCCATCCCCCCCGAGCCGGCGATGCCGTGCGCGCAGAAACCCGCGGCTACCCAGAGCCCGCCTACCGCCGACTCGCCGAGGATGAACTCGCCATCAGGGGTGAAGGCCTCCGGGCCGTTCACGAGCTTGACGATCTCGGCCTCCGAGAGCAGGGGTATCCGCCGGCAGGCGTTCTCGTAGAGAGGTGCGAAGCGGTCCCAGTCACCATCTAGGAGTCTGTTGTTGAAATCTCTCGGGATCCCTCCTAGCCCCCAGGGCACCGGATCGCGCTCGTAGCCGCCAGCGACAAGGCCGCCGCTCTCGCCGCGGAAGTACACGAGCAGGGAGGGGTCGCGAAGAGTAGGCATGCTCGTGGGGAGCCCGCTCGGCTTCGTGATCGCGTACTGGTGTGCCATCGCTACAAGTGGCACGTGGATTCCCGCGAGGGCTCCGATCTCGTGCGCGTAGATGCCGCCGGCGTTGACGACGACGTCGGTGAGTAGCTTCGAGCGACTGCCGTCGTGCTCGATCTCCACCCCGGTCACTCGCCCAGAAGAGACATCTATGGCGGTCACGACAGTCTCGGTCCGTATCTCGGCTCCCAACAGGCGCGCTCCCTTGGCGAGCGCAAGCGTCAGCTGGCTCGGGTCGAGATAGCCGTCGCTTGGCAGGAACGCCGCCCCCAGCACGCCTTTGGTGTCGAGAGGGGGGAACAGCTCGGCTGCCGCTGGCGGGGAGATGAGCTCGAGAGGAAGCCCGAAGGTCTCGGCCCAGGCCGCTTGGCGCCTTAGCTCCTCCATCCGCTCAGGCGAAGAAGCGAGCCTGAGAGACCCTACCTCGCGCCAGCCGGTCTCGAGATCCACCTCGGCGCCCAGCTCCCGGTATAGCTCGACGGAGTTCATCATCATGGTCGTGAGCGCCTTCGACGAGCGGAGCTGGCCCACGAGGCCGGCGGAATGGAACGTCGAGCCGCTTGTCAGCTGTGCTCGCTCGAGCAGCACGATGTCATGCCAACCAAGCCGTGCAAGCCAGTACGCGATGGAGCAGCCCCCCACGCCGCCACCGATGATGACTGCTCGCACCCTTTCCGGCATCCTGGCCTCCTTCTAGTGGACCTTCGTGATGGCACCCGACAGTGTGTCAGCAATACTCGCGGGTTCTGCGCGCCGTGGGACGGCCGGGATGGCTAGATTTCGGGTCGATCGCTCGGCACGGGCCGGGCTGCCGCCATGGCTACGAGAGGGAAGCCGATGTCGCAGACGGTTGAGGGCACGGCGCTCGAAGCACGAGGCGGCCCGATCTATGCTCGGATCGCAGCCGCGATCGGGACCGGGATCGAGAACGGCAAGTACCCGCCCGGCCACCGCTTCCCACCTGAGCCGGAGCTTGCCGCGATCCTTGGTGTCAGCAGGCTGACACTCCGCCAGGCGCTCGCGGTGCTCGAGCGCCGCGGGCTCATCGACCGG
>JAKACA010000143.1 GCA_021796455.1 Actinomycetes bacterium
CGCCAACCTCCCAACTACTGGAGCGGAGGTGAAGGTGATGAAGCGGATCAGAGACAGAGTCGCTGGTCTCGACGTCCATCGGGACACGGTCGTCGCGTGTTGTCGCGTCGTCGAGCCCGACGGTGATGTCGAGGTAGCAAAGCGGAGCTTCTCCACGACACGAAGGGGCCTTTCCGAGCTGGCGGGGTTCCTCTCCGAGGCTGGCGTCGATACCGTGGCGATGGAGGCGACGGGGGTCTACTGGAAGAGCCCCTACTACGCTCTCGAAGGTCTTTTCCCCGAGCTGTGGCTCTGCAACGCGCAGCACGTAAAGAACGTCCCGGGCCGAAAGAGCGATCTCTCCGACGCCGAGTGGCTGGCCGACGTGGCCGCACACGGCATGGTGCGGCCGTCCTTCGTCCCGCCGCCTCAGATCCGTGAGCTGCGTGAGCTCACGCGGTACCGCAAGACCCAGGTGGACGCCCGGGCAAAGGAGATCCAAAGACTGGAGAAGACCCTCCAGGACGCTGGTCTTAAGATCACGTCCGTTGCCTCTTCGGTCTGGAGCATGTCCTCGCGCGAGATCATCGAGGCGCTCATCTCGGGGACCCGTGACCCAAAGGTCCTCGCCGAGATGGCAAAGGGCAGGATGCGCTCGAAGATCGACCGGCTCGAAGAGGCGCTCTCGGGCCACTTCGGCCAGCACCACGCGGTCGTCTGCCGCCAGATCATCGACCACATCGACTTCCTCGACTCCTCGATCGCCTCCCTCACGAACGAGATCACCGCCCGGCTCGTCCCTTTTGAGGGCGCGGTCGCGATCGTGACCTCGCTCCCGGGCATCTCGAAGACGACCGCGGAGGTGATCGTCGCCGAGACCGGCGCGGACATGAGCCGGTTCCCGACACCGGGACAGCTCTGTGCCTGGGCTGGGGTCGCGCCGGCGAGCTATGAGTCCGCGGGCAAGCGACGACCGGCCGGCACCCGGCACGGCTCGCAGTGGCTGCGGCGCGCCCTCATCGAGGCGGCCCGGGCAGGGGCACGCACCAAGGGCAGCTACTACTCAGCTCAGTACGCGCGCATCGCCCGGCGACGAGGACCGAACAAGGCCGCCGTCGCGGTCGCGAACTCAATGCTGTTCACGATCTGGCACCTGTTATCGACCGGTGCGCTCTACGACGATCCCGGAGCTGACTACTTCGAGCGCCGTCACGATCCAGCCGTTGAGGCGAAGCGACTCGCACGGCGGATCGAGGCACTCGGCTTCGACGTCAGCCTGAGCACAAAGGTCGCCTGAGCCCTACCGCTATCCGACAACTTCAGTCCTTCCTGCCGGACCGCGGCCTCGACGCGCGCGCCCAAGTCCGTGCTGGGGAAAGGCATTTCGCCCTAGACCGGCGGTCATCGCACGGCTCTGGCGGCGGGCTCAAGTCCCGAGATGCAGCTGCGTTGCTTGCTTGTTGACAGCGAAACGCGGCGCTGTAACCTTGACATTGCTGGAACGCCAACTGACCGGGATGAGCCCCATGAGAGTTAGGACCGCGTTCAACTCATCGGTGGTGGCCGTGCTCGCTGCGGCGAGCTTCGGTGCCGCGGCGGGCGCCGCGAGCACCTGGGCGCCCGCGCTCAGAGCAGCGAGCGGGCCGCGCGCCGGACCGCTGACGTGGGTGGCGGGCTACAGATCGTTGTCCGGGAAGCAGACGGTGATGAGCTGGCGCGGTCGTGCTGCCTACAGCTCTGGCCAACCCGGCGGTGTCACCGAGGATGGCGCGGTCATGTTCAAGGGGCCCCGGAGTGCCGAGTCGGCGACTTTCGCGCAGACCGGGACGTCGGGCACCGCGGTGGTAAGAGAGACGCTCGGTGCGCTCGGCTCGCGAGTGTTCCATTACCGGTGGGCACGCGGACGCATCACGGCCACCCCCGGGCCCTCCGGCGAGAAGTCAGGTCTGGCCCTCGTGTTCAGCGGCTCGAACGCTAGCGGCTCGGTGTCGTTCCACACTGTCGGCCTCAGCTGCGGTAAGGGGTGCACGAGCTCGATGAGCGCGACCTTCAAAGTCCATATGAGCACCGCGGGAGAGGCTGCGACCAGCTGCACCGGGCCGGCAGGGCGTCGCTGCTCTCAGTGGCTCACCTACAAGGGCCCCGAGATGCCACCGGCCATGCTCAGCCTTGGCGCCACTCTAGTGGCCGCTGTGGCAGCCGCGATCGCTCTCGGCGGATAGACGACCTGCCGTCGGAACGAGCATCACACGAGCTCGACACAAAAGCAGCGCAAGTAGCAATCCCAGCAGCAAGAGGAGCGGCCGCACATGGTCTGGCCCAGATCGAACAAGTCCCGCGCGTTGACACTCCTGGCATGCATGGCCATCGCCGTCGCAGCACTGCCCTCCGCTTTCTACCCAGCTTCGACAGCTGCAGCCGGCCAGTCGTCTCCTCGGGTCGTAGGCCTGAGCATCGCCCAGGCCAGCGTCGTGCGAGCGGCGTCGTCGGTGCGGGTGAGCTTCAACGTACCTATGGACGTGTCGTCGGTGAGGTTCGCCGCCACCCTCGTGCGAGCGCAGGGCAACTCGGCTGGATGGAACGTGATTGCGCCGGTCTCGGCCGGCTCGGCCAACGGCGGCAGAACCGTCCTGCTCCGTTTTGCGCCAGCAGGGGCCCAGCTTCGCGCCGGTGCCTACTCCCTCGTGGTCGGACCCGCCGCGACAGCAGCAGCTGGGGCCGTGATGGGGTCGGCCTCGGTGACCGACTTCGTCGTCGCGCCTAACTCCTCGCCCTGGGAGGAGGTCACCGCCAGCGGGAAGCTCTACCGCGTCTGGGTGGACGCGAGCGGAGGGCCCGGGCCCGTCCGAGATGACGAGTACCTGCTGCGAAACGGTGGCGGCACAGTGCTCTCAGGCGGGCAGCATGTCTATGTCGTTTGGGCTACCGACGCCCAAGGTAGCGTGGTAACCAACCGCGGGCTGGCATCACAGCTCGCGAGCTACGCCGAGGAAGAGGGGTGGCTACGCCTGCAACAGCCGGCGTCGGTGCCTGGAGCGCTCGCACTCGACCCCAACAGCGTTGCATGGGTCACGGCCAACGGCCCGAACAGCGGCCTCGGGAACTACCTGTACGCGCTGGCCAAGAGCCTGGGTGAGGACGTAGCCTCGCCGCCCTCCCAGTCCGAAGTCGACGGGGCCGAGGTAGCCTCCGCCCTTGCTCACAGCGGCCCACCAGGGACGTGGGCCTCAGAGCTTGCCTCGGATCTCGCGGTGCTGGATCTCGCCAGGACCGGGAGCAAGGGCTACGTTCTTGCCCAGCAGCTCACTACCTTGCTCACAGAGGGGACCCTTTCGCTTCCGGGAGCCGAGGCGGCAAAAGGAGTCCTCGACGTGCTGAAGGCGGTTGGCGGCGCCGCCGGTTTCGGGACAAGCACGCTGCAAGAGCTCTACACCGCCGAATGGGAAGCCGAAAAGGCCGCGGCAGAGGCCATACCCCTGCACGCGATCTCCGCGGCCCTGCCGGCGGCAGATGGGTTCCTCGCCTCGGACATCTCGGGCCTACTCCACTTCAGCCTGGCCGGAGAACAGTTGGCGATCGCGAGCGCCGCGGCCAAATACGCGTCGGGCCAGGCCTACGACCTAAGTGCTGAGCTGGCTAGAGAGCTGGCGGCGGAGTCCGACCCGATCGCGGCGGCCGTCGTGGCCGGGCTGGATCTGGGTTTCTTCATCGCCAGCTTCACGGGGTGGGACCAGCTGCGCGCCGCTTTCTACCAGGCGGTCGAGCAAGTCAGGGCCGAACGGGCACTCGCCGATGGCGCGCAGGCCCTCGAGACCTCGATCGCGGCGACGCGAGCGCCCAGTTCGGCGACGATCGACGGGGCCGCGCTCGCCTGGCGCCTCGCTCGCAACACGATGGCCGACTTTTACGCTCAGTGCGTCTCCATCGTCAAGCTCGACCAGTGGGGCCAGGCCGTTGACTCCGCCTTCCCTGGCCTGGAGGCTCTCGTCGGAGTACACCCGGCACAGGACAACTTGGCCGCGTGGCGCTCCGCATCGAGCTTCGATCGCCAGCAGGCATCAGGACTCGTGCCAGGGCTCCCCCAGACAAGCGGGGACGCGGGACTCCTCGCCGTCGGGACACACTTTCCCTCGCCCCCAGCGGGCGTGGTCCCTGTCAGCCTCTGTGACTCGGTGCTCCTAGAGCCCGGCCGCTATGTGGTGAGCGTGCCCAGCCTGGTCGCGCCTGACGGTGGCGATTGCGCTGGCATCCACGTCGGCCTCGCGGTCAAGGCGCCAGGCGTCAGCCTGGACCTCAACGGCCACAACGTCGTTTCGAGCATTGTCGGCATCAAGCTGGATCCCGCTGCGGCCGGCGGCGTCGTCTCCGACGGGACGCTGACACAAGGAAACCAGTGCTGCTACGGGTTCGGCCTGATCGATCTGGCCCCCGGCATACTCGCGACCCACCTGCAAGTCGTCGACAATGCCACGGGTCTCCTGGTCGAGCACACGGCGGGCGGCCGCTTCGTGGACAACGACGTGACCGGGTTCTCCGGTGGTTTCGGTGGTATCGGGTCCAACGCCCAGGCCGGTGTCAGCCTTGACGATGCCGCAGACGTCGCGGTCGACCACAACGTGCTCAGGAGCTACCTTGATGCCAGCGTGGGCGTGTCACTTGTCAGTTCCTCTGCCAGCACGGTGGCAGGCAACTCGGTGGAGGCTGGGACGAACGCCGTCTATGCCGGCTGCGAAGGCGCCATCATTGCCCCCGCGGCCCATCCACTGGCTCGTACCACCTGCGCGCCAAGTGTCGGCAACGAGATTGCCGACAACACCTTGACCACCTTCAGCGGCGCGGGAGCCGGTCCGGCAGTCGCGCTCGACTCGAGCACCGCCCACAATCTTGTGAGCAGGAACGGGATCGACTGGCCGTCGTACACGGCGAACTTCTACCTCTGGGACTTCAACCGCTGCGGCGTGAACATCTGGAGCCACAACGTCGTGCGCCCCAACCCGGTCGCCTTCCATAGCCACCTGTCCAACTGGGCCTGCGTGCGCTGAATGAGGTTGGGCTCTTCTGGGTTGGGCTCTCCTCGGCCGGGCTCTCCTCGGCCGGATGCCGTCACTTGCAGCCGTTGAACGAGACGGAGGCGAGGGCGCTGCAGGAGATCGGAGGACGGGTCGCGCGGTGCGCGGCCTGCCCGCGCCTCGTCGCCTGGCGCGAGGAGGCGGCTTCCCGGCCACCACCGGCGTTCCGGGGGGAGGAGTACTGGCAGAGGGGGCTGCCGGGTTTCGGGGTGGGGGGCGCGCGGCTCGTCGTCGTCGGCCTCGCTCCGGCGGCACACGGGGGCAACCGCACCGGCCGGATGTTCACCGGCGACCGCTCGGGTGACTTCCTCTTCGCGGCGCTGTGGCGGGCGGGGTTCGCGAACCAGGCCGAGTCGGGGAGCCGCAACGACGGCCTCGAACTCGCCGACTGCTACGTCACCGCGGCAGTCCGCTGCGCTCCGCCGGACAACAAGCCGCTGCCGGCGGAACGGGACCGGTGCCGCCACTACCTAGAAGAGGAGCTGGCCGTCCTCGATCAGGCCAGGGTCTACCTCGCGCTCGGAGCCTTCGCCTACGACGCCCTTTTGAAGACTTCGCCGGTGGCGGGCGCGATCGCCAAGCCGAGGAGGCGTTTTGCGCACGGGTTGGAGATCGAGCTCGACCTACCCGAGGCGCGGCACCGTCGGTGGCTGCTGTGCACCTACCACCCGAGCCAGCGAAACGTCTTCACGGGTCTGCTCAGCGCCGAGATGTTCGACGACGTCGTGCGGCGGGCCTGCGAGCTCATCAGGCAGAGCTGACCGCCAGCCGCCTCGGCGCCGGCGCCGCCGTCTCGGGCCAGCGCCTGCGGCTGACGCGGGCGAGCTTTCTGAGCAGCTCGACTGCGCCCGGATCGTCGGCTCCCGGTCGCACCTCAATCGAGCTGGCCGCGACCATCGCGTCCATGAGCTCGCGGCCCTTGTCGGTTCGCACGACTGTGATCGTCCAGTCCGCGAAGGCGCCGATCCCGCCCGTTGAGATGTCGGCGTGCTCGGCGGAGAAGTCCGGGCACTGCTTGCACCCCTCGCGAGTCCAGGCGTGCGCCTCCTTCAGGGGTACCTCGTGGTAGCTGCCATCGCGCATCCAGATCTGGAAGACCCCTTTTATGTTCATCTTCACCATCTGCTCGCGCTTGAGGCCGTAGCGGGCCTCGAAGAGCTCCGGGAAGATGGCGTCGTCGAAGGTCTTCGAGCACAACAGGCCGATCGTGAGCGCGAAGCGCCGTGCCACCTTGCCGGCCTTTCTCGCCGCCATGATCGGAGGCGCCGAGGCCTGGCAGCTCATGCCGACGAGGCCGATGCGCTCGGCGCCACCGGCGATAGCCTCGCCGTAGGCAAGGGGGTTCGCCGAGTAGGTGTAGCGGGAGCCTGACGCCGCCAGGACCTGCTCGCGCGTCGTCGCAACTCCGGGCACGGCCTTCCAGCTCGTGCCGTCTCCCTCCAGGTACGAGACGAGGGCGGCGTCGATGACGTCGTTCTCGAGCGCGTAGATCAAGATGGCCGAGACGAGACCACCGTCCTGCCCGGCGGCGTTGACGTCCGGGTCGGTGGCACGCGCGAGGACCACTTCCTGCGACACCCCGAACACCTCGTCCGAGAGCCGCTCGCGGCCGAAGAGGAACGTGTCCACCTCGGTCTCCCACTCCCGAAAGCGCGGGCAGGCGCGGGTGCACAGAGTGCAGCCCTTCTCGCCGCGGGTGCAGTCGGCGATGCCGCCCTCCTCATCGACGTGGAAGGGCTTGTACTGCCCGGCCGAGTCGTTGTACTTGAGGAGGTCGTACGGGCAGGCCACGATGCAGGCGGCACAGCCCGTGCACAGTCCGGAGGTCACGACCTCCCTGAAAAGATCGATCCAGTGGGGCTTGTCTCCTGGCATGTCGGCTCTTTCTCTCGGCGACAGCCCGCTAGGGCGTCACAAGCCTCTTTATCAGCAACTTGTTGTGGGAGGCAACAAGCACACAGGTCTCGTTTGCAGACGAGAGGGTCACCGACACGACGGTGTCGCCTACTACGTGCTCGGTCACGTTGGTGTCGAGGCTGTTGGACCAGAGGCTCGACGGCATGGCGAGCCCGGGCTCGGCCAGAGCCTTCCACCACTTCGGGTCGTGCTGGGCGACCGCCTTCTCGGCCCCGATGTAGGACTCGAGCGCGAGCGCCTCCAGGTCAAGGCTCGCCGGCCCCTGCAGGTAGCCCGGCGAGGGCGTGCCGGTCACGTGCATGTAGCCGACGAGCACGCCGCTGTTGGCAAGGCCGAGGCCCTGGGCGACAAGGGCACGGGGGGCCGGCACGATGAGGTGCGGCGTGACGACGTGCACGGGACCCGGCGTCGTGGCCGCCCTGGTCTTGGACACGAGCGAGGTGAGAAGGACATAGCGATCCGGCGTGTAAAAGAGCGCATTGGTCGGATAGCAGGTGATGAGCGCGAGGCCGCGGCCGCCTCGCGGCGGGTTGAGCATGTCGCCCGGGCTCGCGATCTCGTGGCCCACCACCCGAAACGTGAGCTCCGTGCAGTGGTCGATCCACACGACGCTGTCCCCGACCCGCAGCTTGTCGATCTGGGAGAAGTAGCTCACGTCGTGGGACTCGATGACGCTCTCGCCGATCCCCCCGGGCCATGGCGAGGAAGGATCGTGCCCGGCCGCGACCGCGAGCACCCCGTCGCCGAGGCCCTCGAGCACGGGCGCCGTGAGCGAGAGGGCAGGGATGCGGACGAGCCCCGCTGCGCTCTGGGCGGGCGCTCCGTTTCCCTTGCTGGCTGTGAGCTGTGCGCCGGTGGCTTGTGGAGGGTTGACACAGGTCGCGGCCGGCTGTTTCGGGAGTCCCGGTGGCGGGAGGCCGTAGCTCCTTATGAGGCTGCGGCCGACCGTCGTCGAGCGGTGGTTCCACCACACCGGGTAGGCCAGGGCGAGACCTGCCCCGATCAGCAGGAGGACGCCGAGGCCCATCGCGACGTTCGCCCAGAGCCGGCGGCGCGGTCGCACGGGGTCCTGCACGGGTCCGTGCTCGGGGCCCTGCGCGGGGCCCTGCTCGGGGCCCTGCGCAGGCTCGTGCGCTTGGGGGGGCTCGTGCCCGGGCACGGGTCCGTGCTCGGGGGTGTCCTCGCCGCTCGCCATACCCACAGTCTGCCGCGCTTCGACGGGTACGGCGGCGCGGC
>JAKACA010000144.1 GCA_021796455.1 Actinomycetes bacterium
GTCGTCTTTCGCACTTCGCTTTCGATCTCGGCGACGCCCGAGGGCCGCCACGCAGCCACTGCGAGGGCCTCGATCAATAGAGTGACGGTTTCCTCGCTCAGCGGAGACGCCCCAGAGGATGCAGAAATTCGCTCGCGCCACAGCACCCGACGCAGCTCGGCGAGGGCGTCGGCGAAAGAGGGGAGGCGCTTGTTCGGGTACCAGGGCGTCACCGAGAACCTTGGGCGCTCTCCGCTCACGGTGATGTACCAGATCCAGATCGCCCCGTAGAGGAAGAACGACAGGCCGGCAACTCGCTCGGGCCCCTTGTCCCTCCAGCTCTGGGGCTGCTGGCCACCGAGGTCCTGCTTCACCTGCCGGTAGCACACCTCGATCGACCACCGGCCGGCGTAGATCTCCACCACCTCGTCCGGTGCCATCTCGAGGTCGGTGGTGAAGAAGTAGTCGTCGTGCTCGATCCCCTCCGGGTCGCGAACGACGACGAGGCGGACGAGCGCCTCGGGGCAGACCCGGTACCAGAGCACGTCTTTGGTCCAGACGAGCCGCGTCCTCTTCTCACCCCGCCAGTCGAGCTCGACCTCGCGCCAGGCTTTCGCGCCGGCGGCGAGCTTCGGTGGCGTCGGAAGGCGCTTGCCCTTCTTCCTCGGCCGACCACGCTTTCCGGTCCTCGCCGGTGGCGGGTCGAAGAGCGCCGCATCCTGGAAACGACCGCACAGCGTGAAAGACCATGGCCGGCAAGGGTGGCATAGGCGCCGTCCGCGCAGAGCACGAAGGACTCTTCGGCCAGCCAGGTCGCGAGCTCGGTCATCATCTCTGCCGCCAGCTCGGGCATCGTCGTGCCGTGCTTTCGGTGAAGGCGCATGTTGACAGGGATGGAGATCTCCATCCCGCCCCACGGCGCGCGAACGCGAACGGCGAGCACGACGAGGTTGAGCCCGCGTGCGTAGACGACCTTGGTGCGCGTCGATCTCACCGCGTCGCGCCACGAGGCCGCACCCTCGACGTTGCGACCCGGGCGGTGGAACAGCGTGTCGTCGAGGTAGCACACGAGCCGGCCGGTCCGGTCGCGCATCGCCTGGGCGACGACGAGTGAGACGAGGGTCGCAAACAGCGCTGAGAGCGACCACGCGCCGGCGCGCACGAGCCGGTGGTAGGCGTCGTGCGCGGAGCGAAGCGCCGGGTCCATCACGCCGACCATCGAGACGATGCTGCGCCTGGCGGTGGTGAGCGCCCAGGCCGAGACGAGGTCGGAGAACAGCACGAAGCTGGGCGCGCTGAACAAAGGGCCGAAGCGAGAGAGCAGCGCCCGCCAGGCCGAGGCGGGCCGGCTCATGACCGGCCGCGTCGAAGCAAGGCGCGCAGCTCGGCGATCCCGGCGTCGGCCGAGGCGTCGAGCGCGCTGCGCGTCCTCTCGTAGCGCTCGAGCGCGGCGCGCACCTGATCGAGATCGGCGTGGGTGAGGCTGAGGGTCTTCGTCCGCCCGCCCTCGGGATAGGCAAGCGCCGGGCTCTCGTGGGCGTCGCCCTCGGCGCAGCGGCAGTTGGCCTTGCCGCAGCGGCGCCTCAGGGTGAACAGCGTCCCTCGTAACAGCTCCGGTGCGTCCTTGCTCTCTCGCCGTGGCATCGCTGCTCCGATCTGTTGGCAATCTCCCAACAGACAGCACAGCACGTCGGGTGGCAGGAGTGGTGGATCTCGAGAGCTCGAGGCGTGGCGGCCCCCAGCCCAGCGCCGCCGCGCCCCCTCGGCGATGATGCTGATGTGGCGCGCCGAACCCGCTTCGACCCGACACCGCGTGACGATGCCGGCTACGCGAGAAGCCGGCGCTTCCTTCGAAGCGCCTTTGGCACCTGGTCCGATGAGACCGCCAGCGCGTTCGGCCCGGACTGCTTCGAGGAGCTCATCCACTACAAGTGGGGCTACCTCGATCGCCACCTCACCTGCTGGCGAGCAGCCGACCTCGAGGAAATCCTGCTCGAGCTGTTCCCGGCCAAGGTGGTCGTCGAGGCCGACGAGCTCGACAACGTGATCGAAGAGGCGAAGGCCTTCATCTCCTTTCTCGCCGACACCGGCCTGCTCGACCCCTCGAGCGACGACCCAGACGCGCTCTGCTCCCACCTCGAGGGCATCTCGGGTCGCTTCCGGGCTCGGATGGCCGAACGGAGCCGCTACAGCTCCGGCAAGCGCTTCTGGCTCGCCGCGGCCGCGGCCGGCGTCGACCTCGAAAACGACAAGGCGGTCGCCGCCTACGTCAAGCAGTTCAACGCTCGTCCCGATGCCGAGCGAGCGAGCGTGCTCGGCGAGGCGAGCACCGCGGTGCCCAGACCGCGCGCAGGCGGACGGGTCACGCCGCGGGGGACGCGCCCGCTCCCGGCGCGCTCAGGTCGTCGCCGCCCCCGCTGACACAGCCTCTCCGCCCCCCGCGGAGTGGACCTCAGGGTATGTCACTCCCGCGCCGAGCGACCGGGTACGGTGGCTCAAAAGTGCGAAAGTCGACGCACCGATAGCGCGCTCGATAACGCACCGGGTCGCGCACCTCCGTCGCACGATGACAAGGCGGTGACACGTAGGCGTTGACCTGCGCTTATGGTGCGTCCAACTGGCTGCTTACCAGTAGCTCGCCTTGAACCGTCGGCTGACGCCGTCGAGAGCTGGCCGGAGACGGGCGGACAGGGGAGATGGCCGCCTACATGAACATCTGTCTCGGCGACGTTCAACGCTCCTCGCAGCCGCTCAGCACCGGGGCGGAGCGACCGACCTCGCACGAGGTCGGTCCCCGCTACGGGGTGCGAGGTGAGAGGTCGTAAAAGTCCTGGTAGAGACTTCACAGGGCGTGTCCCGAGAGGACAGGCTAATGCGAGGTCATCTTCGCTGGTCACTCCCGCTTTCTGACCTCGCAAGGCGGTACGTGCGAGGTGGGTGTGCGAGGTCGTCTGCGAGGTCGTGTCGGTCATCGCAGCGTCTCCGTCAGGAGCACAGGGCAGCCGTCCTCGTGGCCCATGACTACGTGAGTGACGCCCGGCGCCAAGTCGTCGCCGACCTCGAAGGTGGCGCCGCACGCGGGGCACGTGCCGGTGAGGTTGGCTTCCTGCCGGAGCACGAGAGCGTTCTTCATGGCCGGCGTCGCGTCCTCACGGATCTCGGGTCCGATGTAGAGCACCCGCCGACGCGCCTTGCGCCGTTGTGAACGGCCGGCGCTCATCGTTCGTCCTCGCCGTCATCGAGACGATTGCCGGGCAGCCTGTAGATCGTCGCCCCACGGGCGCCGAGGGACGTCTCAAGGGCTCCTTGGCGGACAGCGTCGCTGAGCAGCCGCCGGGCTGACGCCTGGGAGACACCCAGTTCGTCCGCGGCGTGCATGTTCGAGCGCCACAGGCCGCCTGATGCCCTACAGGCGTCCACCAGGTCACATCGGCGCCGAGATGTACCCGGCGGGCGTCTGCGGCCTGCTCCGGGGCGATCCAGCGCTCCCACCATCCGGTCTCGGCGTTGAGCTTCATCGAGAAGTCGTCAGTCGGGGTCGAGCGGCGAAGGAACTTCACGTCGACGTACCGGCGCGCCTGTTGGCGCGTCATCCCTTGTTGCTCGGCCTGGCGCTCGCTGTAGTGGCGGAGCAGGGTGATCCTGGTGCTGGCCCAGTCTGCGAGGCGCGAGGCGCCCCTCCACAGGTCTTCGGGCTCTCGGGCCTCGATTGCTTTTCCGAGGTGATGCAAGATCAGGATCGCAACGCCGTAGCGGAGCGCAAGATCCCGCAGCTTGTCGAGCGCCGCCTCCACCTCGTCGTTGCTGTTCTCCGAACCGGAGAAGTACACGGCCCAAGGGTCGATGATGACCACCTCGAAGCCATGCGCAGCGATCGTCTGCTCGAGGCGCCCGTCGAGAGATGCGTCGATCCACTCGTCTGACTCTGACCAGCGCGAGCCGTCGTCGCTTCCTCCAGCCGACGAGCGCTTGCGAACGGTGCGCAGCCTCCAGCGGTCGAAGGTCTCGGCGACCCCTTCGGGCACTTCCCCGGTCCCGGTCAGCATCTTCCAGCGCCGGGAGGCTTCCCACGCGTCGATCTCGTCGTGGCACACAAGCACCTTCGCGGGGCGAAGCACGCGCAATGTGCCGCCGAGGTAGCCATCGCCTTGTCCAAGGAGCACGGCGGCGTTCTTGGCGAACCAGGATTTCCCGATGCCACGTTCGGCACCGAGGACGCAAAGCTCCCCGGCCCGCATCATGCCTGCGATGTACTCGGGCGACTCGGGAAGTGGTGTTCCGACGGCGTCGCGCAGCCAGCGCAGTGACAGCGTGGCTTTCGTCTGCTCCCCCTGGCCGGCGAGGCTCAAGGTGCAGTCAACCGCCTCGTCAAGCGACACGCCGCCTCCTCATCCGCAGCAGCGCCGGGGCGACCGCTCGGGCCGCCTGCTCCTCGCTCAGACCAGCTTCGAGCCCGGCGGCGATGGCGATGCGAGCCACGAGCTCCTCGCTCGGGTCGTCGAGCAGCTCGAAGACGGACTCGGCAAAGCGAGTCAGGTTTGCGGGGTCCTCCCGGTAGGAGGCCAGCGCTATGGCGTGAACATCGCTGCCCGCATTGCGGGCAGCGATCGCCGCGGCGTACTGCTCGGGCGTAAGCATCTTCTCCGGTGCCGGATTGCAGGCCGGCGGCGTGAACTCGGCGAAGCACTCCATGAGGAGGATGCTGGGCCGCACCTCTTCGGCGAGGCGCCTGATCTGCTCAGCGCGTTCCTCGGTCATGTCCCGGGAGGCGACGCTGCGGTCGATCGCCCGGTGGAGGATCTCGAAACCCTCCGGGTCAAGGCGACGAGGACCACGACGCCGGTCAAGCTCGGCGACGAGGGCGGTGGTGTCGAAGTCGTAGAGGTCCATCACTGGGCCTCCTCCGTGGACAAGCCGAGGAGGCGATCAGCGGGGGCTTTCGGGAAGAGAATGCGGCGGCCGATCTTGAGGAAGGGGAAGGGGCTCTCCTCGGCCTTGACCGCCTGGTAGATACTCCAGGTGCTAACACCGGCAAGCTCGGCCAGCTCCTCGGCGGTGTAGACGGCGGGGTTATGCACGTTCTGGCGTGACCACGTGGCCGTGGTCGGCGAGGGACCTATCACGGGGTCGCCACCCGCATCAGCTCGCCGAGCAGTTCGGCGTACCGGACAGCAACGTCGCCTCGGGGCACTCTCTTGCCCGTCTCCCAACGGCTAATGGTGCCGGGGGCGACCCGAAGATCCCGAGCCACGTCGTAGATGCTGAGGCCCGCCTGGACGCGCACGGATCGTGCCGTGCCGTCACGGGCCAGGCGCCGAGCTAGAGCGACTGTTGGGGCGTTCATTGCACGCAGGTTACCGCTATGTCGCCATCCCCTCCCCATATTCGCCTTGTATAAATCTCGTTCACATAGTGCTATTTACGGGGATGCCGTCAGTTACACTCAAACGTGCTGTTCAGGGGATGTTGCCAATGCGTTCCCGATTCGATAAGGTGAGGAAGTGATCGAGTTGCTTGGAGTTGACGACCGCCGTTGGCCCGATCCCGTCGAGGGACCCTGGGCTCTCCGCCTTGTCTTTGGGGTGCTCGATGGCCGTCCAAGCGTGATGGCCGTTCAGCTCTACGCGATTGACCCTGACGAGATCAAGCGAGCGGCCAGACGGGCGGGCGCGACGGAGGCGCTGGCTTCAAATCCCTGGGATATCGAGTGGGCTGCCCTCCCACCGATGCCCGCGCCCCAAGCGATTACGACGAGCGGCGTACGACTGCCGTTGGCCAAGTTGACGGCGGACTATCTGGCCTCGATGGGTCCCGTCGTCGAAGAACAGATGACGGACGGATCGACCGAGTGGCGGGTGGCAGCGGAACGCATGCATGGGCTCCTCGATCACGTTGCCGACCAGACAAAGCCGCGGCGGGGGCCTGGACGCCCGCCGATCTATGGGCGGGAGCACTTCGAAAAGGTTGCGGGTGTCTATCTGGAGGCGCTTCGGGCCGGCGAGGCACCGACGGAGAAGGTCGCCGGGGTCTACAAGGTGAACAAGTCGACTGCATCGAAGTGGGTGACGAAGGCCCGCGACGAATACGGCCTGCTGCCAAGGACGGTGAAGGGCAAGGCGGCTGGATGGCCGATCACGCCGAATAGGGGAAGCGGTAAGGGGAAGCGGTAACGATGCGCGGATTCGTCCGACAACGCGGTGCCAGTTTCACCGCGTATTGGAGCACAACAGACCCGGCGACGGGCAAGCGGGTACAGCACACCAAAGGCGGGTTCAAGACGAAGAAGGCCGCCAACTCCTACCTCAACGAGACGGTGGGGAAGGTCGAGGAGGGCGCCTGGCGACCGGATCAGCCGGTGTCGGTGGCGGATCTCTTGCGTCTCCACTGGCTGCCGGCGATGCGATCCCGTGGCCTACGGCCGTCGACGATCACCCAGTACGAGGGCATGGCCTCCTGGTACATCGTCCCCCAGCTCGGCGGGCTCAAGGCCGCTGCGCTCACCCCGGCGGACATCGACAAGCTCGTGCAGCACATCCGCACGGCGCCGAGTTCCAAGGGCCGCAAGGGCCTGTCGCCCCGGACGGCGCAGGCGGCGGTCGCCACGCTCAAGGCGGCGACGTTGTGGGCGGCCAAGACAGGGCTGCTCGGAAGGGACCCACTCGCCGCCGTGGACACGCCGCGCCGGGAGCAGCTCCCCATGAAGACCTGGACGGCCGACGAGGCCCGCCGGTTCCTCGCCCACGTGAGCGGCGATCCGCTGGAGGCTGCCTGGGCGCTGTTCCTTACGCGCCCCCTCCGGCGTGGGGAGGTTGCGGGGCTGCGCTGGGATGCGGTGCACCTGGACGAGGCCACCATCGAGATCACGAGGACGCGCCTCACCGTGGACGGGAAGGCGATCGAGGGCACGCCCAAGACCGCCTCGGGCCGGCGCAGCATCCCGCTCGACGCCTGGCTCGTCTCGCTCCTACGGGCGCACGAGAAGGCGCAGAAGGCCGCCCAGCTCCGGTGCCCGGACTGGCAGGGCGAGGGCCACGTCTTCACCGACGAGTGGGGCCGGCCGTGGCACCCGGACTACTTCGGGGACCGCTTCCGCAGCCTCGTCGAGTCCGCCGGGCTCCCGAGGATCACGGTCCACGACACCCGCCACACCGCGTGCTCGCTCATGGTGCAGTCCGGCGTCCCGGTGAAGGTCGTGCAGGAGCTAGCCGGCCACGCCTCCCCGGCGATCACGATGGCCCTGTACGTCCACACGGTGCCCTCCATGGGGCGCCAGGCCGGCGAGGAGCTGACGGCCCGCCTCTTGGGGTAGCTCAGGCGGCGCTATCGACGAGAACCCGGTACTCCCGGTAGTCCTGCTCAAGCAAGCGCTGGCCGTCGTCGATCGGCTCCAGACGCAGACTGTGAAAGGTAACGGTCACGCCGTGGCTGCTGAGGTAGAAGCCCATGGCCTCGGCCAGCGACTCCTCAAGCTCGGCCATCGAGTCGCCGGTCGCGAAGCAGCCCGGCATCTCCTCGACCTCCGCCCAAAGGATGCCGTCCTCGGGGTGGACCACCGCCCGATACTTCACCGGCATCGAAAAGGAAAGGTCACGGGGCATCTCGGCTTCAAAGGTCGACATTGCTCTCGCTCCCTTCTCCGGCCCGTGCTTCCCGCAAGATGGCAGAACGCAGGCCGGGCGGATAGTCCCGCCCCTTGTTCTGCGGAAGGGTGATCGGCCGGCACCCCTTCTTCGTCATCTTCACCTGATGCTTCCCGCCAACGTCTGCCATCCACCCGAGCTTGAGGAGATAGTCCCTCGCTGAGGTCTGCGAGAGCACCCTCGGGGGGCTCGGGCGATCACCCTCAGCCGCCACCCGCTCGCCGCGACACGGCCGAGGAGCCGTGACGTGGCTGATCCCCCCGCGCCTGACTGCCCGGACGAAGGCTCGCCGTCAACGTCATCCAGCGTAGTCGGACGGGAGCCCAGACAGTGCGGCAAAGCGCCCGCCGACCAGGTGACACCCCACCTCTCGCTCAGCGTCGACGTCACCTCGCCGATCAGGGTGACAAATGGATGACAAGCGCCCCTGTCATCGGTGGTCACCGCCAAGCCGTAGCTCGCTGACCTGGGACTTCGAGTGGAGCTGATGGGACTCGAACCCACGAC
>JAKACA010000145.1 GCA_021796455.1 Actinomycetes bacterium
CCTTCGTAGCGAGCTGAGAGACACCTCTGTCCCCGCTCATTTCCGAAGAGCCGGTGCTCGGGCTTCGCGGGCTGGCGGGAAAGCCCGACGACGAGGGCATGCCAGTGTTGCCGCCCTCGACCTCGTTGGGCGAGCTGCGGGCAGCGTTCCGTCTGCAACTACCCGGCGCGACCCTGCGTCGCGGTCTGTACTGGCGCTACCTCCTCACCTGGCGGCGCCCGGAGGATCTCCTCGACGGGTCTCGGGCGGGAAAGAAACGGTGCCAGCACGGTCCGCTTCGACCGACCGTGTCGCGGTGGTCCCTGGGGCTCATGGTTCTCCACCAGCGGGCTCGGTCTGACCGTTCACGGGTCGCCAGTCACGGGGTGTCCTGGGCGCGGGTCGCCAGGTCGAAGACGGTGACGATCTCCCTGGCATAGTTGTCGACGTCGAGGTCGGGGTCACGGGCGAACCGGTGTAGCACTGCGCCGGTGACTGCCCGGATGGCGACTGCCATGACGTTCGGGTCGAAATCGGGGCGTAGGTCGCCAACGGCTTGGTAGTGCGCCAGGTGTTGTGCGAGCACCTGCACGGCTTCGTCGATTGCATCTGCGTGGCCGTGGAAGCGCTCCCGGCCGTCAGCGGTGAGACCGCTGCGTTCGATCTCGACGATGGCCACCATGTAGTTGCGTTGCTCGCGCATGAACGCAAGGTTCGATTCTATGTAGGCACGCAAGAACCCGGAGCCGGTCGACATGGCGTCGACGATGCGCGGCCGCATGTAGGCCTTCCCTTGCTCGAGGACCTCGAGCACGACCTGCTCGATGAGGTCGTCCTTGCCCGCGAAGTGGTAACCGATGAGGCCCTTGCTGATCCCGACCCGCTCGCCGATGCGTGCCAGAGAGGCTCTTCCGAAACCGACGTCGGCGATGGTGTCGATCGCCGCTTCGATGATCTGAGCTCGTCGGGCGGCCTCGGTGAAGGTGCGAGGCTTGGGCGTTTCCCGGGAGCCTGGACGCATGTCGAGAGCCTAGTACGCTCGTTCAGGACTCTGCTATCGTCGTAGCGTTATGTGCGCTTCGGCGCTAGCGCGGGGCATCCGCGATGAGAGACGGAGGCCGATGGGCGACGGCGCGCCGATGTCCCACCGGGCACCGGACCGACCGCGACTTCACATCGTGCCCGCTCATGGCGAAGGACCGCCGCAGTCCGCCAGCCCCACGAGACGCCGATGACCACGGAGCCGGCAACTCAAGTGACCAGTCGTGGTGAACCGATCACCGAGGCCTCGGCTCTCGATGGCTCGAAGGGCGAGTCCGCGCTGGTGGTCGAGCACCTGACCAAGCACTTCGGCGAGCGGGTCGCGTTCGATGACGTCTCGTTCGAGGTCGGCTACGGCGAGGTTTTCGGTTTCCTCGGTCCCAACGGGGCGGGCAAGACCACGACCGTCCGGACGCTCGGCACGCTGCTGGCGCCAACCTCGGGGTCCGCGACGGTGGCCGGCATCGAGTTGCGTCCCGAGAACGGATCGGCGATCCGGTCGCGCATCTCGATCATGCCGGAGTCCCCGGGGTTGTACCTACGTCTCACGGTGCGGGAGAACCTGGAGTGCTTCGCCGGGCTCTACGAGCTAGACGACGTTCGCGCCCGCATCGAACGGGCGCTGCGGGCGATCAACCTTGAAGACCGTGCGGGCGATCAGTGCGGGTCGCTGTCGAAAGGACTGCGTCAGCGCGTCGCCCTGGCGCGAGCACTGCTCAACGACCCCGCCGTGCTGTTCCTCGATGAGCCGACGTCCGGCCTCGACCCGGTGGCGAGTCGCGAAGTCCACGGACTGATCGCCTCGCTTCGCGAACGCGGGGTGACGATCTTCCTCACCACGCACCGACTGGAAGAGGCCGAGCGGCTCTGTCACCGCGTGGCGATCCTGAACACCACGTTGAGGCTGATCGGACGGCCCGATGAGCTACGCGACCAACTGTTCAGCCGTTCTCTGGACGTGCGAGTCCGCTCGCCGCTGGAGGATCCGACCGCCGTGCTCGGCGGTTTGCCCGGGGTTAAGGGATGGGCGCACGCGCCGTCCGGTTACACCCTCGCCGTCTCAGACCCCGAGATCGCCGCCCCGCAGGTGGCACGAGCGTTGGTCGGCGCCGGTGTGGACATTCTGTCGATCGCCGAGTCCCGCCACTCGCTGGAGGACGTCTACCTCGAGCTGATCGACGAGGACGTCGAAGCGAGGCGACGATGAGCTTCAGCTGGACGCGTGTCAGGGCGATCGCCGTCAAGGAGCTCCGGGACTATCGCCGCAACCGCTTCGTGATCGGCACGATGACCGTGTTGCCGCTGCTGTTCATCATCCTGCCGTT
Organism: Actinomycetes bacterium; assembly: GCA_021796455.1. Classification (GTDB taxonomy): domain Bacteria; phylum Actinomycetota; class Acidimicrobiia; order Acidimicrobiales; family Bog-793; genus JAKACA01. Next base: position 2,346 of record JAKACA010000145.1, read on the forward strand.
GATCCAGGTGTTCCACACCTATGCGCACGTGCACAGCAGCAACCTCAACCTGCACGTCGGCGCCTCGATGCTCTACATGCTGGTGATCCCGGCGTTCATGCCGTCCACCCTGTCGGCCTACTCCGTGGTCGGAGAGCGCGAGCAGGGGACGTTGGAACCTGTCTTGATAACGCCGATCCGCCGCGAAGAGCTCCTCATCGCCAAGGCGCTCGCCGCCTTCGTTCCGACCCTTGGCATCGCCTACCTGGTCTTCGGCATCTTCCTCGCCGCGGCGGCCTTCTTCGCCAACCCGGTGATCGCCTCAGCGATCTTCTCCGGCACGCACGTGCTGCTTCAACTGCTGTTCACCCCGCTGCTTGCCGGCTGGGGGATCTGGGTGGGGATCGCGGTCTCCGCCCGCTCCACTGACGTGCGCAGCGCCCAGCAGTTGAGCGTGCTCGGCACCCTGCCGCTGCTGGCCATCCTGGCGCTGATCTCACTCAACGTCATCGCCGTGTCGGCCGGCCTCGCGGTCGGGCTCGCGGCGGTCCTGTTGGCCATCGACCTGCTCGCCTGGCGAGCAGTAGCGGCGATGTTCGACCGCGAACGACTCATCACCGGAAGAAGCGCTTAACGGCCCGCGCGGGCTTCAGACCGTCTGATCCGACAAGAACACGGAGACCAGAATGTCACCAACCGTCATACTGGAACGAGAGACCGCCCACATCGCGGAGCTTCGCCGCAAACCGTTCCAAATCATTCTCGACGGCAGCCCGGCGGGAACGATCGACCGGAACCAGACCGTCGAGCTACCAGTCGAGCCCGGCCCGCACACGCTGGTCAGGCGCCTGTGCCCTATGCACGAGACGCGCGAACCAGCGTTTCAATGGTGGCGGGGGGTTCAGGACCATCGCTCGACCATCGGGTTCCAGACCCGACGAAGCCGCTGGTCAGAGCCCTGCCCTATGCAGCCGCCTGGCGGTTGCCCTACTCAATGCCGGTCCGTACGTGCCGACGTCCCGAGAAACTCCATGACGAAGACGCACCTTCGGGTTCGAGATCCGAAGCGCGGCACGCCTCACCGAACTTCGGGTCGTACTTCAACTGGGACCTTCAGCCTGCGATCAGTTGCTCGGCGCGGGTGCGCACCGTGTCGAGCGTGGTCTGCACCGCGGCGGGGTCGATCCCGGCGGTCAGCGCCTGCGTGGACTCGGAGACCAGCTCAAATGCTCACGTCCCGAACCCGTCAGCGAGCCCTCGGCGTCGAGCAGACCGGCATCGACCCGCCGGGTGCGCGCACCGGCAACCACCTCGCGCCGTTGCTTGATGGCATCGGCCACCAGTTCCTCGACCCGCGCCGGATCGTCGGCCCGTTCTTGGATGTTGAGGTAGACCCACTCGTCGTAGCCGGCAATCAGGCTGCCGGCGAGGGCGCGGGTGAGCAGCCGCCGCAGCGCGTTTTCGGTTGCGCCGATGACGGGAGGAAGGGATCGGGCAAGCACGGAAAGCGTCTCCGCTAACTCTATGCAAAACTCAGTGTTGGCGTAGTCTCCACGCCTGGTCCCCAGTTCCCATATGAACGAACTGGTGACGCGTAGACGTTTCGATGGAAGCCTCGACCTAGCGGCTCACCACATGGTTCGTGACGACGTCGCTGTTGAGTTAGCATTATCGGTACCTGGCGGTCGACCTGGGGTACTCGCCCCTCTGGACGCTTTTGCCTCGCCCCGACGATGGGAGCGGCAAAGGGGGGCCTGCGTCGCATGGGCACAGGCTGTGGTTTTGATGGTGTAGGACGACGTTTCCCGTAGGAGCGCCGTAGCGCCCTGGCGACCCTAACGTCGTTGTGGTGATCGGGCCTCACTTGCAAGTGGCCGTCCTTGCGGCGTAGCACCTGTCTTCGAGAGGCAAGACCGCGTGATGCTATCCGCCAGGCAGCTGCTACATCTCTGTCCAGTGACAGCCGGCAATGAGGGCAGCGTGCCCAACGATGGCCTGAAAGATAGTTGTCAGGCGCCTTTTGGTGACACAGCTTCCTTAGGCAGCGAGGGCAATCGGCCGATGTGCCACGAGCTGGGACCTCTATTACTGCGATGCCGGCTTTTGCACCAAGGTGACGCATGGCCTCGAAGAGCTTCGTGCGCACAGTGGCGGGGACACGGGCATTTTGCCTATGCCCAAGGCCTCCGGCTTCCAGGCTGCCCAGGCCTTCGATAAAGACGACCTGCGCCCCGAGCGCGACCGCCTGGTCGATAGCCCACCTCGCAGCAGACCAGGCCAGTGTCGAGTTGAGGTTCCTCATCTGTCGGCAAACGGCCATGTGCTCGACGCGCAGGCCTGCCAACTTCTTCTCGAGGCCCTGCCTGGCTTCATCGAGCAGCCTTCTCTTTGCCTCGGCCGAGCGGATGCCGTACATGCGACCGGCGAAGGTGGCCACCAAGGACATGAAATCGTCCAATAGCTCGCTCATCCCGCGGACGCAGCATCGGCCGGGAACGAGTCGGGTCCCCCCCACACTCAGGCGAGCGTGCCGTTGGCCCGCTACCTACACAACTGGTGCACACCCAGGTGAGTCGTAGAGGTGTCTGCCTGGCGGGCACCTTCGCTTCTGGGCCATGTTCATGAGTGACGGATGCGACATCAGAAGGACCCCTTCTCAGGTGGTGGCTTGGGCAACACCTTGGATGGCTCGGAGTCGGCCACTAGAGAGACCTCCCGCAAGATTGCTGACCTTCTCGGCGAAGTTGTCGACGAACGCGTGCAAGGTGAGCGGGCCGACGGGGCCGGAAAGCAATGCCTCCATGAATGGTGCTGCCTCCTCGGTGAGGTCGCTCCAGTGGATCACAGTGAAGCCGGCCGCCTCGATGACGGCGCGCAATTGGTCGGCCGAGGCGAGATGGCTTAGCTCGGGCCGGTTGGCCCAGGGGAGCGGGTAGTCGAGGTTGCCTGGTGCACCGTCAGTGATGTCCCAGATGGCGAGCCGCCCTCCGGTGGCGAGCACCCGGCGCGCTTGGCGATAGAGGCGGGACTTGTCGGCCACGTTCATCTGCACATGCTGGCTGACGACCACGTCGAAACCGGCATCGGCGAATGGCAGGTCCGTCACGTCTCCTTGGTGAACGGAGATCCGATTGTCCAATCCGACGAGTCGATCGAGCCAGCGGGCTGCTTCGCAGTACTCCTCGGTGAGGTCGACGGCGGTAACCCGACAGCCGTAGGTGTCGGCGAGAAAGCGGGCGGTGCCGCCGATCCCGCTACCGGCGTCGAGCACCTCGTCGCTGCTGGTGATCTCCGCCACTTCGGCTAGTTGGCCCGTGGCGATTCGACCAGAGGTGTGGAAGTCCTCGACCGCGCCGAGATCCGCCGGTTGTATGTGGTTGAGGTCTTTGCCTGCAGCGATGAGGGCCTGTTCGATATTGGGCCGTAATAGACCGGTCGAGTACTGCCTCTGGACCTGAAGAGTCTTCACCTGTGATCCTTTTGTAGCTTCTATCGGGTTTCGGTTCCGGACAAGGAACTGTCCGGTGCCCGGTTCTCGCATCAGGGATGCAAGGTGGTCGGAACTTGCTGGGCAAGTGGCGCGCCGTCGGGGTGGATCAGCTGACGCCCGCCAACTCCGCGGCGCCGCGTTCGACCGAGCCGGCGGCCGCATCGTCGAACACGGCGGTCGGTGGTTGCGCCGGCAGGAAGGCGACGGCGAGGACGACGCCGGCGGCGGCCACGCCTGCGGCCACGTAGCAGCCGGCGTTGAGCCCGTCGATGAAGGCGTTCGTGGCCGCCTGGTGCACGGCCGCGCCCAATGCCGGGTGCCCGAGCGCGGTGGCCTTGCTCGCCACGGCCAGCGCGGCCCCTACCGACTGGTGGGCGGTCGCCGTGTACCGGGTCGGCAGCAGCGGCGGCAGGTGACGGGCGAGCCGTGAGCCGTAGACCGAGGCGTAGACGCTCCCGACGACCGCCACGCCGAGGGTGCCACCAAGCTGTCGGGTCGAGTCGTTGACAGCCGACCCGACCCCGGACCTGCCGAGCGACACCGCGCCCATGATGGAGTCGGTGGCCGGGGATTGGGCGAGTCCCATGCCCAGGCCGAGCATGACCATCTGCGCGGCGATGAGGCCGTAGCTCGTGTTGGCAGTCAGGGTGAGGGCGGTCCAGACGTAGAAGCCGGTCATGGCCGCCAGGCCCGTGGCCACGATGACCTTGGTGCCGACCTTGACCGCCAGCGGCGTGCCGACCACCGAGCCGACCGCCACGGCCATGGCCACGGGGAGGATGTGGACCCCGGCCGACAGCGGGCTCCAACCCCGGATGAACTGCATGTACTGGATGATGAGGAAGATGAACCCGAACAAGGTGAACAACACGATGGTCACCGAGGCGCTCGCCGCGCTGAACCGCAGGTTGGAGAAGATCGCCACTCCGAGCATCGGGTGATCGGTGCGGGACTCGGCGACGATGAACGCGCCGAGGAGCACCAGGCCGCCCACGAAGCCGGCGATGGTGCGTCCCGCCCCCCAGCCATAGGCCGGGGCCTCGATGGTCGTGTAGACGATGAGCGCCATGAACCCGGTGGACAGCAAGAAGCCTGGGACGTCGACTGCATGGGAGTCAGGGTCACGAGAGGTCGGCACGCTCAGGGCAACGGCCCCGATGCCGAGAGCGGCCACCGGCCCCATGGCGAAGAAGATGCTCCCCCACCTGTAGTGCTCGAGTAGGAAGCCGCCGGCGATGGGACCGACGGCGATCGCCACACCGGTAGCCGCCCCCCACAACCCGATGGCCAGCGCCCGCTCGTCGCGGCCTCTGAACACGTTGGTCAGCAGCGACAGCGTGGCCGGGAACGTCATCGCGGCGCCGAGACCCATCACCGCCCGGGCGGCGATGAGCGCCCCGGGGCTCGTGACCACGCCACCCACCATGCTGGCGGTCCCGAACACGCCGAGTCCGGCGAGCAGCATCCCCTTGCGCCCGAACCGGTCGGACAGGCTGCCCGCGGTGAGCAGCAGGGCGGCGAAGACGAGGTTGTAGGCGTCGACCACCCACTGGAGCTGGTTGGTCGAGGCGTGGAGCTCCCGGACCAGCACCGGGAGTGCCACGTTGACCATGGTCGTCTCCAGGCTGATCAGGAAGGCGGCGACGAGGAGGGAGGCGAGGATCATGGGCTTGGACCGCATGGTTGCGATACTAACGTTGTTACATGAGATAATCAAGTGCTCTGTTTTGATTCACAAGTTCCGGGTGGCTATGCTGGGAGCATGAGGTCGTACGGACAGCTCTGCTCGGTGGCCAAGGCGCTCGACGTGCTCGGCGACCGCTGGACGCTGCTCATCCTCCGAGAGCTGCTCATTCAGGGACCGTGCCGCTACACCGATCTGGCCAACGGCCTGCCCGGGATCGCCTCCAACCTGCTGTCCGAGCGGCTCCGCAACCTCGAGACGTCAGGCCTCGTCTGGCGCGAGGCGGCGCCGCCGCCGGTCGCCACCACGCTGTTCCACCTGACCGAGCGGGGTCGGGCCGCAGAGCCTGTCTTGGTGGCGCTGGCCCGCTGGGGGACGCCGCTCATCGCCGACGCGGCGCCCGACGACGCGATCCGTGCCCACTGGGTGCCGTTCTCCGCTTCGGTCTTCCTGCGTGGGCGCGACCCGGGCGGAGTCCCGGTGACCGTCCAGCTGCACACGCCACTGGGCTCCTCGGTCATCGAGATCACCACTGACGGCGTCACGAGTCGGGCAGGGGCCGCTGACGAGCCCGACATCACCCTCGAAGG
>JAKACA010000015.1 GCA_021796455.1 Actinomycetes bacterium
GTCGTTCGCGGCGACACGCGGGCAACGATCGGGACGGGCGCGCCCGGCACCGGCCGGGCGCTCTGGATACAAGTCGACCCTATCGAGGAGCCGGAGCCCTCGCCGGTCGCGCACGAGCTGGCACGCGAGTACCGTGCGGTGCTCGAGAACATCCTGCTGTCCCGTGGTGCTCGCGCAATGGCGGAGCGACTCCGGGACATCACAGATCCCTCGCAGATAGCAGACCTCGCCGGGTACTCCCCCGACCTGCCGCTCGAGAGCAAGCTGAAGGTGCTCGAGACGGTCGATGTAACGGAGCGCCTGCGTTTCGTCCTTGCCGCTGCTCGCGAGACCCTCGCGGACCTGACCCTTCGCGACCAGATCAAGTCAAGCGTGGAGGAGGGCATGGAGAAGACCCAGAGGGAGTTCCTCCTGCGACGCCAGCTGGAGGCCATACGCAAGGAGCTCGGAGAGATCTCTGAAGGTGCGACCGAGCCGGGACCGGACGGCTACCGGGAGTCGCTCGAGACGGCGGGGTTTCCTGAGACTGTGCGGGCTGCGGTGCTGAAGGAGATCAACCGTCTCGAGCGCACGAGCGAGCAGAGCCCCGAACGCGGGTGGATACAGACGTGGCTGGACACAGTCTTCGAGATTCCCTGGAGCACGGAGTCCGAGGATCGTCTCGACCTGAGCGCAGCCGAGGTGATCCTCGACGAGGACCATGACGGCCTCCGCGACGTGAAGGACCGCATCCTCGAGCACCTGGCCGTTCGCAAGCTCCAGGCCGAGAGGGGCCTCGCCCCAGTGAAGGGAGGCCGCGGTGGGGGCGCGATCCTTGCGCTGGTGGGCCCTCCGGGCGTTGGCAAGACCTCCCTCGGCGAGTCTGTCGCGCGTGCGCTCGGCCGGTCATTTGCCCGCGTCGCCCTCGGCGGTGTGCGAGACGAGGCCGAGGTACGGGGCCATCGCCGCACATATGTCGGCGCCCAGCCGGGTCGCCTCGTGCGGGCGCTGCGCGAAGCAGGGACCATGAACCCGGTCATCTTGTTGGACGAGGTCGACAAGCTCGGCTCTGACTACCGCGGGGACCCCTCCTCCGCGCTCTTGGAGGTCCTCGACCCTGCCCAGAACCACACATTCCGCGACCACTACCTCGAGGTCGAGCTCGACCTGTCCAAGGTTCTCTTCATCGCGACGGCCAATGTGGTGGACACGATCCCGTCTCCCTTGCTCGACCGGATGGAAGTCCTCCGTCTGGACGGATACACCGACGACGAGAAACTGGCAATCGCTCGCCACCATCTCCTCCGACGCCAGATCGAGCGGCAGGCGCTGAGGCCGGAGGAGGTCGTCGTCGACGACGACGCCCTGCGGACGATCATCGATGACTACACACGCGAGGCCGGCGTGCGCTCGCTCGAACGTGAGCTTGGCCGCCTGCTACGCAAGGTCGCCACCAAGATCGCCGCGAACACGGTGGAGGTACCGGTTCACATAGCTGGTGCCAACGTCCGTGAGTGGCTGGGGCGGGCCCGTTTCTTCTTCGAGGCCGCCGACCGGACCGCCGTTCCTGGGGTAGCGACGGGTCTGGCCGTGACAGGCACCGGCGGTGACGTCCTCTATGTGGAGGCCAGCTCAATGGCCGGGCCCGATGGCCTGACTCTCACCGGGCAGCTCGGCGAGGTAATGAAGGAGTCGGCCGAGATCGCCCTCTCCTACGTCAAGTCTCACTCGGCCGAGCTGAGCATAGGAGCCGACGCTCTCCAGGGCCGGCACTTCCACCTGCACGTGCCCGCGGGCGCTGTGCCGAAGGACGGACCGTCGGCCGGCGTCACGATGGTGACAGCCATTGTGTCACTGCTTGCCCAGCGGCCAGTTCGATCGCCAGTCGGGATGACAGGCGAGGTGACACTTCAAGGGCTCGTGCTGCCGATCGGAGGTGTCAAGCAGAAGGTGCTCGCCGCCCACCGAGCCGGCCTGCGCGAGGTGGTGCTACCGATGCGCAACGAGCCCGACCTCGAAGATGTGCCAGAGGCTGTTCGAGATGAGATGACGTTTCATCTGGCGACGACCGTCGGCGAGGTGCTCGCGGTCGCTCTCGCCGAGGTCATGGCGGGCGCGGGCGGGCGCGCGGGCGCGGGCGGGCAGGTACTGGCCGCTTGAGCCACCGCCACCAAGAAACCCGGGCGTGTTGGCTCGCAAGCCCTGCCCGCACCTGACCGTCGGCGCGCACCCCTGTGATATAGTCACGAACGTACGTTTGTCTCGGGCGGGGTTGCCCCCCTTGGCAGGGTACGCATCGTGCCTCGGCGGCGCCATTCGGTCACGGGTTCGCTGTCTTGACACAGCGCGATTCGAGGGGGCCTGCGTGGCAGTTGGTGATCTCCTTTTCGTAGTTGAGCGGCTTGCGGCGATCCTCGGCGGCTTGCGCGCTGACGACCTCTCTCCGAGCGAGGCAGCCTCGGCGGTCTCTCTTTTCGTACGTGGTGAGAACCTCTGTGGCGCTGGCAAGGCACTATGCGCCGAGCGGGCGGCGCGTAGCGGTGAACACCACCGCGCAGGGCACCGCGAGCCCGCGACCTGGCTCCAGGAGCTGTCAGGCGGTTCGAAGGGCGCCGCCTTGGACGCGCTCGGGACGGCCTCGTCGCTGCAGCTGCTGCCCGGTCTCTCCGATGCGCTGCGAAGCGGCGACATCTGTGCCACCCGGGCCAGCGTCGTAGCCGAGGCCGCTTCCATGGACCGCTCCGCCGAGCCACAGCTGCTCGAACTTGCACGCTCGGGATCTCTCTCGGAGCTGAAGAACGCTGCAGAGTCGGTCAAGGCAGCGGCACGATCGGTTGACGACGACAACGGCCGGTATGAGGCGATCTATAGGAGCCGTCACCTCCGGACCTTCATAACGAGGGACGGCGCATTCAACGGTCGACTCCGTTTGACACCCGACGCCGGTGCCAAGCTCCTCGCGGTTCTGCAACCAGCCTCCGATTTCTTCTTCGAAGACGCCCGGGAGCAGGGGACTAGAGAGCACCACGAGGCCTACCTAGCCGATGCGCTTGTTGCCGTCGTCACAGGCGAGTGGCCCGGGAGCCCGATCGGGGATGCGGCACCTCAGGTGGCCCCAAGCACCGGCGGCCCAGATCCCCGCGGCCCAGATCCCCGCGGCCCAGATCCCCGCGGCCCAGACTGCGGCCCCGACGGGGCCGACGCCGGGAGCGCCAACCGTTACGAAGGAGTGGGCGAACCCGCTCCGCCAACACCGAGACCGGCACCCCGTCCGGCATGGAATAGGCGGCGCACCGCACCCGAGCGCCCGCCCGCCACCGTCATCTGTCGCGTAGATCTCGCAGCTCTTCGGCGTGGATCGCTCGTGACGGGTGAGACCTGCGAGATACCAGGAGTCGGACCGGTGCCACTTGGTGTTGCCCGCGAGCTGTTCGGTGACTCGATATTGAAGGTCGTGATAAGCGACGGGGTCGATCCTCGCACGATCGTCCACTGCGGAAGGACCATCCCCTCCCATCTGAGGACCGCCCTTCAGTTCCGTGACCGCTGCTGCGTTGTGCCCGGGTGCGGGAGGACATTCGGACTCGAGTACGACCACATTGTCGAGTTCGCGAAGGGCGGCCCCACCACCATGGAGAACCTCTGCCGGCTCTGCCGGCCGCACCACGCTCTCAAGACCCGCAAGGGGTACCGGATCAAGGGCGGGCCCGGGAGCTGGCAGTGGCTGGCGCCGGGGGTCGAAGAGCGAGACACCCCGCGGGCGGGCGGCAGCCCGGGAGCCGGGAGCCGGGACTCAGTACCGGTACAGGTCCGCCTTGTAGGGCCCCTCGACCGGCACGCCGAGATAGGCGGACTGCTCAGGTGACAGCGTTGTCAGCCGGACCCCCAGCGCGTCGAGGTGCAGGCGCGCGACCTTCTCGTCAAGATGCTTGGGTAGCACGTGCACCCCCACGGGATAGTCGGCTGCCCTCGTGAAGAGCTCGATCTGCGCGATCACCTGGTTGGTGAAGGAGTTCGACATCACGAAGCTCGGGTGACCGGTAGCACAGCCGAGGTTCAAGAGCCGGCCCTCCGCCAGCACGATGACCGCGTGACCGTCAGGGAAGACCCACTTGTCAACCTGGGGCTTGATGTTCACCCGGCTGATGCCTGGGGTACCGGCGAGACCGGCCATGTCGATCTCGCTGTCGAAGTGGCCGATGTTGCCCACGATGGCCTGGTGCTTCATCGACGCCATGTGCTCGACGGTCAGCACGGAACGGTTGCCCGTTGCCGTGATGAAGATGTCAGCCGAGGTGACGAAGTCTTCAACCGTTGCCACCTGGTACCCGTCCATCGCTGCCTGGAGCGCGCAGATAGGGTCGATCTCGGTAACGACGACGCGGGCGCCTTGGCCGCGCAGGGACTCGGCGCAGCCCTTGCCGACGTCGCCATAGCCGCAGACGACGGCGACCTTGCCCCCGATGAGGACGTCGGTTGCCCTGTTGATCCCGTCTATCAGCGAGTGTCGGCAGCCGTACTTGTTGTCGAACTTCGACTTGGTCACCGAGTCGTTGACGTTGATAGCCGGAAAGAGCAGTTCGCCGCGCTCGTACATCTGGTAGAGCCGGTGCACTCCGGTCGTGGTCTCCTCGGTCACGCCACGAATGCCGTTCGCGATCGTCGTCCAACGCGACGAGTCCTCCGAGAGCGACCGGGCCAGGTGTGACAGCACTACCGCCATCTCCTCGTTGTCGGCGGTGCCCGCACCTGGCACGGAGCCGGCCTTCTCGAACTCGACACCTTTGTGGACGAACAGCGTCGCGTCACCGCCGTCGTCGAGGATCATGTTCGGCCCACCCTCGGGCCAGCGCAACATCTGCTCCGTGCACCACCAGTACTCCTCCAGCGTCTCGCCTTTCCAGGCAAAGACGGGCACGCCCGCCGGAGAGCCGGCAGTGCCATTGCGGCCGACCACGACGGCGGCGGCGGCATGGTCCTGAGTGGAGAAGATGTTGCAGGACGCCCAGCGCACCGACGCCCCGAGGTCGACGAGGGTCTCGATGAGAACGGCAGTCTGTACCGTCATGTGCAGGGAACCGGACACCCTTGCGCCTGCGAGCGGCTGGGAGCTGGCAAACTCCGACCGCATTGCCATGAGGCCGGGCATCTCGTGCTCTGCCAGCTCGATCTCCTTGCGACCGAACTCGGCCAGCGACAAGTCAGCGACCTTGTAATCGAAGCTCATTCCATCTCCTTGATCTAGGTGTACCACTCTCCAAAGGTCACTCGACCACATTCGACAGCCAGTTGTCGACCTCTTCTGCCATGACTCGATCCATGCGGAGCCTCGAGGCGAAGCTAATCTCCGCCAGACCGACGCCATAGCGGCACAGGAGCTCTCGGAGCGTCTTGAGCTTGTGGAGCTCGGCCTCTCCGAAGAGCCGGTACCCACCGGGAGACCGGATCGGCACCACTAGGCCCGAGTCCTCGATGTATCTGAGCATCCGGGCCGACCAGCCTGTCGCGGCAGATGCCTCGCGGATCGTCAGCCCTTCCATGGACAACCCTACCACGACAGTGAGAATGTTGGCACAGCTAGCCTGCACAGGCATGATCCTGTCTGACCGGACCATTCGCGAGGAGCTCGAGGCCGGTCGCATCGGGATCGCCCCGCTCGGCGACGACTGCATACAGCCCTCGTCTGTGGACCTGCACGTGGACCGCTACTTCCGCGTGTTCCGCAACCACACCCAGCGGGTCATCGACGTGCGCGATGACCAGGAGGACCTCACGGAGCTGGTGGAGTCGGTCGGCGACGAGCCGCTCATCTTGCACCCGGGGGAATTCGTGCTCGGCTCGACCCTGGAGAGGGTCCGGCTGCCAGATGACCTCGTCGGCCGCCTCGAAGGCAAGTCAAGTCTCGGGCGTCTCGGGCTGCTCATCCACTCGACGGCGGGTTTCGTCGATGCAGGTTGGGACGGGTACCTGACCCTCGAGCTATCGAACGTGGCCAACCTTCCCATCACCGTCTATCCCGGCATGAAGATCGGGCAGATCAGCTTCCTCAAGATGACGTCTGCTGCCCTGCTGCCTTACGGGTCAGCCGGACTTGGCTCGAAATACCAGGGCCAGCGGGGACCGACACCGAGCCGCTACTTCGAGAACTTCCGCACGCTCGGCACAGCGCAATAGAGTCTGACTGCGTGCCGGCTGGAAGGCACCGAACGGCTCCCCCTAAGGAGGGCTCTTGCTCACGAGGTACCCGATAGCCCTCGGCGCGACCGCGGTGGCCTTTGCCATCGCGGGACGGAGGCTCTACTTCCTCTTCCGCCTCGTCACCTCCGGCAAAGCGGCTCCTGAGCGTCTTTCCCGGTGGAGCAAGCGTGCCGGCGTGGAGCTCGCCGAGGTAGGGGGCCAGAAACGCCTCCTCAAGTGGACGGTGCCGGGACTCGCCCACGCCTTCACCTTCTGGGGTTTCACGGTCCTTCTCCTGACGATCATCGAGGCATACGGAGACTTGTTCCAGGCGAACTTCCACATTCCACTCATCGGCACGAACCCATTCGTCGGCTTCATCGAGGACTTCTTCGCCGTCGCAGTGCTGGTCGCGCTCCTCGTCTTCAGCATCATCCGCCTTCGAAACGCTCCTCAGCGGCTCGATCGCAAGAGTCGCTTCTACGGCTCGCACACCGGTGCCGCCTGGATCACGCTCGGGCTCATCTCCATCGTCATCATCACGCTCCTCATGTACAGGGGGGCACAGACCAACGTCGGCTCCGACTTCCCCTACTCCCACTGGGCATTCGCCTCCCATGCCGTCGGGTACCTCCTGCGCCCGCTCGGCTCGTCCACGAACGCCACGCTCGCCACGGTCTTCCTCGACCTGAACGTCGTCGCAATCGTGGGTTTCCTCGTGTTCCTCGTCCATTCCAAGCACCTGCACATCGTCATGGCACCGCTCAACGTGGCCTTCTCACGCCAGCCGCGTGCTCTTGGCCCGCTCGGGACCACGCCGGTCATCGATGTCGAGACCATGGACGAGGACACCGTCTTTGGAGCCGGGAAGGTGGAGGACTTCTCCTGGAAGCAGATGCTCGACTTCGTGACCTGCACCGAGTGCGGCCGATGCCAGAGCCAGTGCCCTGCCTGGAACACCGGCAAGCCGCTGTCTCCAAAGCTCGTGATCATGGACCTCCGCGACGAGCTGCTGAGGCAGTCGAGCCGCGTGCTCGCGAGATCCGCGGCCGCTGCAAGCGACGACGCCAAGCTCGTCCCCCGTGTCATCGACCCCGACGTCCTCTGGTCCTGCACCACGTGCGGCGCCTGCGTCGAGCAGTGCCCTGTGGACATCGAGCACGTCGACGCGATCATCGACATGCGCCGCTACGAGGTGCTGATCGAGTCGCGCTTTCCGACAGAGGCGGGCCTCATGCTCCGCAACATCGAGAACCGCGGCGATCCGTGGGGCCTGGGCTCAGCCAAGCGGCTCGAGTGGACGAGCGGAGTTGACTTCGACATACCCGTCGTGACCGACACCATCGCTGACGACATCGAGTACCTGTTCTGGGTCGGGTGTGCGGGAGCGCTCGACGAGCGGGCACGAAAGACGACCCAGTCCGTCGCCCGCCTGCTCCACCAGGCCGGCGTAGCTTTTGCCGTGCTCGGTCCTCGCGAGTCGTGTACCGGCGACCCTGCCCGGCGGCTCGGCAACGAGTTCCTCTACCAGATGCAGGCGGCTCAGAACATCGAGACGCTGACCGCGGCTCGCGTCAGGAAAGTCGTCGCCTCGTGTCCCCACTGCTTCAACTCACTTGGCAAGGAGTACCCGGCCCTCGGGGGCGACTTCGAGGTCATACACCACTCTCAGCTTCTCAGCCGCCTCATCTCCGACGGCCGGCTCACACCGGAGCGCTTCAACGCCAAAGTCACCTACCACGACCCCTGTTACCTGGGCCGCCACAGCAGGGTTTACGACCCGCCCCGCTCGGTGATCGAGTCCGTCCCCGGAGTGGAGTCCGTCGAGATGAAACGGTGCAGGGAGAAGGGCTTCTGCTGTGGCGCCGGAGGCGCTCGCATGTGGCTCGAGGAGCGGATCGGCAAGCGAGTCAACCTCGAGCGCACCGACGAGGCACTCGAAACGGGCGCGGATGTCGTGTCAACGGCCTGCCCATTCTGTCTCATCATGCTGGACGACGCCGTCAAGGAGCGCCAGCGCGACGAAGCTGTCAAGGTTCTCGACATCTCGCAGATCCTCGAGCGCTCCATGTCGCCGCCGCCGCCGCTCGGTCTTGGTGGCAAGCCTCTGACCCTCTAGTGGACGGCGGCACCGAGCGCCTTGGCATCCGCGCTGCGTAAGCGCGACGCGGTCGCCACCAAGAGCTTGCGGGTAAGTGTCGGCGAGTCCCTCAGCAGCTTGTTGAACTCCTTCTGGCCGACTGCCAGCAGCTCCAGATCCGTCACCGCCTTGACCGTCGCGGAACGGGGCAGCCGATCAAGCAGTGCCAGCTCTCCGAAGTAGCTCCCAGGTAGGAGCTCGGCCACCTTGCGGCCGTGGTGGATGACCGACGCCCTTCCTCCAAGCACGAAATAGAAGGTCTGGCCCACTTCGCCCTCGGAGCAGACGGTCGCTCCCGCCTGCACGGTAAGGGGCTTGGACATCTTGGCGATGTTGCGCAGCTCGGCACGGGAGCACTCGCTGAAGAGCCAGACGCTTCCGAAGTCCAGTGGGACCGAGGCCGTGAGCGACATGTACGAATCGTACTTCGGCGCCGCATGGCGATGACGTGGCTTGGCCTCATGTGGGGCTGCCCTCGCCCACCAGCTCCCGCCGATCGCGCTCGCGAGGGCCATTGTCGAGGCCGGCCATCGCGCCCAAGCCGAGAACATCCTCCGGGCCCAGCACCTCTTCCAGGTGGATTGCGGCGTCTCCGATCTCGAGCTCCCTGTCTGTCAGGCGAAGCGGCACCCGGAGTGCCTTCTCGATGAATTTGAGCAGGACCACGGTCACGAGACCGTCCCAGGCGATGATCGTGAGCGCGGCCCCGGCCTGGATCAACACCTGGCCGGGATGGCCGTAGAAGAGGCCGGCGGACGAGACCGGGGTCAGCTTGCCGTGGGGGCCGACCGCGTAGTACTCCGCCATCTTCGGATCGGCGAAGAAACCGACGAGCATCCCGCCGCACAACCCGGCGACTCCGTGGGTGTGCACGACTCCGAGAGCGTCGTCGACGCGGGCAAAGATTCCCCTGCCCGCCATCTTGTTCCAGGAGAACCAGACGATGCCCGACGAGAGCACTCCGATGACGAGAGCCCCGTAACCGTCGACGAACCCGGCGGCGGGTGTGATCGCGACCAGCCCGACGATCATCCCGTTGACAGAGCCCAGGAAGTTGGCCTTCTTCGGGCCGCCCACGATGTCCATCACGAACCACGTCAACAGCGCCCCGGCCGTGGCCAGGTTCGTGTTGAGCACGGCAGCCGCGGCGTCGCCGTTCGCAAAGTACGGGTCCCCGCCGTTGAAGCCGTTCCAACCGAGCCACAAGATGCCGGCACCGGCGGCGACGAGGAGCAGGTTGTTGGGCGTAAAGGAGTCTCGGTCGCTCTTCAGCCGCGGTCCGATGATCGCTGCCGCGACGAACCCGGTCGTGCCCGCGGCGAGGTGGATCACGTACCCGCCCGAATAGTCGAGCGCCCCGCGCTGTGCCCAGAAACCCCCTCCCCAGAGCAGCATCGCATTCACCGTGTAGGCACAGGTCGTCCAAAGGGGCACGAAGATCAGCCAGGCCTTGAGGCTCATCCGCCCGAGGACGCTGCCGAGGAAGAGCAGCGGCGTGATGGCGGCGAACACGAACTGGAAGTAGACAAGGGCCGAGCTCGAGAGCTGCAGACCCGGCCCGGCCAGATTGCCGCTCTGGGGGATCGAGGCCCGACCGAGCTCGGCGCCGGCGCCTAGAACCGTACCGGGCTTGCCGAGCACCGTGCCTCGAGCAGAGCTGCCGAGATGGAGCCAGGAGCTCCCAAAGCCCATCTTGTAAGCCCACAGGACCCACACCACGAGAACGAGGGAGAAGGCGGCGAACGCCATCACCATCGTGTTCACAGCCCACTTCTTCTTGACGATCCCGCCGTAGAGGACTGCGATCCCCGGCAGGCTCATCAAGCCCACCAGTGTCGCGGCAGTCAACTGCCATGATGTGTCACCTGCGCTCAGGAAGTGAGGTGACGGAATGTAGGTGGTTGCCAGCACTGTGTCTCCTCGTAGCCGGCACTCGGCTCGTCTCGTCCACGGACGGGGTTGCCCCTGGAGTTGGAGGCAATGTAGATAGGAGTTATTTCGTGGCCGTGTGCGGCAGGAGAAATGGGCGTTTCGGTTACGTGAACGGCGTGTGAAGTGCGGCCGGAACTACCTCTCGGCCTGCCGGGCGACGGCCTCCGCCGCGCTCGCCGCGGCTGCAGGATCGCCCAGGTAGCGACGACTCTCCACCTGCAACTGGTCGTCGAGCTCATAGACACGGGGAAACCCAGTGGGGATGTCGAGCCCGACGATGTCCTCATCGGAGATCGACTCGAGCTCCTTCACGAGCGCCCGCAGGCTGTTCCCGTGCGCCACCACCAGCACGGTGCGGCCGTCCAACAGCTCAGGGGCAATGACGTCTTGCCAGTAGGGAAGCAGCCGGTGGACGACGTCGGCGAGACACTCGCCCGCCGGCAGCGCGGCGCGCGGCACCAGCCGGTAGCGCGGATCGTTCACAGGGTGGCCCGGGTCGTCGAACGCGACCGGCGGCGGCGGGACGCTATAGCTCCGCCGCCATGTCGCCACCTGCTCGAGACCGTGGCGCGCGGCCGTCTCGGCTTTGTTGAGCCCCTGCAGAGCGCCGTAGTGACGCTCGTTCAAGCGCCAGTGCCGGCGAACAGGCAGGTAGCTGCGCCCCATCTCGTCAAGGGCGAGGTTCGCGCTGCGAACGGCGCGGCAAAGCACCGAGGTGTGCACCGAATCGATCTCGAGTCCCGGCTCGGCCGCCATCGTCCGGCCGGCCTGGCGTGCCTCTTCCTCGCCGGCTCCGGTCAGATCGACGTCAGCCCAACCTGTGAAGCGGTTCTCGGCATTCCAGGTGCTCTGGCCGTGCCGCAGGATCACGAGTGTCGGCACACGGGCAGGTTAGCTCGGAGGCAGGCAGAGGATAGGTAATTCGCGACTTCAGCGGGTTTCTTGAGGGACAGTGACAATGAGACACTCAAGTTCGTTATAATGCTCACATCAAGAGTACATGGAGAGTGGAGGATTTGAGATGCCTAAGGCCGTAGGAATCGACCTCGGGACGACGAACTCGGTGGTCGCGTTCCTGGAAGCTGGCGAGCCGACCGTCATCCCCAACGCCGAAGGGGGCCGCACGACACCGTCGATCGTGGCGTTCACGAAGTCAGGCGAGGTGCTCGTAGGTGAGGTCGCCAAGCGCCAGGCAATCACCAATCCGGACCGGACGGTGAGATCCGTCAAGCGTCATATGGGCACCGACTGGAAGCTGGACATCGACGGTAAGGGCTACACGTCCCAGGAGATCTCTGCCCGCATCCTGCAGAAGCTGAAGAGGGATGCCGAGGGTTACCTCGGCGACACCGTCACCCAGGCTGTGATCACCGTACCGGCCTACTTCGACGATGCCCAGCGCACCGCCACGAAGGAGGCTGGCCAGATCGCGGGCCTTGAGGTGCTGCGGATCATCAATGAACCGACGGCGGCAGCTCTCGCGTACGGCCTCGACAAGGAGGGTGCCGACCAGACGGTGCTGGTCTTCGACCTGGGCGGCGGCACGTTCGACGTGTCGATACTCGACATCGGAGATGGCGTGTTCGAGGTGAAGGCAACCCACGGCAACACGCACCTCGGCGGGGACGACTGGGACCAGCGCGTCATGGACTGGCTCGTAAAGACGTTCAAGGACACCGAGGGCGTCGACCTGTCGAACGACAAGATGGCGCTGCAGAGGCTGAAGGAAGCTGCCGAGAAGGCCAAGATAGAGCTGTCCGCTGTCCAGGAGACGACGATCAACCTGCCCTTCATCACGGCGACGAACGAGGGGCCCAAGCACCTCGATCTAAAGCTCACGAGGGCCAAGTTTCAAGAGCTGACCGACGACCTCGTCGAGGCGTGCCGCGGGCCGTTCGAGTCTGCGATCTCCGACGCCGGCTTGACCAAGGAGGACATCGACCATGTCATCCTTGTCGGCGGAGCCACCCGGATGCCCGCAGTGCAGGACCTGGTCCACAACCTCACGGGCAAGGAGCCCCACAAGGGCGTCAACCCGGACGAGGTGGTGGCCGTAGGTGCGGCCATCCAGGCCGGGGTGCTGAAGGGCGAGGTGAAGGACGTCCTGCTGCTCGACGTCACCCCGCTCAGCCTTGGCATCGAGACCAAGGGCGGCATCACTCACCGCCTGATTGAGCGCAACACTACGATCCCCACGCGTCGCTCGGAGATATTCACGACCGCCGAGGACAGCCAGCCGTCGGTGGAGATCCACGTCCTGCAGGGAGAGCGGGACATGGCCATGTACAACAAGACGCTGGGCAAGTTCCAGCTCGTCGACCTGCCGCCTGCTCCTAGGGGCATTCCCCAGATCGAGGTCGCGTTCGACATCGACGCCAACGGCATCGTGCACGTGTCGGCGAAGGATCTCGCCACCGGCAAGGAGCAGTCGATGACGATCACCGGGCAGTCGTCACTGCCGAAGGACGACATCGCCCGCATGGTCCGCGACGCCGAGGAGCATGCCGCAGAAGACAAGCGGCGGCGCGAAGAGGCCGAGATCCGCAACAACGCCGACACGCTCGTCTACCAGACCGAGAAGCTCCTGCGCGAGCAGGGGGACAAGGCTCCGGCCGAGGAGAGGACGAGGGTCGAAGACGACCTCAAGGCCCTGAAGAGCGCCATCGACGGAACAGACGTCGAAGCCATCAACCGCGCCCTCGAGTCGCTCAAAGCCGCTACCCAGGCGCTCGGCCAGAAGATCTACGAGGCGGCCGGTGCGACCGCATCGGCTCCGGGTGGTCCCAAAGGCGCCGACGACCATGGCAGCTCGGACGACGAGGTCGTCGACGCGGAGATCGTGGACGGCCCCAGCACGGAACAACCATGAGCGCGGTCGTCGACGAACCGGACCCGGAGGAGCAGGGCCCAGAGGAGCAGGGCCCAGAGGAGCAGGGCCCGGAGGAGCAGGGCCCGGAGGAGCAGGGCCCGGAGGAGCCTGTCCCAGACACCCTCGAGGACCTGCTGTCCGACGACTTAGCCCGCATCAGCGCCGAGCGTGACGAGTTCCTCGACACCCTCCGGAGGCTCCAGGCTGACTTCGACAACTTCCGCAAGCGGACGGAGCGACAGCAGAGCGAGATGCGAGCCCGCGCGAGCGAGTCCCTCGTCGTCCGCCTGCTCCCAGTGCTCGACTCCCTCGAGCTGGCGATGGCACATCTTGGGCTGCTCACGGGGCAGGCGAGCGACGAAGCCTCGACGTCGCTTGTCCAAGTCAACGCCCAGCTGCGAGAGGTCCTCGCACGTGAAGGGCTCGAGCGGATCGACTCCGTCGGCGTCGAGTTCGATCCCACAGTTCACGAGGCCACTGCGATGGACGACGGCGACACAGTTGAGGAGGCATCGGAGGCTGGCACCGCCGGCACCGCTGGCACCGCTGGCAGCGACGACACCGGCGACGCCGACACGCCGCCGCCCGGTCGGCCGACCGTCACCGAGGTCTGGAGGTCCGGCTACAAGATAGGCGACCGCGTCATCCGGCCGGCGATGGTACGGGTGCGCGGCTAAGGAACTGCAGGGAGAAAGGCGTCACGGTCCAGAGGATGGCAGCGCAGCGAGATTGGTTCGAAACCGACTACTACAAGGTCCTCGGCGTCTCCTCCGGAGCGACCGAGAAAGAGATCACGCGCGCCTATCGCAAGCTGGCCAAGCAGTACCACCCTGACTCCAACCCGGGATCCGAGGACAAGTTCAAGGCGATCGCAACGGCCTACGACGTTCTCGGAGACGCCGGCAAGCGCAAGGAGTACGACGAGGTCCGCCGTCTCGGACCCCTGGCAGGTGGTTTCGGGGGTGCTGGCCGCGGCGCTGGCGGTGGTGAGGGGAGCGGTTTCAACTTCCGCATCGACGACCTCGGCGACATCTTCGGCAACCTGTTCGGCCAGTCGAAGAACCGCGCCCAGAAGACGACCACGTGGACAAGTGCCCGCCGGGGTCAAGACAGCGAGGCCGAGCTGCATCTTCCTTTCAACGAGGCGATCCACGGCGCTGTGGCCTCGGTCAACGTTGTTTCCGGGGTGAGGTGCCACACTTGTGCCGGCTCCGGCTCGCGTCCGGGCACTCTGCCCGTGGCCTGCCCGCGCTGTGGAGGCACGGGAACCCTCAACGACAACCAGGGGCTCTTCTCGCTTGCATCTCCGTGCCCGGACTGCCACGGCAGCGGGCTCAAGATCACCGACCCGTGCCCCACCTGCCACGGCTCGGGCGTGGAGAGACACCAGCACAAAGTCAAAGTCCGCATTCCGGCCGGAGTCGAAGACGGCCAGCGCATCCGGGTGAAGGGCCGCGGTGAGCCGGGCGAGAACGGCGGGCCGCCAGGCGATCTCTACGTAGTCGTCCATGTCGACACCCACAGCCTCTTCGGACGGCGCGGCAAGAACCTAACGCTGCGCGTGCCTGTCACCTTCGCCGAGGCCGCTCTCGGCGCGAACATCACGGTCCCGGCTCTCGATGAGCAGGTGACACTGCGTATTCCGCCAGGTACGCCTTCGGGTAAGACTTTCCGTGTTAAGGGACGGGGCGTAAAGAGCGGCGCCACCGCAGGGGACCTGTTGGTCACTGTCGAGGTTGCCGTACCGACCGAGCTGAGCGACGAGCAGCGCTCGGCAATCGATGCCCTGGCGAAGGCGGGCGGTCAGTCGCCCCGCGCAACACTTCTCACCGAGGAGCCGGCGAGGGCGGAGCAATGAGATTGACTTCTACGGCGGCCGGCAGGGACGGCGAAGCTTCGAGCACGCGCGCTGTCTACGTCATCTCCGTAGCCGCCGAGCTGGCCGGCGTGCACCCCCAGACCCTGCGCATCTACGAGCGAAAGGGGCTGCTGGATCCGGCCAGGACACATGGTGGCATCCGCCGCTACAGCGAGGCCGACATAGAGCAGCTGCGCAGGATCCAGGATCTGACTGCTGCTGGCATCAACCTCGAGGGCGTTCGTCGCATTCTCGCTCTCGAGCTCCAGCTCGAGAGTCTTGCGGCCGAATTGGACCGCGTGAGGAGCGAGGCCCGCGAAGCCGTGCTCCGCACCCACCAGCTCTACCGCCGTGACCTCGTCCCAGTTAAGAGCAACCGGCTGCCGGCGACGTGGCAGGGCACCCGGCGGTGAGGGCCTCCATGGGCAACAGACCGGCAACGACGAAGGACTAGTCGAGACAGATGGCATTCGATCCCAACCGTTGGACAAGAAGGACCCAGGAGGCGGCGCGTGACGCTGTCGCCCTTGCCCGCCAGTACCACCACAGCGAGGTGACGCCCGAGCATTTCCTCTATGCCGCCATCGGCCAGGACGACGGCGTCACGATCCCCCTCCTCGACAAGCTCGGGGTCGCGCCCTTGAGCGTGAAGAACCGCCTCGACGAGGCACTCGGCCGACTCCCCAAGACATACGGAGGTGGCGAGCCATCTTTCTCGCGCGAGATGATCCGTGCCTTCGAGCAGGGAGAGACAACCCAGAAGGAGATGGGGGACGAGTACCTCTCGGTCGAGCACGTCCTTCTGGCTCTAGCTGACGAGCTCGGCGTGCCGAGGGACGCCCTGCTCTCGGCGCTCCGGGATATCCGTGGGAGCCATCGAGTCACCTCGCAGGAGCCCGAGGAGCAGTACCGGGCCCTGCAACGGTACTCCCAGGACCTGACCGACCTGGCGAGGCGGCGCAAGCTCGACCCGGTGATCGGGCGGGACGAGGAGATCCGCCGGGTCATCCAGGTGCTCTCGCGTCGCACCAAGAACAACCCCGTCCTCATCGGCGAGCCCGGGGTCGGCAAGACGGCCATCGTCGAGGGCCTGGCGCAGAGAATTGTGGAGGGGGACGTACCCGAAGGCCTCAAGAACAAGCGCGTGGTATCCCTCGATCTCGGATCCATGGTGGCAGGGGCGAAGTACCGGGGCGAGTTCGAGGAGCGCCTCAAGTCGGTGCTGAAGGAGATCTCCGACGCCGAGGGCGAGATCGTCACTTTCATCGACGAGCTGCACACCATCGTCGGTGCCGGCGGTGCCGAAGGCGCGATGGACGCTGGCAACATGATCAAACCGATGCTGGCGCGCGGTGAGCTCAGGATGATCGGCGCGACGACTCTCGACGAGTACCGCAAGCACATCGAGAAGGACGCCGCCCTGGAACGGCGGTTCCAGCCGGTCGTCGTCGACCCGCCGTCGGTGGCGGACACGATCGCCATCCTGCGAGGTCTGAAGGAGCGCTACGAGGTTCACCACGGCGTCCGGATTCAAGACGCGGCGCTCGTGGCTGCCGCCGTCCTGTCCGACCGCTACGTGACAGGGCGCTTTCTTCCCGACAAGGCGATCGACCTCATCGACGAGGCCGCGAGCCGGCTGCGGATCGAGATCGACTCGATGCCGACCGAGCTCGATGTCGTATCGAGGCGGATCCGGCAGCTCGAGATCGAGGAGATGGCGCTCGCCAAGGAGCAAGACCCGGCATCGCGCGATCGCCTGTCACGGCTGCAGGCCGAGCTGGCCGATCTCGCAGACCAGCGCACCGCTATGACGGCCCACTGGCAGGCGGAGAAGGATGCCATCGGCACTATCCGGTCCCTCAAGAGCGACGTGGACGCCTCTCGTGGCGAGGCAGAGCGCCACGAGCGCGAGGGCAATCTCGCGAGAGCCGCCGAGATCCGCTACGGCCAGATCCCCGAGCTGGAACGGCAGATCGAGGCGGCCACGACGAGGCTCGCCGAGCTGCAGTCCACGCAGAAGATGCTGAAAGAGGAGGTGGACTCAGACGACATCGCCGAGGTCGTGAGCCGCTGGACCGGAGTCCCCGTCTCGCGCCTCGTCGAGGGCGAGATCGCCAAGCTCGTCCACCTGGAGGATCTCCTGCACGCCCGCGTCGTGGGCCAGGACCGAGCCGTGACGGCAGTCGCCAACGCCATCCGTCGAAGCCGTGCAGGGCTCGGCGATCCGAGCCGGCCCATCGGCTCATTCCTCTTCCTCGGCCCTACCGGGGTCGGCAAGACCGAGCTGGCCCGCGCTCTCGCGGAGGCGCTCTTCGACGACGAGCGCGCCGTCACGCGGATCGACATGGGCGAGTACCAGGAGCGCCATACCGTCTCGCGCCTTGTCGGCGCGCCTCCCGGCTATGTCGGCTACGAGGAGGGCGGCCAGCTCACCGAGGCCGTGCGAAGGCGCCCCTATGCCGTCGTCCTCCTCGACGAGATCGAGAAGGCGCACTCAGACGTTTTCAACATTCTCCTCCAGGTGCTGGACGACGGTCGGCTGACCGATGGACAGGGCCGGACGGTGAACTTCACGAACACGGTCCTCATCATGACGTCGAACCTGCAAGGCGACCCTCTCTCGGTGTTCAAGCCGGAGTTCGTGAACCGTATCGACGAGATCGTGCGCTTCGGCTCTCTCACGCGTTCCGACCTCACCGAGATCGTCGAGATCCAGCTCCGCCTGCTCAAGAAGCGGCTGGAGGATCGGCGGCTCGACCTCGAGGTGTCACAGAGCGCCAAGCAGTGGCTCGGCGACCATGGACACGACCCTTCCTTCGGCGCCAGACCATTGCGCCGCGTGATCCAGCGCGCGCTCGGTGACCCACTTGCGGTGGCTCTGTTGGAGGGCCGCTTCGTCGAGGGAGACACCGTGCACGTCGATACTGACGAGTCAGGCGAAGCTCTCGTCCTCAAATGACGCCTGCCCGGGCCTGATCGACATGGATATGACCGGTAGATTTGGCATGCACGAGACTGAGGAGATCGCGCCGTGACAGCCAACCCATTGCGCGACCCCCGAGACCGCCGCCTCCCGCGCATTCCCGACCCTTGCGCGCTCGTCGTCTTCGGCGTGACAGGTGACCTCGCTCGCAAGAAGCTCATCCCCGCGGTGTATGACCTCGGCAACCGTGGTCTGCTGCCGCCAGGGTTCGTGCTGCTCGGCTTCGCGCGGCGTGACTGGGGAGACGGCGACTTCGAGCAGCTCGCCCGCGCCGCGGCGAGAGACCACTCGCGCACCGAGTTTCGCGACGACGTCTGGCGCCGCATCGCCGACTGCGTCAGGTTCGTCCCTGGATCCTTCGACGACGACGACACCTTTGACGATCTCGACCGGACCCTTATAGATCTCGAGGCGAGCCACGGGATCGCCGGCAACGCGGCTTTCTACCTCTCGATACCACCTGTGGCGTTCCCCCAGGTGCTGAAGCAGCTCGACAGGACGGCGATGGCCAGCTCCGCGGACCAGAGCGGGTGGCGCCGCGTCGTCGTCGAGAAACCCTTCGGCCACGATCTCGCCTCGTCTCGCGAGCTCAACAACCTCGTCGATTCCGTCTTCCGTCCGAGCGAGGTGTTCCGGATCGATCACTACCTGGGCAAGGAGACTGTGCAGAACCTGCTCGCCCTCCGTTTCGCCAACACCTGGTTCGAGCCCGTATGGAACTCCAACTTCGTCGACAGCGTGCAGATCACGATGGCCGAGGACGTCGGCATCGAGGGAAGGGCTGCCTTCTACGACTCGGCCGGAGCGACCCGGGACGTGCTGCAGAACCACCTCCTGCAGCTCCTTGCTCTGACGGCGATGGAGGAGCCGGTGAGCTTTGACTCCGAGTCTCTGCGCGTCGAGAAACGCAAGGTGCTCCGCGCCATCTCGCTTCCCGAGGACAAGGCGGCTTTCACAGTGAGGGGCCAGTACGAGCAGGGCTGGCTGGCGGGCCAGCGCGTCAGGGGCTACCTCGACGAAGACGGCATCCCACCCGACTCGCGAACCGAGACCTACGTCGCGGTGCGCCTCGGTGTCGAAACCCGCCGCTGGGCCGGAGTGCCGTTCTACCTTCGAACCGGCAAGCGCCTCCCGCGCCGGGTGACAGAGATAGCGGTCGTGTTCAAGCGTGCGCCGCATCTGCCCTTCGCCAAGACCGACACGGCCGAGCTCGGGCACAACCAGCTGGTGGTCCGGGTGCAGCCGGACGAAGGAATCACGCTGCGGTTCGGCTCCAAGGTGCCGGGCTCGGCGATGGAGGTGCGCGAGGTGTCAATGGACTTCCTCTACGGCTCGTCGTTCACCGAGTCGAGCCCGGAGGCATACGAGCGGCTGCTTCTCGACGTCCTCCTCGGTGACACCACCCTCTTTCCCGACCACAACGAGGTGGAAGCCTCCTGGCAGGTGGTCGATCCGCTCGAAGAGTTCTGGGCGACGAGAGAGCCCGACCGCTACAGAGCCGGGGAGTGGGGCCCACGCGCCGGCGACGAGATGCTGGCCTGCGAAGGACGGACCTGGAGGAGGCCGTGACGACGACGTTGTGGGACACCAACGGTGGCGACATAATGCGGGCGCTCAGCGCGGAGCGCCGGGCCGGGGGCGCCGTCGCTTCGGGCCTCGCCGTCACGTTTATCACCGTGGTGGACGACAAGAACATCGGCGATGCCGAGCGTGCCGCCATGATCGCCTCGCAGGCTCATCCCTGCCGGCTCCTCATGGTCATCCGGCGCCAGGTAGATACGGCCGACCGCCTCGATGCCGAGGTCCAGGTAGGGGGACGGCTTGGCCCGATCGAGGCCGTCGTCATGCGCATGTACGGTCGGCTGACGCTCCACGCCGAGTCGGTAGTCCTTCCGCTCCTCGCTCCAGATGCCCCGGTCGTGACCTGGTGGCACGGCCCTCCCCCGGACCACATAGCCACAGACCCTCTCGGAGTTCTCGCGAGCCGGCGGATAACGGACTGCGCTCTCGCGAGCGACCCGATGGCAGCCCTGCGCGCCCGCGCGGACGACTACGCGCCAGGGGACAGCGACCTTTCCTGGACTCGGGCGACCCCATGGCGGTCTCTGCTCGCCTCGGCGCTCGATGCCTCGGCGGCAACCGCGCTCTCTGCTCGGGTCGCGGCCGCGGAGAACAACCCCACAGCCGCTCTCCTGGCCGGCTGGATCTCGGCACGTCTCGCCATAGCGAGCGAGATCGTCACGACACCGGGACCGGGAGTCACCGGAGTGGAGCTGAGCCTCTCCGAGGGCGGAGAGGCTCAGACCTTGGTGATCGACAGGCCGGACGGCCGCCTGGCGACTTTCTCCCGGACTGGCCGACCCGCTCGCGAGCTCCCGCTGCCACGCCGAGAGCTCGGCGAGCTGCTCTCCGAGGAGCTGCGCCGCCTCGAGGTGGACGACATCTACGGTGAGGCCCTCTCCTACGCAACTGGGGTGGGTGGTCTCGGCGACCGCCCGCCGCGCCGGACTCACATCTGGCGGGATCCTGCTCTCTCCCAAGCATCCCGCTGACGCTGGCGGCGGAGGGAGCGCCGGAGGGAGCGCCGGAGGGAGCGCCGGACCGGTTAGATTTGCGCCCCGGCAAGCAAACCGGAGGCAACAACGTGCCCGCCACCGTAGTGGTCGGAACCCAGTGGGGCGACGAAGGGAAGGGTAAGCTCACCGACCTGCTCGCCAAGGACATGCGCCTCGTGGTGCGCTACCAGGGCGGGCACAACGCAGGGCACACGATCGTCGTCGCCAAAGAGACGTTCGCGCTGCAGCTCGTCCCGAGCGGGGTCCTTTACGAGCACACCGTGCCGGTGATTGGCAACGGCGTCGTCGTCGATCCGGCCGTGCTGCTGAACGAGTGCGACATGCTGTCGGAGCGGGGCATCGACACGAGCCGCCTCGTCGTCTCGGGCAACGCCCACCTGATCATGCCGTACCACTACGAGCTCGACAGGATGACGGAGCGTTTCCTCGGGCACAACAAGCTGGGCACCACACGACGCGGCATCGGGCCGGCTTACGCGGACAAGGCGGCTCGCATCGGCCTGCGGGTGCAGGACCTGCTCGACCCGAAGATCTTCCGCCAGAAGCTTGACGTGGTGCTTCGTGAGAAGAACGCCGTGCTGTCGCGCGTCTACAACCGGCTCCCCCTTGACGGCGACGAGATAGCCGACAGGTACCTGGGCGAGATCGCGCCGCGGATCGAGCCGATGATCGGTGACACGGTGGCGCTGGTTCACGAGGCGCTCGCGGCGGGGCAGGAGGTGATGCTCGAGGGGGCCCAGGCGACCTTCCTCGACGTCGACCACGGCACCTACCCATTCGTGACATCCTCGAACCCGACCGCCGGAGGTGCCTGTGTCGGCAGCGGCGTCGGGCCCCGCGACATCAACCGGGTCGTTGGCATCGTGAAGGCCTATGTCACAAGAGTCGGCTCCGGTCCGTTCCCGACCGAGCTCGAGGAAGGCGCCGCCTCGGACGCGCTGGTCGAGCGGGGGCGCGAGTACGGCACCAACACCGGCCGCCGCCGCCGCCCTGGATGGCTCGACCTCGTCATGCTCCGCCAGGCCGTCAGGCTCAACTCGATCTCGGAGCTCGCCGTCACCAAGCTCGACGTGCTCTCCATCTTCGACACCCTGAAGGTCTGCGTAGCCTACGAAGCCGGCGGAGTGCGCTACGAGCACGTCCCCTACCACCAGTCGGTCCTGCACGAAGCCAAGCCGGTCTTCGTGCAGCTACCCGGCTGGGCGGCAGAGCTTGGCGAGGCGAGAGAGGTAGGGGATCTGCCGGCTCCAGCTCGCGCATATCTCGATCTCATATCCGCGCACGTGGGCGTACCTGTGACCTATGCCGGCGTCGGCCCCGAACGCGACCAGTACGTATCGCTCGCGCCGTGAGCGAGCCGAGGTGACAGCTAGGTTGGCGACGTGATCGGCCGCTACTCGTTGCCGGAGATGGCCGCGCTGTGGAGCGACGAGGCCAAGCTCGCCTCGTGGCTCGAGATCGAGCTGCTGGCCGTTGAGGCCCTGGCGGATCTCGGGACCGTGCCTCGAGCTGACGCCGTGGCATGTCGCACTCGCTCCCCCAAGATCGACGCCGCCTTCGTCGCTCGCGTTGCCGCACGCGAAGCCGTGACGGACCACGACGTCGCCGCCTTCGTCGACGTCGTGCAAGAGTCGATCGGGGGGAGAGAGGGCTCGTGGGTTCACCACGGACTGACCTCCTCCGACGTCGTGGACACAGCGCTCTCGGCCACGCTCGTGAAAGCAGCCACGTTGCTGCTGCAAGCGCTCGACGGTCTCGTGCGCGCGCTTCGTGCGCGCTCGCTCGAGCATGGAAAGACTCCGATGGTCGGGCGCACGCACGGCATGCATGCCGAGCCGACGACGTTCGGGAGCAAGCTCGCCCTTTACTGCCTGCAGGTCGATCGCGACCGTGAGCGCATGGTGAGGGCCCGCGACGGCATCTCGGTCGGCAAGCTGTCCGGAGCTGTCGGCACCTACTCGAACATCGACCCGGCCGTCGAGACCCACGTCTGCAGGGCTCTAGGGCTCACGCCCGTACCAGCCACCCAGGTCATCTCCCGGGACCGGCACGGGGAATTCCTGTACGCGTGCGCGGCCGTCGGCACCACGGTCGAGACCATCGCCACGGAGATCCGCAATCTGGCGAGAACTGAGGTGGCAGAAGTCGAGGAGGCGTTCTCCGCGGTGCAAAAGGGCTCGTCCGCGATGCCTCACAAGAGAAACCCCATCACCTCTGAACGGCTCGTCGGCCTCTCGCGCGTGCTGCGTGGCTACCTCGCCGCCGGCCTCGAGGACGTCGCCCTCTGGCACGAGCGCGACATCTCGCACAGCTCTGTCGAGCGGATCGTCCTTCCCGACGCGAGCCTCGTCACCTACTACGCCGTCAAGGCTATGACCCGTCTCGTGGAGACGCTCGTGGTGCACGCCGAGACCATGGCCACTAACATGCGCGAGGTTTCCCAGGGGCTCGTCTTCTCCCAAAGTGCCCTCTTGGCGCTCGTCGGCGCGGGGATGCCCCGCGACAGCGCCTATCGCATCGTGCAACGCGACGCGAGGGTGGCCTTGGAAGAGAAGAGGGATCTGAAGACGGTGCTGGAGGAGGACCCTGAGGTGGCACGCATACTTGGCGACTCGCTCGACCGGGTCCTGGACGAGGTATTCGACCTCGACCGGGTACTTGAGCATGTCGGGCAGGCGATCGAGGCTCTAGGAGCGGTGCCGGAGACACGGTCATGAGCCTGCGGCGCCTCTACTCAGGCAAGGTGCGTGACGTCTACGAGGCCGGAGACGATCTTCTCCTCATGGTCGCCTCGGACCGGATCTCGGCCTTCGACCACGTCTTTGCCGAGCCTGTGCCTGACAAGGGCCGTGTGCTCACCGCTATGACGGCGTTCTGGGCCGGGGAGCTTGCAGACATAGCGCCGTCGCATCTCCTCACGACCGACGTGGCTGAGTTCCCGCCTGCCGCCGTCGAGCTAGCCGACCTCGAGGGGCGAGCCATGCTCGTTCGCAAGGCCGAGATGCTTCCGCTCGAGTGCATAGTGCGCGGCTATCTCGCCGGATCCGCGTGGAAGGAGTACCTGTCGACAGGCACTATGCACGGCACACCTCTTCCGGGTGGACTGGCCGAGTCGGCTCGCCTGGACGAGCCGGTCTTCACTCCTTCCACCAAGGCCACGGTCGGCCACGACGAGAACATCTCCTTTGACGAGGCCGCGCACCTCGTCGGGAGAGCGGTAGCCGAACGGGCAAGAGAGATATGCCTGAGTGCCTATGCGCGGGGCGCTGAGACAGCGCTCGAACGCGGGATCGTCGTCGCCGACACCAAGTTCGAGCTCGGCTTTATCGACGGGGAGCTCTCGATCTGCGACGAGGTGCTGACCCCCGATTCGAGTCGGTTCTGGGCAGCAGATGCCTGGAGACCGGGAAGCACACCGCCGTCCTTCGACAAGCAACCCGTGCGGGACTGGGCAGAGGGCACGGGGTGGGACAAGTCGGGTGCGCCGCCAGAGATGCCCGAGGAGGTCATCGCGGCCACACGGGACAGGTACGTGCGAGCCTACGAGCAGATCTCAGGGATGCCGTTTGCCAACTGGTGGGGGGTATCGCCGTGAAGTTCACCGCCTCGGTCGAGGTGAGCCTCCTCGCAGGCATCGCCAACCCTGAAGCCGCGACCATCGAGCACTCACTTCCTCTCCTCGGGATCACGACCGTGTCCGATGTCCAAGTCGGCCGCCTCTTCCGCTTCGTGGTGGACGCACACGACGCCGAAGCGGCGCTCGAGACAGCCAGGAGCCTTGCAGACCGCCTGCTGGCCAACCCGGTAATGGAACGTGCCGAGGTAGCGGTGGGACCTTGGCGAGACGCAAGTCGCTGATGAGCCCTTTGGGGTGGACTCAGGCGGTCAGGGTAGCTGTCGTGGTGTTCCCGGGAACCAATTGCGAGCATGACACAGTCCTCGCGCTCACCGAGCTCGGCGCCGATGCCGACCTGGTGCGGCACACCGAGGGTTCTCTCGACGGTTACGACGCCGTCGTCCTGCCGGGCGGCTTTGCGCACGGCGACTATCTCCGGCCCGGCGCGATCGCCCGGTTCTCGCCGGTCATGGAGTCCGTGCGGCGCGCGGCCACGCAAGGCAAGCCAGTTCTCGGGATCTGCAACGGCTTCCAGATACTCACCGAGGCCCGGCTGCTGCCTGGCGCGCTCATGGCGAATGGGGGTGGCCGCTTCCTCTGCGAGATGGTCGAGTGCGAGATAACCTCGACATCATCGTCGATAACATCCGGCGCGAGTCTCGGTCAGGTGCTCAGGCTGCCCATAAACCACTTCGAGGGTCGCTTCACCTGCGCTCCCACTGCCCTAAAGGACATGGAGGCAAGTGGCCGGGTCCTGCTCCGCTACAGATCCAACCCCAACGGATCGCTCTCGTCGATCGCCGCAGTTGCAAATGAGACGGGCACCGTCATCGGCCTGATGCCACACCCTGAGAGGGCCTCGACCGCGCTCATGGACTCGACCGACGGACGCGTTCTCCTTAGCTCGTTCCTCGACTCCGCCGAGCGGCGCCGCGATATGAAGGGCGCCTCGGCCACCGGCATTACCGCCTGGCCCTAAGAGCGACGGCTCCAATGAATACCGGCGCGCGCGAGCACCTCGGCGGGCACTCCGACCTCGCGCCAAGTCTTGTACTCGATTCCCTTGCGCTCGCCGTATTCGGCTGCCACCTGTATGAACGCCTCCTCGAGAGATTCGACGTCAACCTCGTCGGTGTCCCCTGCGCTAGCAAGACGGCGATCGAGATCCCGGCGCTGCTGGATGAGATGCGCACGCTTCAAAGGATCGGCAGCCGCGATCTTTGCGTCGATCTCCTCCCGGCGCGCCACAAGCGAGTCAGTGCTCACCTGGCGGCCGCGTCGCGGGCGGTTCTCTTCCAGCGCGACAAGATAGCGGCGCACGGCATTGCCTTGGCGGCGGCCCTCTGCGAGAGCATCCTTGTGGGCATCAGTGAGAGTGCTCTTGTTCTTAGTCTGTCTTTTGCGTGGAGGCATATAACAAGTGTCGCCGCAAAAGCCACAAAATGCAACCTGGGCTCTCAAGCTCTCTGCTCGACCAACACGAGGGACCTCCTTCGTACCATCAACCGGGGGATCTGATGAGACAAGCTCACCGCGCACTCGGCCTTAGTGACGACGAGCACGAGATGATCATCGCTACCCTCGGGCGGGAGCCATTGCCCGTAGAGCTCGCGATGTATTCCGTCATGTGGAGTGAGCACTGCTCCTATAAGTCGTCGCGCGTTCACCTGCGACGCCTGCCGTCGGAGGGAAGCGCCGTTCTTGTCGGCCCCGGGGAGAACGCGGGGGTGATCGACGTGGGCGATGGAGTCGCCATAGCGCTCCGAATGGAGAGTCACAATCACCCCTCTGCGATCGAGCCATACCAAGGGGCTGCCACGGGTGTCGGTGGAATCCTGCGGGACGTGTTCACGATGGGAGCGCGCCCGATCGCGTTGATGGATGTGCTTTGCCTTGGCCCGCTCGACAGCGCGCACAGTCGTTATATCTTCGACGGAGTCGTACGCGGCATTGGCGGATATGGCAATTCGGTGGGTGTGCCGACCGTCGGGGGACAGCTCACCTTCGCCCCCTGCTACAAGGACAACCCGCTCGTGAACGTGCTCTGCCTGGGCGTGCTTCCCATCGATCGTCTCGTGCTGTCCAAGGCGAGGGGGGCCGGCAACCTTGTCGTGCTCCTGGGCTCGCTCACCGGCCGTGACGGCATTGGGGGTGTGAGCGTGCTGGCGTCGGCGGGATTCGTACCCGACGAGGCCACGAAGCGACCGAACGTGCAAGTCGGCGATCCATTCGAGGAGAAGCGCCTGATCGAAGCGTGCCTCGACCTTCTCGACCTCCACCTCGTCGTCGCGATCCAGGATCTCGGGGGTGCCGGTCTCGCGTGCGCAACTTCCGAGACGGCCGCGCGCGGGGGAGTCGGGATGGACATCGACGTCTCGGCCGTACCCCTGCGCGAGGCGGGCATGTCTCCCGCCGAGATCATGACGAGCGAGAGTCAGGAGCGCATGCTCGCCATAGTCGAGCCATCGTCTATCGACGCCGTGCTCGACGCCTGTGCCCGGCACGATGTCAGAGCGACAGTGATCGGAAAGGTCACCGAGAGCGGCGGCAGGGGTCGCTTGGTCGTCCGCGACGGTACGGGCCCGGCGGCCGAGATAGTTGCAGACCTGCCGGCGGCTTCCCTGACCGATGAGGCGCCGCTCTATCACCGTCCCATGTCCCCCGCCACTGCGGAGGCGCATTTGGCGCCATCATGCACCGCCGTGCTCGGTGCCTCTGATGCGCTCTTGGCACTCCTCTACGATCCGTCGTTCGTCTTCCGCCAGTACGACCACCAGCTGTTCCTCAACACTGTCGTGCCACCCGGAGGGGGAGACGCCACGGTGCTAAGGCTTGCAGCACCGGGTCTCTCTTGGAACGGGAAAGGGCTTGCCCTCACCTGCGACGCCAACCCGGCATGGTGCGCCGTCTCACCACGGGGAGGCGCCGAGCTCACGGTCGCCGAAGCATCGCTCAACATCGCGTGTGCCGGCGCCAGGCCGGTCGCCATCGTGGACTGCCTGAACTTCGGCAACCCCGAGCATGCAGAGGTCATGTGGCAGCTGTCGGAGGTGGTTGACGGGATTGCGGCGGCCTGCCTCGCCTTCGACATACCGGTTGTAGGAGGGAACGTCTCTCTCTACAACGAGAGCAACGGGATCGACATCGATCCCACCCCGGTGATCGGGCTCGTCGGCTTGATCGACGACCTGTCCCGTCGGCCGCCGGGCATATGCCTTGGCCAGAAAGGCGCGGTCGTTCTCCTCGGCGAGCGCGGGTCGCCGGACGATCATGCCCGGCTCGGCGGCTCACGGTGGGCACGCGAGCTTGGCGGGCACGGCGGCGAGCTGCCACAGCTCGACTTCGAGGCGCACAGCCGTCTGTGTGCTCTCGTCAGCCGGCTCGTAGCCGCTGAGTGCGCCGGCGACGCAAAGGTGCCGATTATCGGCCTTCACGACGTGAGCGACGGGGGCCTAGGAGTCTGCCTGGCCGAGCTTTGCTGCGCGAGCGGCAAGGGCATCGTCGTCGAGGAGCCCTGGACCAGAGAGGAGCTGTTCTGCGAAGCGCCGTCGCGCGTGGTCGTCTGCTCCGACGACCCGGAGGGGCTCCTGGCGGCAGCTCGTTATCAGGGTGTCACCGCGCGAGTCGTAGGACGAGTAGGCGGGGACCGGCTGGTTGTGCCGGGCCTGTTCGAACTCCGCGTCGACGACATGGTGGCGGCGCGCTCGGGGCGCCTGGCTCGTTGAGGCCGGGTGCTACTCGGCGCGGTGCAGGAGAAACGTCCCCGTCGCCCGGCTCACGATCTTGCCGTCCGCGCTCTCCACGCGCGCCTCGGCAAATGCGATCTGGCGTGTCTCGCGCACGACAGCGCCACGCACCGCGAGAACTGCGCCCGCGGCCGCAGGGCGCATCGTCTCGGTCTTCAGCTCGATCGTCGCTTTCGTCCTGTCGCGGCCGGAAAGCCCGGCGTTCACGGCGAAGTTCATGGCTGCGTCGAGCACGACTGCGTGCACGCCCGCCTGCACCGTGCCGTGCGGGTTGCAGGCAAGCGCGCGCGGCTCCCAGACTCCGGTGACCCAGCCGGCGTGATCGTCCCCCTCCACGCCGAAGTCGTCGAAACGAGCCCCGATCGCTTCGAGCACCTCCATGCCGCCGTTGCCCAGCCACCGTCTCATGTCCTTTGGCATCAACGCCACGGTATCGGGCCGCCGGGCCGGGCCGGACTGCGCGCCGCTACTGTCTTGAGCATGCCCGATGCAGTCATCATCGACGCTGTGCGCACGCCGGGGGGAAAGCGCAACGGGAAGCTCTCGGGCTGGCATCCAGCTGATCTCGCGGCCGAGACCCTGAAAGCGCTCGCAGCCCGCAACGACCTCGACCCTGCCATGGTCGACGACGTCGTCATGGGCTGCGTCATGCAAGTCGGAGACCAGAGCGTCAACATCGGTCGTAACGCCGTCCTCGCCGCGCTTTGGCCCGAGTCGGTGCCGGCGACGACCGTGGACCGCCAGTGCGGCTCGTCCCAGCAGGCGCTCCATTTCGCCGCCCAAGGCATCATGGCCGGCGCCTATGACATCGCGATCGCAGCCGGCGTCGAGATGATGACGCGGGTACCGATGGGAGCCTCGATCGGGACCGGCGTGGGGTTCCCGTTCGGCCCGCGGGTAAAGGCGCGCTACGAGCCGGTGGGTGGCCTCGTTCCCCAGGGCATATCCGCCGAGATGATCGCGGACCGGTGGAACCTCACCCGAGACGAGCTCGACGCGTTCGGGGCCGCAAGCCAGCAAAAGGCCCTGCAGGCGACCGAGGAGGGGCGTTTCGACAAAGAGATCGTCCCGATCGACGTGCTGGACGCCGCTGGCCGCCCGACCGGGGAGACGATCGCGACCGACGAAGGCCTGCGGCCCGGTACCACCACCGAGACGCTCGCCCGCCTGAAACCGGCCTTCAAGGAGGGCGGGAAGGTGACGGCTGGCAATTCCTCCCAGATCAGCGACGGCGCTGCGGCGGTGCTCGTGATGTCGAAGGAGCGTGCCGACTCGCTCGGGCTCGCGGCGCGCGCCCGCTTCGTCGGCTTCTCGGTCGTCGGAGTCGATCCGGTCACCATGCTCACAGGTCCGATCCCCGCGACGGCCAAGGTCCTCGAGCGAACCAGGCTGGCAGTCGAGGACATCGACCTCTTCGAGATCAACGAGGCGTTCGCCTCGGTGGTCCTTGCCTGGGCGAAAGAGCACCACCCCGACATGGGACGGGTCAACGTGAACGGCGGCGCCATCGCTCTCGGTCATCCCCTCGGCGCGTCCGGCGCGAAGCTCATGGCGACGCTCTTGCACGAGCTCGAGCGCAGCGGAGGCCGCTACGGGCTGCTCACGATGTGCGAGGGCGGCGGACTGGCCAACGCCACCGTGATCGAGCGCATGTAGGGCGGCCGCGGGCCGCCTCAGGCCGCCTCAGTGGTAGAAGGTCGCCATGAAAAGGCCGACGACGATCGCCGCGATGCCTCCGATGAGGTACCAGTCGCTCGTCCCCCCCGGGAGCACGTTCACGTAGTTGAGCACGATCACCGCCAACCCGAGGATAAGAAACCCGAGCAGGACGAAAGGGAACCACCGTGGGCTCTGTCGCTTCTCCTTCGGGATCGGAGGGGTGTAGCGACCAGGCTTTGGCGCCCGGGGCGCGGGGCCGCCTTTGGGTGTCGCGCGTCCTGGCTTGTCGGTGACCGGCGGGGCAGACGAGGCCTTGGCTGCTGCGCTCTCCCTGATAGTGACAGGCTTTCGCGGGACCAAGGCACCCGGGTCAAAAGAGGTGTCCTCGACTAGGTCACGGGGGACCCAGTCGCTCGCTCCGGCTGGGCGACTCGGGCCGGCTGGGCGACTCGGGCCGGCTGGGCGACTGGGTGCACGGGCGCTGTCATCGGCACCGTCTCGGTGATCGTCGGGGTCGTCGGCCCCGCCGACGCCGGATATGGTCTCTGGCACGGTTGGCCAGCATAGAGCCTGGAGCGGCCGCAGCCGTGCCAGTCCACGTGCCCGCCGCTAGCCTGGCAGCCGTGAGGGTTCGCGTCGTGGTGATCGACAACTACGACAGCTTCGTCTACAACCTCGTCCAGTACCTCGGCGAGCTCGGAGCGGAGCCGGTGGTGGTGCGCAACGATGCCACGGACCTCGACGGCCTCGAGCAGTTGCAGCCAGCGGCTCTCCTCGTCTCGCCTGGACCTGGACGGCCCGCCGACGCGGGGATAAGCAGTGACGCGATCGGGCACTTCGGCCGAGCCGGCCTCCCGGTGCTCGGTGTCTGCCTCGGCCACCAGTGCATCGGTGAGGTCTTCGGCGGAGCCGTCGTCCGCGCCGGCGAGATCGTCCACGGCAAGGCGTCGGAGGTCACCCACGACGGGCTCGGAGTCTTCAGCGGTCTCCCGAACCCCATGCGGGCAACGCGCTACCACTCCCTCGTCGTCGAGGAGTCTTCAGTTCCCGCGTGCCTCGCGGTGACGGCTCGCACCAAAGACGGCCTCGTGATGGGGCTGCGCCACCGCACTCTCGACATCGAGGGTGTGCAGTTCCACCCCGAATCCGTCCTCACGGGGCAAGCCGGCAAGGATCTGCTCGCCAACTTTCTCCGGCTGGCTGCCGGTCGCCTAGGCAGCGCCCTTTGACCGACCGCCAGCCCTGCCAGTGCCCGGAGGGCCGGTCGGACCCGGAGGGGTGGTCGTCGTCGTGGTGGTGGTGGTCGACGTGGTGGTCGACGTGGTGGTGGACGGGACCACGTTCCAGGTGAACGACACCGATCCGGTCGCTCCGGTCGAATCGGTCACGGTAACTGTCACCGTGTCCGAGCCTGCCACTGTCGGCACGCCCGAGATCAGGCCGCTCGACGGGTCAATTGAGAGCCCCGGTGGCAGCCCGGTCGCCGCGTAGGTGAGCGTGGCGGTTCCCGAATCGGTCGCCAGTATCTGGAGGGGCGTTATGGCAGTGCCCACGGTCGCGCTCTGTGATCCCGGGCTTGCGACCGTGACGGTGCTCAGCTGGCCCTGGCCCACCGTCAGGGTGATCGTCGTACCGGCAGGCTGCTCACCGGTCGGAGACTCGGCGACGACGAGGTCCTTGCGCAGTGGGCTGCTCGGCTTGAATTGCACGAGCGGGACGAGGCCGGCCGCATGGATCTTCTGCTCGGCCGTGACGTAGTTCTGGAGGATCACCCGCGGAACAGTGATCCCCGGCCCTTCGGAGATGATGAGGGAGACCGAGGTGTTCTCCTGCACCTGATTACCAGCCGACGGGCTCGTCCCGATCACGAGGCCCTTTCCAACCGTCCCCGACAGCTGCTGGATCGGCGTGCCGAGACCGAGGAGCGCCCTCGCGATCTTCTCCTGGGCTACGGTGACCGAGTCGTTGGTCACGCTCGGCACCTTGACAAGCGGGACTCCCTCGGTCACTGTCAGAGTGACGACGCTGCCTGGCAGGACAGGGGTGTTCGGAGCAGGGTTCGTGCTGGTGACGATCCCGGTCGGCTGGCCCGGTTGCGGAGTCACGGGACTTATCTTGTAGTGGAGGTGCCGGCTCAAGATCGCCGATTCCGCCTGCTTCAGGCTGTCGTCGATGACGCCGGGGACCGGGACCGTGCCCGGGCCTGTCGAGTAGACGACCTCGACCGACTGGCCCTGCTGGATCTGGTGACCCTTGGCGGGGACGGTATAGAGGACCGTGTTCTTCGCCACCCCGTTCTCCTTCGGCACGGGCACGGGAGTCAGACCGTCGTTCTTCAAGGTCCTCACCGCAGAGCTCAGCAACCGGCCGTCGACTGCGGGCAGGTCAACGTAGCTCTTGCCGCCGAGATAACCGAGCTGGTGGGCGCCGAACACGACCAGGAACGCGAGCAACGCCGCCAGTGCGACCGCGGCTGCGCTCCAGGGCAGCCACCGCTTCTTGGGCATGACCGGCGTGTCAGGCGGTGAGGCGGGCCCTCTCCCGCCGTCCAGGGCTGGCTGGACGGTCGTGGCTCCGATCGAACCGGCTACCGGTGCCACCACCGTCGTGGTCGCACCACCGGGTGGTGCCAGCAGCACCGTCGTCGTGCTCCCAGGCGAGAATGTCTCGGTGGCGATCCCGCTCGCCACGAGCGGGGCGAGGACGGGCGCGCCTTGCATGAAGCGCTGCAGGTCGGCGTGCAGGTCTTCTGCTGTCGCATACCGCTCAGCCGGGCTCTTGGCCATCGCCCGCATGATGATCGCCTCGAGAGGCGCCGGCACGCGTGAATCGAGCTCGCGGGGCGGCACGGGGGACTCCGACACGTGCTTGTAGGCGATCGCCACGGGCGTGTCGGCCACAAATGGCGCCCGGCCCGTCACCATCTCGTAGATGACGACGCCGAGCGAGTAGACATCGCTGCGACCATCCACTCCGAGCCCTTGAGCCTGCTCGGGAGAGAAGTAGGTCGCCGTGCCCATCACGAGCCCCGTCTGGGTCACGTTGTCGTCTGACCCGACGGCCCTCGCGATACCGAAGTCCGCGACCTTGACCTGACCATCTCGCGTGATGAGCACGTTGCCGGGTTTCACGTCGCGGTGCACGACGCCGTGGCGGTGCGCGTAGCTGAGCGCTTTTGCGATGTCCGCCGCGATCGATGCCGCCCGGAGGGCCGGCAGCGGCGCCTGGTTCCGGATGATCGCCGAGAGCGGCTCGCCGTCGATGTGCTCCATGACGATGAAGTACGTGCGCTCGGACTCCCCCCAGTCGAACACTGGGACGATGTTTGGATGAGAGAGGTTGGCAGCAGCTTGCGCCTCCCTCCGAAACCGTTCGACAAAGGAGCTGTCACTCGACAGCTCCGGGAAGAGCACCTTGAGCGCGACCGGTCGATCGAGCAGCAGGTCGCGGGCCAGGTACACCTGCGCGGTCCCACCGCGAGCGATCTGGCTCCGCAGCTCGTAGCGGCCGTTGTAGATCGGCGGGGGCGCCTCGCTGCCTGGAGGGCGGTTCATGGTCATTGCGAGGTGAGCCTACGCGTCGGTTCCGGGGGTCGTGTCGACACCTTGGAGGCTCACCCGCCCCCTTGTTGGCGCAGGGCCGCCTCGAGGACCGCGACCGCCACCGGGCCGGCCACCGAGGCTCCGGTCGGATTGATGGCGCAGGCACGAGAGCTCAGGACGGGCACCATGGCGGCCACCACGACCGACGGTGTCTGCCCAGCTCCGGCCGGAGCGGCGGCAACGAGCCAGTTGTAGGTGCCGCATCCGTTCCCACCCGGTTGCGCCGTGCCGGTCTTGGCAGCCGCCGTCGGGAACCCTGAGGAGTAATAGCCCTGGAAGACGGTGTAAGCCGTCCCGATGTTCGTCGTCGTGACGCCAGTCATGAGGCCGAGCACCGAAGCCGCCGTCTTCGCGGAGGTGGCCCGGCGCCATACATGGGGGCGGTAGACGAACTCGTCGTTGCCGAGACTTCCGACGACCTTGCTGACGAGATGTGGAGCCATGATCTTGCCGTGGTCTGCGACGGCCGCAGTGGCCAGCGCCATCTGCAAAGCGGTGGCGTTGTCGTCGTACTGCCCTATTGCGGAGTAGGCCAGGTACGGGCTCGCGCTTGGCGCGTCGATCGCGCTTGGCGGCGGGAACTGCGAGGCGACCGCGCCCGGCACGTCAATCGGCGGCACGCTGCCGAATCCGAAGGCCCGGGCTTCGCTCGCGAGGCTGCTGGCTCCGAGCTCGTAGGCGATCTGGCTGTAGGACGTGTCGCACGAGACGGCAAGAGCAGCCGCGAGGCTACCTCCGCACACCTCGTAGGCGTAGTTGTGGATGGTCTTCGGAGGGGAGCCGGTGTGAGGGAAGTCGTACAGAGCCTCGACCGGGAAGCTCTGATTGGCGATCGAGGGGTGATGGTCATAGATGGCCGACGTCGTGACGATCTTGAACGTGGAGCCCGGGGGGTGAAGCGCCGCGATCGCGTCGTTGTACAGGGGGTTCTCGGCATTCGGGAGCGAGTTGTACTTGGTGGCCAGCGCGTTGACGGCTGCAGGGTTGTGCACCGCGAACAGGTTCGGGTTGTACGACGGGTTGCTGTACATGGCAAGGATGTTGCCGTTGCGGGGGTCGATCGCGACGACGGCACCGCCGCTTTGGGCGTCGGGCTGTGAGTCGAGGGCGTGCATCGCGGCAGCTTGGAGGCGCTCGGAGACGGTGAGAATGACGTCGTCGGTCTCGAGGTGCTGGGTGAAAAGACCGTGCAGCGAGTTGACGGGCGACTCGTGCTGGGCCAGGTACTGGTTGTAGGACGCCTCGATGCCAAAGGGATTTGCCTCGACGGCCGTCGCGTAGTAGCCGGTGATGCCCGAGAACATTGCGGCGGTGAGCGGCGGATAGACCCGCAGGTAGTGGTACTGGTCGTTCGTCCGCTTCGACTCTGCCAGCACGTAGCCGTCGGAGCTGATGATCTCCCCGCGCGGGCCGAAGAAGGGGCTCGGCTGGACAACTTGGTTGAGCGGATTGCGGTCGAGCGCGGCGGCCTGGCGGACCTGGATGTTCGTCAGCTGCATGAGCAGCAGGGCAAAGCAGATGAGCAGCAGGACGCCCACGCGAATAACTCTCGAGTCCAACACCTAGAGCTCCCCGTAGAGTGGGCCGCTCGGTGCGGGGGACTGAGCCGCCGCTCCTGCAACCGAAGAGCTCGGACGCCTCCCGGGCACAGTCGTGCCAGGCACGGTCGTGGTCGGCGCCGCGGCGGCAAGGGCGTTGCGTCGCTCGTTTCTCAGGCGCCTGACCAGGTCCTCAGCCGCCTTCAAGGACGACTCGGGGACGCCACCGCGAAGCGTCGAGATGGTTGAGCTCAAGAGCTGACTCGCAGACACCTGGCTTGTCTCCAGCAGTTGGGGCTTGAACCAGAGAATACCGCCGGGCCGGCCCTGATAGATAGCCACGGCATCGCCATCCATCCCGACAAAGTACGACGACTGGTCGAACCAGATCACCGCGCCGGCCGTTCCGGCCAGCAGCCCGACTAGCACCACCACGAAGAGCGCGACGCGCAGGGTGAGGATATGGTCCTTCTCCCGCGGTCGCCTCCTTGGGGGTATGAGGATGACCGGGCGTGCTTGATGCTCGGCCGATCCCGGCGGCTCGCGCGGGGCCCCAAGCGCGCCGGGACTGTCCGGCTCTAAGGGTGCGAGCGAGTTCGCCCGGGTGTCCGGTCCGCTCGCGTTGCCCGTGTCACGCAGCCGGGAACGAGTGAGCACAGCTCCAGCCTGGCCGGGAAGCTCGCCGCCAGATGACAGGCCGTCGAGTTGCCGTGGTCGGATCGGCACGATCGGCCCAGCGCGTGGTGATGGCGGCTCCATGATCGGAATGGCTTCGGTAAGCTCCGGCGTACCGAGCACCGGGGCTTCCGGCGGCGATGGGCCCGGGGGGATGAGCTGGACATCGACCGCCGCAGGGTCGCCGGTGCCTTGGACGACGTCCGCGACGACAACGGTGACGTTGTCCATGCCGCCGTGGCCGAGAGCGCGGCCGACCAGCTCACCGACGGCCTCCTCGGGGCTGGGCGCCCCGGCCAGAATCTCGGCGATCTCGAGATCCTTCAGCTCGTTCGTCAACCCGTCGCTGCACAGCAGGAACCGCGCCGTCGCGTCGACCTGCAGAGACCACACGTCGACAGCCACCTCGGGCTCGATCCCCAGGGCGCGCGTGAGCACATGGCGGTGCGGATGGACTGCCGCCTCCTCGGGGCTGAGCTCTCCCTGGCGGACCATCTCCTCCACGACCGAGTGATCGTCCGTCAGTTGGCGGAGCTCCCGGGTCCCACGGTCCAGCACGTAGGCGCGGGAGTCACCTACGTTCACGAGAACGAGATGAGGGTGCTCGTCGCTGCCATCGCGCACGAGCGCAGCCGCCGTGAGGGTGGTTCCCATGCCGTGCAGGGCACGATCGACCCGGCTCTTGCGCCACACCGCGCGATTGGCCCGGCGTGCCGCCATGACGATCCCCTCATCTGAGCGGTCCTGCACGAACGCATTGAGCAGCTCCTCTATTGCGGTCCGGGAGGCGACCTCACCGCCGAGGTGACCGCCCATCCCATCTGCAACCGCGATGAGATCTCCGCTCACGAGCGCCAGGTCCTGGTTGGTCGACCGCACGTAGCCGGTGTGGGTCTCGGCCGCAGCGCGAAGCACCGTCATCGCCAGGCAGTCCGCGCTCGCGAGCCAACGACCGGGGTGGTGGAAACGGTCATCGGGCCACCTCGAGGATGGTGCTCCCAATCTTCACGCGGTCACCCCGCTGCAGACGTTCGGGGCTGTCGACCCTCTCGTCGTTG
This sequence comes from Actinomycetes bacterium, assembly GCA_021796455.1. GTDB lineage: Bacteria > Actinomycetota > Acidimicrobiia > Acidimicrobiales > Bog-793 > JAKACA01. The sequence goes on from JAKACA010000015.1 coordinate 36,409, forward strand.
AGGAACGTCCCGTTCGTCGAGTCCAGATCCTCGAGCCAGAGCTCTCCGTTGCGTTGATAGACGCGTGCATGCACCGAGGAGGTGAAAGTGTCGTCCTCGAGCGATACCGCGCAACCCGGCGACCGGCCCACGGTGACCTCCTCGCCGAGCTCGAATACCCTCCCACGGCGCTGAGGCGGATCGACGACCTTGAACTTGAGGGAGACCGCCCGGTCGGTGCCGAGGGGCGGGGCTGGCACGGTTGTGGGTTTCTCGGCTCTTGAGCGCCGCATCTCGACGTAGACCATCCGGGCGGCATAGAGGAAGAAGAGCCAGAGCAAGCCGAGGAGGAAGTAGCGGAGGAGGTGCAGCAACGCATGTGGCATGGCATCTTCCGCCCCCTAGGCGGTCTCGAACCTCAAGGTCGTCGTACCCAGGGTTACGGTGTCCCCCGCCTGGAGGCGGTGCTCGCGCGTGAGGACGCCGTTGACCTTGGTCCCGTTCGTCGAACCAAGATCGACGATCATCACGTCCGGACCCTCCCGGCGGATCTGGGCATGGCGCCGCGAGACGTTGGGGTCGTCAAGGGCGACCGCGCACTCCGGCAGGCGGCCAATCGTCACGACCTCGTCGGTGATGGCGACCTTGCGCCCGTCGGGGAGAACTATCCAGTCGGTTGGCGTGCCGACCCCTTCGACCCAGTCGCTCTCGATCGCGAACGTGCTCATCGAAAGGTCCGGATCCTCACTTATCTCGACCTCGATCGGACCGAGGAACTGGTACCGCTCC
>JAKACA010000146.1 GCA_021796455.1 Actinomycetes bacterium
GAACGAGGATGCCTATGCCTGGAGCAAGCTCGCGCGCAGCGTCATCGGCACCGACAATATCGACGCGCAGCTCGGCGACGGACTCCCTGCTGAGCTCGTCTGCTCACTTCCGCGAGCGACAATCGAGGATGCCTGCTCGGCAAAGGCCGTCGTCTTGCTGGCTGGAGACCTGCGCGAGGAGCTGCCGATCCTGCACCTGAGACTGAGGGCGGCAGCTGCCAACGCGGGCCTCTCGATCATCGAGTGCTCGCCGGTGCCAACCGGTCTCTCCGAAGTGGCGGTCGCGCGCCTCACCTACACAGCTGGTGAGGCTGGACCACTTGCCGAGGCTCTGCTCGAGCCAACCTCCTCAGCGGTGCCGGGGGTTGACGAAGCCGAGCTCGAGCGAGCGCTTTCAGTCCTCGGGACCGCTCTCGAGCTGTCTCCGGATGGGAGCGACATCGTCATAGTCGTCGGGCGGCCCTCCCTCGCCGAGTCGTCACACCATGTTGCCCATGCGGCGGCAACACTCTCGAGGGCCTGGCCTGGCGCACGGTTCCTACCGGCTTTGCGGCGCTCCAACGTCCTTGGCGCGATCGACATGGGGCTTGCGCCTGGCCTCCTTCCCGGCAGGGTGAGCCTGGAGGAGGGAGCGGACTGGTACGGCTCGTTCTGGGGATCGCTTCCGAGGGCGCGGGGACTCGACACCGCCGCGATGCTCGGTGCTGCGGCTAACGCCGGTATCGGGACGCTGATCCTCCTAGGTGCCGACCCGCGGGCCGACTTCCCGGACCGTCACCTCGCTACCCAGGGCCTCGATGCTGTGCCGTTTCTCGTCTCGATCGACGCGTTCTTGAGCACATCGTCCAGCCGAGCCGATGTCGTCCTGCCCGTCGGCACCTCCATCGAGCGGGCCGGATCGACGACCAACATCGAGGGCCGTGTCACCCGCCTTGCCCAAAAAGTCGTTGCTCCTGGTCAGGCGAGACCGGACTGGATCATCGCGGTGGAGATAGCCGGCCTGCTCGGTCACGATCTCGGCTTCGAGGACATCGACGCTATCTGGGAAGAGATCGAGAGCGTTGCCCCCTCACACCGCGGCTGCACGCTTCGCGCCCTTGGCGGAACGGCTGGGGCAGATGGGATAGTCGTGCCTCTATCTCTCACAGCGGTGACCCCGCGACAGCTGGCGCGCCTCGACCCGATGGCCACACCCGGCATCACCTCGGTCGATGAGCAGGGAGCGCCGCTCTACGCTGGCACGGTGGCCGAGGCTGGAACCACTGCACCAGACGGTTCCGACGACGGCTCGGACCCGAAACGGCCACCGGTCATGAGGCTTTCTCCCGAGCAGTTCCCCGCACCGGTTCCCCTGGCACCCGAAGGGCTGCGTCTCGTCACGAAGCGGTCCCTATATGACAACGGAACATTGGTACAGGCGGCCGCGTCGCTGGCTCGGCTCGTGCCGGACCAAGTCTTGCGGATCAGCCCTGGCGAGATGGATCGTCTTGGGGCGCGCGAGGGAGCGCTGGTGAAGGTTCGCTCACGAGTCGGCGAGCTGGAGGTGCCCGTCGCGGCCGATCGCGCCTTGCCGGACGGCTTGGCGGTGATGGCACTTGGTACTGTTCCCCCTGATCGCCCCGGCGTGGCAGATCTCATCGACTCATCGGCTTCGCTCACCGACGTCGTCGTCGAGGCGGCTTGGTGATGGGCGATCCGCTTTTCATCCACGGGGTCGACCTCGCGGTCTTCGTCATTGCCGTAGTCAAGGTCGTCGTGGCCTTCGTCGTGCTGCTCGTGTCGGTCATGTTGATGATCTGGTTCGAGCGCAAGGTCATATCGGACATGCAGAACCGGATCGGTCCGAACCGAGCCGGACCCTTCGGAATCCTCCAGACACTCGCCGACGGGATCAAGCTCTTCTTCAAGGAAGACCTGATGCCGACAAACGCGGACCGCGTCGTCTTCAAGCTGGCGCCATATCTGGCTCTGCTCCCAGCGCTGTTGATCTTCACGATCGTCCCGGTCGGCGGTGTCGTCACGATCGCCCACCACACAGTCGAGCTGCAGGTGGCCGACCCGGCCATCGGGATCCTGTTCCTGCTGGCGCTCTCATCCGTGGCGGTCTACGGGACGATGCTCGCCGGGTGGTCGTCGGGCTCCAAGTACCCGCTCCTCGGCGCGGTCCGCGCGAGCGCTCAGATGATCTCCTACGAGGCTGCCATGGGCCTGTCCATCGTCGCCGTGGTGTTGGAGAGTCACTCCCTCTCGACGCGCACGATTGTGGACTTGCAGGCTTCCAGCGTCCTTCATTGGAACGTGTTCCGGACCGGGGTCATTCCCTTCCTCATATTCGTCGTCGCGGTGACCGCCGAGCTTCAGCGTCCCCCCTTCGACCTGAGCGAAGGCGAGCAGGAGCTGGTCGGGGGCTTCCACACCGAGTACTCGTCGCTTCGCTTCGCGCTGTTCTTTCTCGCCGAGTTCATGAACACGATCACGATGTCGGCGATCATCGTGACCTTGTTCCTGGGGGGTCCAGACGGCCCCGGGTTCCACTTTCTTCGTTGGCTCTGGCCGATCCTGTGGTTCGCAGGAAAGACGGTCGTCTTCCTCTACGGGTACGTGTGGGTGCGGGCCTCTCTTCCGCGCATGCGTTATGACCAGCTGATGGACATCGGCTGGAAGCTGCTCATCCCGCTCTCGCTCGCCTGGCTGCTCATCATCGCGGCGATCGAGCAGAGCCGGTTATGGGGCGTGGCCATCCTCGTCGCTTGCGTGCCCATCTACTTTCTCTTGCAGCGCTCGCGCCAGGTGAGCCGACGACGAGCGGAGATGCAGGCTGTCGAAACAGAACGTGCCCGCTCGAGGAAGGACCCGCGCTCGGTCCTCTTCGATTCGCTGCTCGCCGACGAGCCAGCAGGAGGTGAGCACTGATGCTGCCGCCGCTGTTCGGGGGTTTCAAGGTCACTATCAAGCAGGTGTTCGAGCCGCGTGTCACGACTCAGTACCCCAAAGCCAAGCAGCCGAAACCCCCCCGCCTCCATGGTCGCCACGTCCTCAACCGGTACGAGGACGGCATGGAGAAGTGCATCGGCTGCGAGCTGTGCGCCGCAGTGTGCCCGGCGGACTGCATTTACGTGAGAGGCGCTGACAACTCCCCAGACGAGCCGGTATCGCCGGGAGAGCGGTTCGGCTATGTCTATGAGATCAACTACCTTCGCTGCATCCACTGTGACCTTTGTGTGGAAGCCTGTCCCACCCAGGCGATCACGGAGTCGAAGATGTTCGAGTTTTCCTTCACCAATCGGGCCGATGCCATCTATACCAAGCGCGAGCTCGTGGTCGACGACGCCGGAAAGCCCCAGCAGCTGGCCTGGGAGGATTGGCGCGAGGGAGAAGACGAGCACACCTCCGCCTGGATGCGAGCGACGTCGCCCGGGGGATCAGCCGACTACGAGGGCGAGGTGCAGTGGTCCGCGGAGCTCGGTTACGGCGTGCGGCCCACTGAAGCCGGACAGCGCGGCAAGCGCGATGACGGTGCGACCGGCAACGTATCGGTGCGCGTTGTCGAGAGGGACAAGATCTCTCGCCGCCTCGGTGGAACGGTCCGCTGACCAACGTGCACCTCTTTCTTGCCTCAGCCACGCTGCCGGACACGATCACCTTTGCGATAGCGGCCGCTATCTGCATCGTCGGCTCTCTCGGCGTCGTGGTCTCAACCCATCCAGTGCACAGCGCGTTGATGCTCGTCATGACCCTGTTCGGGGTCGCCGTGCTCTTCGTGGAGGAGAACGCGCAGTTCCTCGCGGCGGTGCAGGTGATCGTCTACGCGGGTGCCATAGTGGTCCTGTTTCTCTTTGTCATCATGCTGCTCGGCGTGGACCGGGCGGAGTCGATTGCAGCCGACCCGCTCAGGGGCCAAAGGCTTACCGCTCTCCTCCTCGGTCTGCTCGTGCTGGCTGAGGTCGTGCTGTTGGGTCGGGGCCGTTGGCCGACCGGGGCGCATTCGACTGCCGGTGCTCTCAACCAAGGGACCAAGCCGAATGTGAACGTGCTCGGGACCTCTATCTTCACGACCTTCCTGCTCCCGTTCGAGATCACCTCGGCCCTCCTCGTGATCGCGATCGTCGGTGCAGTCGTTCTCGCGCGCCGCCCTCGACGCCCTGTAGGTGGCGCTAGCTCGCCAATCCCGAGCGCGAAGGGGCTCACGGGGCCGCCGGAAGCTGAGGGCGACGACACGGACCGCGGTCCGCTCCAAATGGGTGTCGAGGACCTAGAGGACAGCGACGGTCTCGAGGCCGGTCGTCCCGGGGTGCCGGCGACCCATGGCCAGGAAGGGAGCAAGTCATGACGGTAAGCGCCGCTTGGTACCTCACGCTCGCGGCGGCAATGTTCAGCATCGGAGCCATCGGCCTCCTCGTGCGGAGAAACGTCCTCGTGATGTTCATGTGTGTCGAGTTGATGCTGAACGCCGCAAACCTCACGTTCGTGACCTTTGCCCGCGAGCTCAACGATGTGGGCGGGCAGGCGGTCGTCTTCTTCGTGCTCGTCGTCGCCGCCGCCGAAGTGGTCGTCGGGCTCGGGATCATCGTTGCCATCTACCGGCGTCGCCTGGGTGCCACCGCCGACGATATCCACGTGTTGAAGGGCTGAGGGCTCCGTGCTTGGCGCCGTCTTTTTGATCCCGCTCTTCCCCTTCGTCGGGTTCCTCGTCCTTGCCGCCCTTGGGCGCAAGCTCGGCAACCCGCGAGCCGGGTGGCTCGCGACAGCCATGGTGCTCGCATCCTTCGTGACGACCGTCATCGTCTTCACCGGTCTCTTCGAGCGCTCGCCGGCATCTCGCTCCTATACCCAGACCTGGTACTCCTGGTTCACCGTCGACAGGCTCCATGTCACCGCCAGCCTCCTCGTCGACCCGCTCTCGATGACGATGGCCCTGTTCGTGACCGGCGTGAGCACCCTCATCCACCTCTACTCGATCGGCTACATGAGCCACGACGAGCAGTTCCCGAAGTTCTTCGTGTACCTGAACCTCTTCGTCGTCTCGATGCTCATCCTTGTTCTCGGGGGCAACTTCCTGCTCACCTTCCTCGGCTGGGAGGGAGTCGGCGTGTGCTCCTACTTCCTCATCTCGTTCTGGTTCGATCGCCCAAGCGCAGCTAGTGCCGGCAAGAAGGCGATGATCTTCAACCGGATCGGGGACGCGGGCTTTCTCCTCGCGATGTTCCTGATCTTCGAGCGGACCGGGAGTCTTCAGTACACGACTGTCTTCTCCCGGCTCGGTCACGTAGGGACTCCGTCGCTCACCGCGATCGCTCTCCTGCTCTTCCTCGGTGCGGCCGGCAAGTCTGCCCAGCTCCCGCTCTACCCTTGGCTTGCCGATGCGATGGAGGGCCCGACTCCGGTGTCGGCGCTCATACACGCCGCCACCATGGTCACCGCGGGCGTGTACCTGATGTGCCGGGTCGCTCCGATCCTTCATCTGGCTCCAGACGCCGCCCACGTCGTCGCCATCGTGGGTGTGGCCACGGCCTTCCTGGGCGCCACCATCGCCTGCGCGCAGAACGACATCAAGAAGATCCTGGCGTACTCGACGATCAGCCAGCTCGGCTACATGTTCTTGGCCGTCGGTGTCGGCGCTTACGTCGCGGCGATCTTTCTCATGCTCACCCATGCTTTCTACAAGGCGCTGCTGTTCCTCGGAGCTGGGTCGGTGATCCATGCGATGGGCGACGAGCAGGACACGAAGCGCTTCGGCGCGCTGGCTCGGCTCATGCCGATCACGAGCATCACCTTCCTCATCGCCTGGCTTTCGATCGGGGGCGTACCGCCGTTCTCCGGCTTTTGGTCCAAGGGGGACGTGCTCGAGAACGCGTATGCGATGAGCCCTCTTCTCTATGTCGTCGGAGCCCTGACGGCTGTTCTCACGGCCTATTACCTCGGTCGGTGCTACCTCCTCACCTTCAGGGGCAAGCAACGGTGGGCCGAGGCGCGCAGGGATGGCAAAGGCGCAGGTCTTCACCCGCACGATCCGAGCTGGCTCATGACTCTGCCGCTCGTCGTGCTCGCCGCTGCCTCCACGGTGGCCGGCATCATCAACCTCCCGATACACCCTTTCGACTTGCTGCAACGGTGGCTCGATCCAGTTGTCGGAGCGCAGCTCCGCCAGCTCCACTTCTCGGTCGGCACCGAATGGGTCTTTGCGATCGGAGACGCCGTGCTAGCGGCTCTTGGCGTGTCGATAGCCATTGGCCTGTGGCGGCGCGTCGCCGAGCACCCCGCTCTCGAGCCCGTCTTCCTCCGCCGCGCCTGGTACATCGACTGGGCCTATGACAGCTTTGTCGCCCGAGGCTCGACCGAGGTTGCCCAGGTGACATTTGACGACGTCGAGACGAAGGGGATCGATGGCGCCGTGAACGGCTTCGGTGGCCTTGTCGCCGCAGCGGGCCGGCGCCTGCGGACAGTGCAAACAGGTTATGTGCGCAATTATGCGCTCGGCCTGATGGGTGGCCTCGTCCTCATCCTCGCCTACGTCGTAGTGAGGGCATTCGCGTGACCTCCTTTCCCTACCTAACCGTGCTGGTGTTGCTGCCGGCAGGTGCGGCCGTGCTGCTGCCTGTGACTGCGTCGCTGCTCGCTCGATCCAAAACGGGGGCACAACCACGGGTGGCCCAGGTCATCGGGTGGGTTGGCGTCACCGCAACCTTTGGCGTCGCGATTGCCGTGCTCGTCAAGTTCACGAGCGGCTCAGGGGGTTTCCAGCTCGTGTCGAGCCACCCCTGGATCTCCTCGCTGGGCATCCGCTGGACTCTCGGAGTCGACGGGATCTCGCTCTTCCTCGTGCTCATGACCGCCGCACTGTTCCCTGTCGCGCTCGCCAGCGCGGGTACGAGACGCAACGACACCAGCTTCGTTGCCTGGCTCCTCCTCCTCGAGGCGGGCTGCCTCGGCAGCTTTGTGTCGCTCGACCTTCTCGTGTTCTTCTTGTTCTTCGAGCTCACGCTCGTGCCCGTGTACTTCATCATGACCGGCTTCGGGCACGAGCGACGCGCCTACGCGGCAACCAAGTTCTTCCTTTACACCCTCGCCGCTTCGGCTTTTCTTCTGGTGGGCATCCTCGCGCTTGTCGCGATCCACGCCGGTCAGACCGGGGTGACCACCTTCGATGTGCGCTCACTTTCCTCGACGCACCTGTCGAGCACGGCCGGAGTGCTGCTATTTCTTGCCTTCACGGCTGCATTTGCCGTCAAAGCGCCAATATTCCCTTTCCACACGTGGTCACCCGATGCGTATCGGGAGTCGCCGGCCGCAGGTGCGGTGATCCTCGCCGGCGTCATGGCGAAGCTCGGCACCTACGGGATCGTGCGTTTCGACTTGGAGCTGTTCCCGAGAGCGGTCGTCACCCTCGCCCCGCTGCTTCTCACCCTCGGCGTCATCGGCATCATCTACGGGGGGATCGTGGCGGCTGTGCAGCACGACCTGAAGCGCCTGATCGCCTACTCGTCACTTGCCCACATCGGCTTCATCGTCGTGGGGGCCTTTGCGCTCACGGGGCCGGCTCTCTCCGGCGCAGTCCTCCAGATGGTCAACCACGGGATTTACACGGCGGCCCTGTTCCTTCTCGTCGCGATGATCTACCGTCGCTCGGGAAGCTTCTCGACCAGGGACCTATCCGGCATCCAGAGAAAGGCACCGGTGCTGGCCGGCATGTTCACCGTGGTGATGCTGGCATCAATCGGAGTTCCCGGTCTGAACGGTTTCGTCGGTGAGTTCCTCATCCTCTCGGGTACCTTCCTCAGCCACCGCTGGTGGGCTGTGGTAGCAACAGGAGGCGTCGTCATAGCTGCGGTTTACCTTCTCTGGGCCTACCAGCAGGTATTCCATGGCAGACCGTCTCCCGCGAATGCGGACTTCAAGGAGATCACGTGGCGGGAGAGTGCCTACGTGGCCCCGCTGATAGCCCTCGTCGTGCTTCTCGGCGTCTTTCCCGGGCCCGTGCTGTCTCGCATCACGCCGTCGGTCGACCTCCTCATCACCCATGTCGAGCAGGTTGGACACGCGTCCGTGCCGCCTGAGGGTCGGAGTGT
>JAKACA010000147.1 GCA_021796455.1 Actinomycetes bacterium
GCCAGAGATCGGGATGGACATAGAGCGCCCATATCTCTCCCAGCCTCGCGTCGCGGTCGTCGTCGCGGCTCGGGCCGGCGCACAGCCAGCCGGCAACCTCGCCTTGGTACTCACCGACGAGGTTGAACACGCGAGGATCCTCGGGCGCGGCGATGCTCACGCGCCGTCGGTTGGTGCTGCCCGTCATCTCCGCAGACAGCTCGTCAAGGTAGCGGTCGCCCATGATGCCTCGGTAGGCCTGCTGCCAGGCGGCAACCTGGGCTTGGGTGATGGCTTTGGCATCACGTACCGTGGCTTCACGGACTTTTATCGGCGGCACAGGCGGCACAGGCGGCACAGGCGGTGGCGCGGGATCGGTGATGTCGGTCGGCTCCATCAGATCGCCCCGAGGGGACTGGCGGCTTCAGCCCTCAGAGAAGTCACGAGCGATTCTTGCCGATTGGGAGCCGGTGTGGCCACGCAGCTCCTGACCCCTATGCCCGGCCGGCCGTCTTGGCATGGACGAACTCATGTTCGTATACTTCCATAATGACCATGACGTCGGCAGCCGCAGCCGAGGTTGTCGCTCGCGCAGGCAGAGCCTCTGATCGCTCTGATTTGCAACGTCTCGGGACGCGGTTCCGCCCGACCAGCCTTGCAGGTGAGCACCTGCTGCCGGTCACTGCGGCACTGCAAGGTGTCCTGCCGGTCGGGGGTCTCATACGTGGCTCGACCGTCTTGGTCGATGCGCAGCGGGCCTCAGGGGCGACGACGCTTGCCCTCGAGCTGCTCGCAGGTCCTTCTCTGGGAGGTTATTGGTGTGCCCTGGCCGGTGTTTCGCAGCTGGGGTGCCTGGCGGCGGTCGAGCGTGGGATCGACCCGTCCCAGCTCGTCATAGTGCCGTCGCTCGGAGCGGCGGACCGTTGGATGCAGGTGCTCGCCACACTCTTTGACTCGGTGGATGCCGTGCTGTTTGCTCCCAGGACGGCAGTCCGGTCGTCAGATGCCAGACGCCTGGTCACCCGGTCGCGCGATCGCGGATCGGTACTTGTCGTGCTCGACCGCGAGAAGAGCTGGCCGGGGCCGAGTGATCTGCACTGCACCGTGACCAGCTCAGTGTGGTCTGGGCTGTCGCGTGGCCACGGGCTCTTGTCATCACGGAGCTATCGGCTGGAGGTGAGCGGGCGGGGAGCGGCCGCCCGCCCTCTGCTGGCGTCACTGCAGCTACCGGCGTGAGCTCCTTCGATGATCCGCACCCTTGTGGTGTGCTGCCCCGACTGGCCCGTCGTCGCAGCTGGGCTTGCCGATCGCCCCGCAGCGGTGTTGAGGGGCAACATGATCGTGGCCTGCTCGCCGCCGGCACGGGCAGAGGGGGTTCGTCTCCACCAGCGCCGCCGGGAGGCCGAAGCGGCCTGTCCGGAGCTCGTGTTCGTCGCCGAGGATGTGGGGCGGGACGTACGGGCCTTCGAACCGGTTGTCTCGACCGTTGCTGGTTTCACCACAAGTGTCGAGGTGAGCAGGCCGGGGGTGTGCTCGCTGGCAGTGAGAGGGCCGGCACGGTACTTCGGCGGGGAGTCGTCCCTGGCTGTGCAGCTGACCCAGGCGGTGGCAGGAGTCGTGTCGCCGCTGAAGGGTCCGTCCTGTTGGATCGGGATCGCCGATTCCCCCTTTGTCGCCCGCCTCGCGGCCCATGTCGCCGGCGAATCATCTGCAGGTGCTCCAGATCCTGGATCGTCCACAGATGGCGTCGCGGCCCGTGTGTTGATCATCCCGCCTGGAGAGTCGGCCACGTGGCTGGCAGATCTACCCGTGGGCTTGCTTGGCAACCGAGAGCTTGCCGACATCCTCAACCGGCTTGGCATCCGGCGGATCGGCGAGCTCGCAGCGATGGACGAGGGGCTGGTGGGGGGGCGTTTCGGAGCAGAGGGCCTGAGTGCTCACCGACTGGCACGTGGGATTGACGACCACGCTCTTGTTCCCTCTGAGGCATCGCCCGATCTCACGGTCGGCTGCGAGCTCGAGTCGCCGATCGATCAAGTCGACACGGTGGCCTTCATCGCCGCAGGCATGGCCGAGGAGTTGCTGGGTCGTCTCGCTCCCCACGGACTTGGCTGCACCCGCCTTCTCGTCGAGGCTGCCACCGAGCAAGGTGAGAAGCTGAGCCGGTGGTGGAGAACGGACTGGCCTTTTACGGCAAAAGCGATGGTGGACAGGGTGCGGTGGCAGCTCGAAGGGTGGATCTCCTCTCCCGGTGAGGTTCCGAGCGCCGGCATCACGTTCGTTCGCTTGACCGCAGGGGAGGTTGTGCAGCACTACGGACGCCAACTCGATCTCTTTGCGGCACCATCCGAGGCGAGCAGGAGAGTTGAGCGCGGAGTCGCACGCATCCAGGGCCTGCTTGGGCACGCCAGCGTTGTCGGCGCTGTTCTGGCAGGTGGGAGGGGTCCGTTGGAGCAGGTGGCCCTTGTCCCATGGGGCGATCCAAGGCAAGGAGGTGGCAAGGATCGCGTCCCCTGGCCAGGACGCGTCCCGTCGCCGGCTCCGGCCGTCGTGTATGGAGAGCATCTCGCTGTCGAGCTGATCTCGGCAGCCGGCGACCCAGTAGCTGTCACCGGCCGTGGACAGGTGAGTGCTCCACCGGCGCGGATGCGCCGGTTACCGTCTGGCCGCTTCGCCGAGGTCGTTGCCTGGGCCGGGCCGTGGCCTGTCGATGAGCGGTGGTGGGATCTGAATTCCCACCGCCGGCACGCACGCATGCAACTGCTTCTCGAGGACGGGACTGCTCACCTCCTCGTGATCGAAGGTGGCAATTGGGCGCTCGAGGCAACCTATGACTGAGGACGACCTACCGAGGACGCATTACCTAGGACGGCGCGATCAGGGTCGCTACTGCCTCTACGCTTAGCCGGTCGCATAGACCCAGGCGCAATGTCCCCAACGAATTCTCTCAGCTAATTATCAGGACAGGCGCAGCTCAGACACAGCCGGGCCCGCCATGATGGCTACATGCCCGACCAGGAACCCCCCTTGCCTGGAAGGGTGAAGGTGGGCGGGATCGCTCCCGGCCACCTGAGGTCCTGATGTGCATGCCAAAGGTGAGCACCCATGGACGAAGGAAACGACGGCGTCGAGGATCTCGGGTCGGAGGGAACTGTCTCCCCTCCGATTCCAGTCCCCGCTAGTTCGTTGCAGCGGCCCGCCTACCCCCCCTTAGGCGGGCCGGCTGCACCCTTCCCCCCATCTCCCAGGGCTCCGACCAAAAAGCGTCGACCTGCCTGGGGGTCGCCCCGCGCAGCTGCCGGAGGGTTGGTCGCCGCCGCCGCCCTAGCTGCCCTCGTCGCGGCCGCGTTCCCCGGGGAGCACCGGTCACACCGGTCGGCGGTCCGCACCGTCCTCGTGCCCGTGAACTCGTCACGGGCCGTGATGTCCCCACCAAAGAGCGCGAGCGCGATCGCGCGCATGGTAGATCCCGCAGTCGTCGACATCGACACGGTCAACCAGACGGACACCGGTTACGCCCTGGCGGCAGCTACCGGACTGGTCGTGTCGAGCGATGGCTACATCGTCACGAACAACCACGTCGTGCAGCGCGCTACGAGCATCAAGGTGAGGATTGACGGGCGTGCACAGCTCTACCGAGCGTCGTTCGTCGGAGCTGACCCGGCGGCCGATGTAGCAGTGATCAAAGTGGATGTGCCCGGATCCTTGCGGGCCGTGCATCTCTCGAGATCGCCCAAGGTGGCAGTCGGCGAGCCCATCGTCGCCATAGGCAACGCCTTTGGGCGCGGGGGTGCTCCCGCGGTCACAACCGGTCGGATCTCGGCTCTCGGTCGTTCGATCTCAGCTGGTGACGTGCTCAGTTCGAGCCCCGAGCAGCTGGACGGGCTCATCGTGACAAGCGCACGCATGGAGCCTGGCAACTCCGGTGGGCCCCTCGTCAACGATCACGGCGAGGTGATAGGCATCAACACTGCGACTTCGAGGAGCGGCACTCTCGGCTTCGCAGTCCCGGTGAGCCGGGTCACAGCCATAGTGAGCGCCATCGAGAGCGGGCGCCCAGGCGACGGCGTGGTGCTCGGGCTGCGGGCGTTTCTTGGGGTTGTCGTACGGGCGCCGAAGTCGGCCGCGGCGGCGACCGGTGTGCTCGTCACGCGGATCGTCCTTGGCGATCCTGCTGCCAGGGCCGGCATCGAGCCGGGCGACACGATCGTCAGCTTCGACGGCAGGCCGACGCGGACTGCTTCGGCCCTGGCTCGTCTTGTGACGCGCGAGCGGCCCGGGGAGGCGGCGACAGTGACCTTCGACGCGCCTTCTGGCCGCAGGACTGTCGGCGTCCGCCTCATCGAGGGCCCGGCACCGTGAGGACGAAGTGCCCGAGCGTGCTCCGTGGAAACGGCGCGCCCATCGAGTCGCCGATGATTCTCCGGAGAAACACAGTACTCTCACAGCCTTTTCTGTCAAATTGGACCGATGGTGCTCGCTGAAGGCCCGGATAGTGGCCGCCGTGTGCTCGTCGTGGACGACGAGGAGTCGATCACCGAGCTCGTGGCGATGGCGCTGCGCTACGAGGGGTTCGCGGTCGAGACCGCGAATGCCGGCTACCCGGCGCTCCAGCGTCTAGAGGAGTTCCGCCCGGACCTGTTGATCCTCGACGTCATGCTGCCCGATGTCGACGGCTTCAGCATCGCGGAGCGGGTGCGGCGGGACCGCCGTGGCGTCCCGGTCTTGTTTCTCACGGCCCGAGACGCCACCGAGGACAAGGTACGCGGCCTCACCATCGGCGGGGATGACTATGTCACCAAGCCTTTCAGCGTTGCTGAGCTCGTCGCTCGTGTGCACGCGGTCCTGCGCCGCGCCGGGCATGGAGGAGCATCCCACAGCCTCGTGCTCGGCGATCTCGAGATGGACGACGACGCGCACGAAGTTCGCCGCGCCGGTCAGCTGGTCGACCTGACGGCGACCGAGTACCGGCTGCTTCACTACATGCTCGTGAACGCAAGGCGAGTCCTCACGCGAGCACAGCTGCTCGACCATGTCTGGAGCTACGACTTTGGCGGAGACGCCGGTGTGCTCGAGACGTATGTCAGCTACCTTCGCAAGAAGGTCGATTTCGTGGAGCCGCATCTCATCCAGACTGTCCGAGGCGTAGGCTACGTGCTTCGCCCACCACGGGAATGAGCAGCCGGGAAGAGCCCTAGATGCCGCTTCGCGTAAGGCTTGTCGTCATCCTTGTGCTCCTGGTTGCAGTGGCGTTGGCGCTGATCGAGCCGATCACCTATACAACCACCCGCAATTCTCTAGTCCAGAAGGTCCAAGCTCAGATGGCGAGCTCGGTCTCGGTTTGGACCCAGTACTTCGACTATCTCGCCGGCGTGCGAGTCGAGCCCGCGTTCCAGTCCGTGCAGTCGGACACCTATGCTGCTTTGTACGAGCCCAGCGGGAGTCTTGTCCCGTTTCCTGCTACCCAGTCAGGGGGCAAGACCGGCAACCCAGCTGCTCTGCAGTGCGGGACCTGCAAGGCGATCCCGGAGGTCACGGCCGCCTGGGTCCGGCAGGTCGCGACGTCGCCCAGCAACGACGTCTTCAGATCTGTGAGCGGGACGGGGGGCGTGAGCAGCTTCGAGCTCTTGGGCACGACGACTCAGATCCATACGATCGGCGCCTTCGGACCTGGTGACCTCGTCCTTGTAGTTGCCTTTCCGCTCACAGGGGTGGACTCGACGATGCGTCAGATTCTTGTCCTCGAGCTCCTCATCGGGTTGGGCATATTGATCGCACTGGCAGCAGTCTCGTGGTTTCTCGTGCGCCTTGGCCTGCGCCCGCTCGAGGAGATGGCCTCGACGGCGAGCGAGATCGCCGCGGGTGATCTGACGAGGCGTGTCGAGGACACAGATGAACGCACCGAGGTGGGACAGCTCGGTGCCGCCCTCAACTTGATGCTGACCCAGATCGAGCGGGCCTTCCGGGAGCGAGAGGCATCCGAGGAGCGGCTGCGGCGCTTTGTGGGTGACGCATCCCATGAGCTGCGAACTCCTCTGACATCGATTCGCGGATACGCGGAGCTGTTCAAAGATGGCGCCGGTGGCAGGCCCGAGGACCTTGCAGCTGCACTGCGGCGCATCGAGAGCGAGTCCACGCGCATGGCGGGTCTCGTGGACGATCTCCTGCTGCTCGCGCGCCTGGACCAGGGTCGGCCGCTCGGTCATGACCCTGTCGACCTGGTCCAGCTTGCTAGCGACGCCATCCAGGATGCCGGTGTCGTGGATCCGTCAAGGTCGATCCGGCTCATCTCGACTGGACCCTGTGAAGTCACCGGCGACGAGCAGCGCTTGAGACAGGTACTCGGCAATCTCATCAACAACGCCATGGCATATGCCCCGCCAGGGACGGCGATCGAGGTTGCGATCCAAGTCAACCAAGGTGCTGTGGATATATCGGGGCTGCCCGGAGTTCGGGCACTCCCCGCGTTCGGCATGTTGGGGTGGCTGACGCGCACTGGCAGGTCGTTCGGAGGTGCCGAGCATTCGACGATACCGGCGCGACCGCTTGGCGCCGAGGATCTAGTTGTCGGCGATGACGCCCTTCAGACCCTAGGCATGAGGGAGAAAGACAGCGTCAACGGTCGCGACGCGAGCAGCGAGGTCGCAGGTGGGGGCACGCTGACCAGTCCCGACAGCTCGCGGCCAGTAGGCGCGCGGGCGACCATTGCCGTGATCGATCACGGCCCGGGAATCGCGCCCGAGGACATGGACCACGTGTTCGAGCGCTTCTGGCGTGCCGACCAGTCCCGCCAGCGCGCAAAGGGGGGCACGGGTCTTGGGCTCTCGATAGTCGCCGCCGTCGTGGCGGCCCACGGGGGACAGGTGGCGGTTCGAGAGACGCCCGGCGGGGGAGCGACCTTCGTGGTCGAGCTGCCCGCCCCGACCGCGACCGCCACCTCGCCCGCGACCGCCACCTCGCCCCCTACCGCTACCGCCACCTCGCCCCCGCCCGCCACCTCGCCCTCGCCCCTGCCCGCCCCGACCGCGACCGCCACCTCGCCCGCTACCGCCACCTCGCCCGCTACCGCCACCTCGCCCCCGCCCGCCACCTCGCGGGTGGGTCGTCGGGACGTATATGTCCCGACGACCCCGCCAGAGCGTCCAGGGCCGGGCCCGCAGGGCGCTTCGCCGCTTCGGTCCGGGTAATGAGGAGGTGCTCAGGACTTGGCTGTCGAGCCAGCTGTCCCGACCGACCCCAGCTCGCCGGTCTCGAGCAGCCTCTTCGCCCGGGCGAGCATCGGGGCTGCTCCGACTTCCTCGAAGGTCCTCGCGGCCTGTTCGCCGAGCTCGCGTGACTCATCTAGGCGACCACGACCTGCCAGCCACTCGGCACGGTCCAGCTGGGTCCGGGCGAGAAAGTAAGGGTACTGGAGCTCGGTCAATGTTGCCTCGGCTCCACTGAGGTTCTCTTCGACCTCTTTCTCCGCGTGCCGGGAAATGGCGACGAGTGCCCTCGCGCGCCTCATCTGGGCTCGGAGGAACGGTGGGACCTCTCCTTGAGGACGGTCTGCCAGCAGCGTGATGAGACTGTCGACCTGGTCGAGCTCGCCCAGCTCGACTGCCGCCTCGATCGCGACGAGATAGGCGATCCGGACGACCTCGTGAGCAAGGGGGAGACGGCCGGCTGTGGCTTCATCGAGCGCCCGCATAGCGGCCTCGAGGGCCTGGCGGCTGTCCCCGGATGCGAGGGCCACGGTCGCCTCGGCGGCCGCGTACGCGGCTCGGCTCTGCACGTCGTCGCTCTCGGCCCAGCTGCTGCACAGCGACAGGTGCTCTCGGGCAGCTTCGATCTCGCCACAAAGCGCCTCCAGGACCGAGAGGGAGTAGCCGAGCCAGCCCGCTCCGGGACGGTCCTCGCCGCCTGTCTTTAGGAGCTCGGTGCCTAGCTGGAGCGCCTCCGCGAAGGCCCCTTCCATCATGAGGATGTACATGAGGTTGGAAGCACTGAAAGCCTCGTTTGCCCTCTGGCCCCAGCGCTGGGCGAGTTGGAGGGCGGCTCTCGCGTGCTC
>JAKACA010000148.1 GCA_021796455.1 Actinomycetes bacterium
CGGCGGGGCCTTCCATACGCCCTTGATGAACCCGGCTCGCGACCGGCTCCGAAAGGCGCTTGCGGCAGTGACCTTCCACCCTCCTGAGCCTGCCGTCGTGGCCAACGTGGACGCTCGACTCCACCCGGATGCCGAGGACTGGCAGAGGCTGCTCTCTGCCCAGCTCACGAGCCCGGTCCGCTGGCGCCAGACACTCGATGCCCTCGTTGCCAGCGGCACCCAGAGCTTCCTGGAGCTCGGCCCGGGCGGCGTGCTCACCTCGCTCGCGCGACGCATGCTGCCGACAGCTGAAGCTATCGCCATATCGGTCGCTACTCCAAAGGAGCTGGACCGTCTGCTCGAGTCGCTGGCCGGGCGGAGCACGGCTCAGCAGGAAGCGATCGAGTCCCGAGTGGGCGAGCGTTTCCACATGTCGGAGCGACTCGTCGTGTCGCCGGCCGCTGGCATCTTCGAACCAGATGCCACTGTCACACGCCTCACGCCGGGCAAGCGCCAACCTGGGTCAGACCCAGTTGAGATCGGCGTCGGCAGCCGGGTCGGCACGGTCGGCGACACCGAGATCAGATCCGCTTTCGCCGGCTCGCTCGAGGGAATTCTCGTGCTCGCGGGAGAACGTGTGAGCATCGGTCAACCGGTGGCCTGGCTTCGGGCTCCGATCAAGGAGGATGGGTGACAGCGAGACGCCCGGGGGGGTACCCGGGAGCTGCGATCACTGGCTGGGGCATTGCGCTGCCGGACAAGATCGTGACAAATGCCGACTTCGCGGCCCGTCTCGACACGAGCGACGACTGGATCGTCGAGCGAACCGGGATCAAGGAGCGCCGTTTCGGAGGCACCACCCGCGCTCTCGCCGTCGAGGCCGCAAGGGCGGCCCTCGCGAGATCCGGCCACGAGGCGCGCGAGATAGATCTTCTCGTCCTCTCGACGACGACGCCGGACCAGGCGGTGCCTGCGGCTTCCTCCGCAGTGCACGCCGACCTTGGGTGCTCTGGAGCCGCCTTCGACCTGAACGCCGCCTGCGCAGGCTTCGTGTACTCGCTCGTCACCGCGTTGTCAATGCTCGGGATGGGCTACAAGCGGGCGCTCGTTATCGGCTCCGACACCCTCTCGCGCATCACCGACCAGACGGACCGTGCCACCGCGGTGCTGTTCGCCGACGGGGCAGGTGCCATCGTGTTAGAGGCACGACCTGACCGTGAGCTCCTCTTGTCCTACGACCTCGGGCTCGACGGCTCGCTTGCGTCCATCCTGTGCTGTGACCACGGGGGTTACATAACCATGGAGGGCCGCGAGGTCTTCCGGCGCGCGGTTCGTGCTTCGGTCGAATCAGCCCAAAAGGTGATGGCAGACGCCGGGGTGAAGGCAGCCGACATAGCGCTGTATGTTCCCCACCAGGCAAACTTGCGCATCATCGATGCCGCGGTGCAGCGCCTCGGCATCGATGCGGACCGTACCTCGATCGTGCTGGACCACACCGGCAACACCTCGAGCGCGTCCATGGCCATCGCCCTCAACGAAGCCGCGGAGCTCGGCCGGCTGAAGGACGGTGACATCGTGCTGCTCTCCGGCTTCGGTGCCGGGATGACCTGGGCCAGCGCTGTGCTGCGCTGGGGCTCGTGAGCGGCTCCGCGAAGCCTCAGGCTGGACCGCCGGCCGATGCCGGACGCGTGGCGTTCGTAACGGGAGGCTCGAGGGGGATAGGGCTCGCCTGTGCTCGTCGGCTACAGGCCGACGGCTACCGGGTGGCGGTGACTTGGCGACGGGAGCCGCCGACCCCGCTCGAAGGGCCCGCGCGGACCCATCCCCTTCTCGCCGTTGCCTGTGACGTCACCGAGCCGTCCGCGCTCGAGGCGGCTTTCAGGCAGATCGAGGCGGAGCTCGGTGCGGTCGAGGTGCTCGTCTGCGCTGCCGGTATCACCGACGACACCCTCCTGCTGCGCATGGATGAGGAGCGCTGGGCTCGCGTGATCGACACGAACCTGACAGCGACGTTTCGCGCCTGCAAGAGAGCGAGTGCCAAGATGGTGCGCGCGCGCTTTGGGCGTATAGTCCTTCTCTCCTCCGTCGTCGCCATGTCCGGCTCCGCCGGCCAGACCAACTACGGAGCCTCAAAGGCAGGGCTCATCGGCTTCGCCCGATCTCTCGCCCGCGAGCTCGCGGGGCGCAACATCACCTGCAACGTCGTTGCTCCCGGTCTCGTGTCCACCGATATGATCAAGACGCTGAGCGCTGAGCGCTTGGACGCCCTGACTGCAGCGGTCCCACTCGGTCGTGCGGCGGTGCCGGAAGAGGTGGCGGCGGCGGTGGCGTTTCTCGTCTCCGACGAGGCAGCCTACGTCACCGGAGCCGTGCTCCCGGTGGACGGCGGCCTCGGCATGGGCCACTGACAACACACTTACAACAAGGAGATGCCCGACGTGGACAACGAAGCCGCCTTCGACAAGTTCAAGTCCTGCGCCGTCGAGGTTCTGCAGGTTCCGGCGGAGAAGATCACCCTAGAAGCGAGCTTCTCCGACGACCTCGAGGCCGACAGCCTCGAAGTGGTGGAGCTCGTCATGGCTCTCGAGGAGGCCTTCGACATCACGGTCGAAGAGAGCGAGCTCGACGGTGTGGCCACGATCGGCCAGGCTTTCGACCTCGTGACATCCAAGCTCTGATGGCACGGCCCGGCCGGCGGCGCGTCGCCGTCACCGGATTGGGCGTGGTGTCGTGCTGCGGCATCGGCAACGACGCCTTCTTCGCGGGCCTGAGCGCTCCGGCGCCTGTAGGGGAGCACCGGGTGTACGACTTCGACCCGAGTCCCTTCTTCGACGTCAAGCAGGCGCGCCGCGCCGACCGCTTCCAGCAGTTCTCCGTCGCCAGTGCTCAGATGGCGCTCGATGACGCCGGCAACCTCGACGTGGATCCGGGGCGGGCCGGGGTCATCTTCGGCACCGGTGTCGGAGGTCTCGAGACGCTGCAGGAGCAGATCACCGTGCTCGTCCAGAAGGGCGCGCGCCGGGTGTCGCCGTTTCTCGTGCCGATGATGATGGCCAACGCCGGAGCGGCGGCTATCTCCATGCGCCTCGGCTGGCGGGGGCCCTGCGAGACTGTCGTCACGGCGTGCGCGGCCGGTACCCAGGCGATCGGCAACGCAGCCCGGCTCATCCAGCTCGGCCGGTGTGACGCGGTGATCACCGGTGGAGCCGAAGCCGCCATGGTCGACATCGGCATCGCGGCTTTCGGTAACATGACCGCGCTTTCGAGCTCGGGCGTGTCCAGGCCCTTCGACCGGCGGCGTGACGGCTTTGTGATCGCAGAGGGCGGCGCCGCGCTCGTGCTCGAGGACCTCGAGAGGGCGCTCGAGCGCGGCGCCCACATCTATGCCGAGGTGCTCGGAAGCGCCTCCACCGCAGATGCCCATCACATCACTGCGCCGGCTCCCGGCGGCACAGGCGCCCTTGCATGCATGGAGCTGGCTCTCGAGGATGCCGGCGTCACAGCTGGCGACGTCGCCCACGTGAACGCACATGGGACCTCGACGCCGCTCAACGACCTCGCCGAGGCCGAAGCCATCGTGAAGCTGTTCGAGGGAGCCGGTCCTCTCGTGACCTCTGTAAAGGGCGTAACCGGCCACTCCCTCGGCGCGGCCGGCGCGATCGAGGCGGCCTGCTGTGCGCTCACGATCGAGCGAGGCATGATACCGCCGACCGTCGGCCTCGAAGAGCTCGACCCCGACATCCACATCAACGTAGTGACAGGCGCGCCCGTGCCGTTGCCGGAGGGCGTCCTGTTATCGAACAGCTTCGGGTTCGGCGGCCACAACGGCTGCCTCGTCATCGCACCGATCGGTTTCTCGTCGCCCGGCGCCCCAGCCTGAGTCAGATGCCCTCGCCAGGCTCGCGACGGCCGAGTGACCTGGAGATCTACTCCTTCTCCGAGACCGCACCCTGGGTAATCGATCCGGGAGACATGCCCTGGCTCCGCCACGTGGCGGCGATCAGGGCCCGGACACGAGGAGAAGTGCCCCGTCTCGTCCGTCGGCGCTATGTCCCGCCGTCCCGGCGGATCGCGCGTGTCTCGGCAATCCTTGGATCCGCGCTGGCAATGTGGTACCTCCGCGAACGCCGTCTCGACCGGGCAAGTTCACGTCTCGGCCTGTCCCGGCGACTGCGCGTAGGGTTCGGCAAGCTCGGTCCCACCTACATCAAGCTCGGCCAGATACTCTCCTCCGGTGACGGCATCTTCCCCGAGGAAGTCGTCTCGCAGTTCAAGCTACTTCGCGACCGAGTCCCGGCCGAGTCATTCGAGACCGTGCGGGCGACGCTCGAGTCCGAGCTGGCCGGACCACTCTCCGACACCTTTTCCGAGTTCGAGCCGACTCCGATCGCCGCGGCGTCGATCGCGCAGGTGCACCGGGCCGTGCTGTGTTCGGGCGAAGCGGTCGTTGTCAAAGTGCAGCGGCCCCGAGTCGCACAGCTGGTCCGCCGCGACCTCGCTGTCATGAGCTTCATCGCACCTTTCCTCGTCGGCAAAATGGCCGTGTCGGCTCTGGCCAACCCGCCAGCTCTCATCGAGCTGTTCGCCGAGACGATTGTCGAGGAGCTCGACTTCCGGCTCGAGGCCGCGAACATGCTCGACATCGGCCGGGTGCTGGCACTCACAGGCCAACGGTCGATCATCGTGCCACGACCACACCCTCGCCTGGTGACGAGGCGAATGCTCGTGATGGAGGAGCTGTCGGGTTACGCCTGGGACGACGTCGCCGGCATGCGCGACGCCGGTATCGACACACCGGCAGTGCTGCGCAGCGAGATGATCAGCTTCCTCGAGGGCTTGCTGCTCTACGGCGTCTTCCACGGGGATCTGCACGGAGGCAACCTGTTCGTGCAGAGCTCGGGAACGGTGGCCCTCCTCGACCACGGCATTGTCGGCCGCCTGGACGAGCCGCAAAGGCTCGGGTTTCTTCGTCTTCTCGTCGGGGGCACGACCAATGACGTTGCCAGCCAGATCGATGCGCTGCGCTCTCTCGGCGCTCTGCCGGTCGGCGCCCGTACCGAGGACGTCATCCGCGACCTCGGTCTCGACAAGCCGGCCCAGGACATCGTCACCCTTTCGGCCGAGGAGCTGACCTCCCAGATCCGCGATCTCACCAAGCAACTCCTCTCCTACGGAGTTCGTATGCCGAAAGAGCTCATGTTGTTCGTCAAGGACATGCTGTTCCTCGACGGCGCCGTCGCCACGATGGCGCCCGAGATCGACCTCCTCGGTGAGATCGCCGTGATCGCCGCGTACTTCGCGCAGCATCACGGTGACCGCATCGCCGCCGAGGTGGGCGTCGATGTCCGCTCGACTCCGATCGACCTCGACGGCATCCGGGCCTCGATCGGGCTCTCCCCCGACACCCGCCAGATCACCTACCGCGAGATCCAGCAAAGGCGCGAGATCCTCCGCGAGAAGTTCGAGAAACGCCGCTCCGGCTCGTAACCAGGCAACCGATCGGTGATGCCGCCTGGCCGCTGGATCCCGCGCGGCATCCAGGCGCAGTCTGCATCCTCTGCACCTACTTGCAGCTCCCTGGATGTCCTTTATATACTTTCCGCTCATATAGGTGATTTTTCACACCCTCCACGCCGGAGTGCCTCGGACACAGACCTCATCGAGGCACCGATACAAGGGGGAGCGGTCATGCGCCCACCGATCGACGACGCTGCCATCATGGCGTTGCGCTCTGAGCTGCCGGAGTTCGAGGATCGCTACCTCGACCTGCTCGACATCTACGACGAGGATCTGACTCCGGATATCGTCCTCATGGAGCTCGCCGACTTCGTCGCCAACCTCGTTGCCACACGCGACATGGAAGCGGTGCTCGAGCGTTGCCTGGCGGCGGTGGAGAACCTTGCGGCCGGCACCGAGGAGGGACCCGAGATCGTCGCCTACGCGTTCTTCAACGAGATCCCGCTCGGCTCGCGCGAGGTTGTGCGGAGCTACCTCGGCCCTGTTTCGACACATCTCGCGGAGCTCATGTACCGCGGCGAGAGCCCCGAGGACATCACCTCTCGGGACGGCGACGAGCAAGCCCGGGCGGAACCAGCCGCGAAGGCAGCGCCGAGCGGCTCGCTCACCCCCTGAGCCTGGCCGGGAGCGCCGACTCGACGGCTTCCAGTGACCGCCGCCGCAGCTCGGCCACTTCGGCATCTGTGAGGGTGTGGTCCATGGCGCAAAAGCGCATACGGAAGCCAAGGGAGCGCTCGCCCTCTCCGACTCCTGGGCCACGATAGACGTCGAAGAGCTCGACAGACTCGCAAAGCTCGGTGCCGGCAGCCTGCAGTATGTCGCGAACCCGGGCTGCGGGAACCGACTGCTCGACGACGAAAGCAAGATCCACGTCGCTCGAGGGGTACCTGCTGACGGCCCGGGCTCGCAATGATCGGCGCGGAACTGCGAGGAGGCGAGCCATGTCGAGCTCGAGCCAGCCGATCCGTGCATGGGGCAGGGAAAAGGCGGCGATGACATCGGGATCGACCTCTCCGAGCGCTCCCAGCACGGCACCGTCACTTCTGAGCACCAATCGAGCGGACCGGGTCTCGTGGAGCCCGGCCAGCTCCGGTGCTCCTGCGGTGCCTGGGGCCTGCTGTTGCAGCTCGACGTCGCGAAGGCCAAGTGCTTCCTCGATCGTCCGCCACGCCTGCACGGCAGCAACCGCGTCGTCGGACTCGCCCGCCAGGACAAGGCCGATCTGCTCCCGCTCGACAGGCAGCAAGCCGGTTGCATCGGGTGCGCGGAACACGTCTCCTATCTCGAAGAGCCGCAGATAGGGGTGGCGGTGGCCCGAGTTGTGCCGCACAGCCACGAGCAGCCCTGCGAGGAGCGCAGGGCGCAGCGCCGACTCCTCTGCCACCATCGGGTTCCTCAGGCGAAGCACCTCGCCGCTCCAGCGCGAGCGCGCCTGGTCGAGCGGATCGACGATCGAGCTCGTCCAAGCCTCGTGGGCACCAAGGCCGGAGAGGATCCTCCGGATACGCCTGCGCAGGTGCTGGATGTCGTTCAAGCGGCCGACATAGGGAGAGCGCCGATTGGTCCGTGGGATGTTCCTGTAGCCAAAGCAGCGGGCGATGTCCTCGGCCACGTCCACCTCCCGCCTGACGTCAGGTCGAAACGAAGGCGCCACCACCTCGAGAGAGTCAGGGCGGATCTCGGCTCGGTAGCCGATCGGCGCGAGAAGGCCGGCCATCTCCTCGGCTCCGAGGGTCGTGCCCAAAAGGGCGTTCACACGGTCGGGCGCGAGCGCGATCCGGACCGGGTCCGAGGTAACAGGTCGATCGTCGAGGAGGCCCCGGGAGATGGACGGCGGCTGGGAGCCGGCTGCCTGCGCCGCTTGCACGATGAGCTCACAGACCCGCGCCGAAGCGCGCTCTAGACCCGCGGGGTCGACGCCGCGCTCGAAGCGGATCGAGGCTTCAGTGCGCAGACCGGCAAGGCGCGCGCTCCGCAGGACTGCGACCGGGTTGAAGAGAGCCGTTTCCACGAGCACGCTCGACGTCGTGTCCTCCACCTCGCTCGAGCGGCCACCCATGACACCCGCTATACCGATCGGCTCGCCCTCGGCATCGCAGATGATGCAGTCGAGCGCCGCTATGTCATCGCCTGGACGAGCACTTCGCGTGCCGAGGATCCGTGTCTCCCCATCGAGGGTGACGACGGCCTCACCCGGCCGTGCCGCGCGCGCAATCAGGCCCCGACCCGAGAGACGGTCAAGGTCGTAGGGGTGCGTCGGCTGGCCGAGCTCCAGCATCACGTAGTTGGAGGCGTCCACGACGGAGTTGATCGGTCGCATCCCGGCCATAGTCAGGCGCCTTTGCACGAGCACCGGGGACGGCACCAGCGCGACGCCGGTCAGCACTCGCCCAGTGAGGCGGAAACAGAGCTCGCGAGCCTCGACCGCGACCGTGGCGAGGCTTGCTGCCGGCGGATCCGACTCTGTGATCCATGGCTCCGGCAGATG
>JAKACA010000149.1 GCA_021796455.1 Actinomycetes bacterium
CGGGGATTCGAGTCCACTCCGAATTCGGTAGTCAATTCAGGTCAACTCGCGAGGCGCGCCCGTTCGCGCAGCCAGCGTCGGATAATAAACAGAGCAACCAGGTAAGCGACCAATGCCGCGACAGCCTGGGCCATCATCGCCAACGCGCCGCCTTCGAGGCCGAGCCGCGTGGCGCGGCGGACGACTTCCAGCACAGCTGATATTGCCGCTGCGACGCTCACACTTACGGCTGATTGTTTCATCGAAGGAAACCGGGTCGTGGCGCGCCGATATGCTCTTCCGTTAGCAACTACTGCCGCGAGCTCGCTCACAATCATTACTCCTGCAGCCGCGGACGCACCGAAGAGAGGAATGAATGCCAGATTGCCGATAATATTGACGGCTGTAACAGTTCCCACAGTTCTCATCACCAAGCGCTCATGACCATCGAGGATAAGGGCTGAATAAAATACGCCGTTGGGTAGAGCCAGGGCTATGGCTCCGCCGAGGATCGCGAGAAGGGGCACCGCGGGGAGAAAATGTGACCCGGCGACAAGCCGAACCATTGGAGCTGCCAGAAGGCCAACGAGTAGAGGGGTAATAGCCGCAAGCGAGACCGCAACGTCTAGCGCTGCCTGGAGAAGTTGCTCCCGACGTTCAGTGGACGCGCTGATATAGGCCGGAAGGACCGCCGACATTAGGATGCCAGGAACCGACATTGCGAAGATGGCAAGCTGAAACGCCACTCCGTAGAAGGCGACCGAGGCCATACCGCTCATCAAGAAGAGCAGAATCGTGTCGGCACGCAGGTAGACCGCCGCCAGCATTTGGGCGATCGCGACTGAGCGAGCACTACTCCACAGCTTTGCTACGGTGCTGCGAGCACCCTTAAACGATGGGCGCACGTAGCGGCGCGCAAACGCTAACCCAAGAACCGCGGCGCTAGCACTACTTGCAACGACAGCTCCCAGATATGCCTCCCTGCCAAGGCGGAGGTGGCTCACTAGGATCACACCTCCCAGGAGAACCACGCTGCTAGAGACATCGATCACCGCGCGAATATCATTTCGAGAGTGCGCGACAAGGACCGCGCTGCTCGCAGTCCAGACCGCTGTAGCAATTATGAGAGGCGCAAGCAGGTAGGCGAACGCTCTTACCGTGGGATGTCCGAGGTAGATCAATGAACCTACAGCCGCCATGATTCCGCTACCGCCGAGGGAGCTGAGGAGCGAACCCACGATCGCGGCTCCGTAGATGGTCCGCTCGGTGGAGTCACGCCGCGCGAGTTCGCGGCTCGCGATCGCAGCGATCCCCAGATCCGACGCGGGCACGAAGATACTGACATAGGCAACGGCTGCCACAACCGTGGCCCAGTATCTGGGCCCAAAATAGTGGGTCGCGAGATGCAAGGCCACTAAGCTAAGAACCCCGCCTCCCACCCGTCCGACGACCCGGAAACCGGCGTTATAAGCGATGAGGCGTCTGGACCCTTGCCACCGAGGGCGCTCGCTAGTGGACTCGTACAGGGTCACTAGCTTACGAGCCTAGTTGCTTATCCTGCGGACAAGTATTGGAGACTACCCCGAGCCGGTCGGCGCTCACTACCTACTCTCTGTCCGTCTGCACAAAGTTGGCCGTAAACCCCGCGATCCTGACGGCGACCACCGCAGCCAAGTCAGGCGCTCTGCCGGTAGCTGATCAGGCGTCTCTGCCGTCAACCGAATGGAAGACGGGCGCCACCTGACTAGCCTGGCGGCCATCCGCGCCTTAGCCAGCGCTCGGTGCTACGAAACGTGCATGACCGAAACCCAACTGCTGGACCGGGTCCGTCAGCTGCCCGGGCCAGTCTGGCCTGGTCGGCGTGCTCGTGGCCCGTGAGCACCGATACGGGCGGGTTTCTGTGTGCGGGTATCTCGTGGACACCTGGTGCCTCGGTGTGCAGGACAAGGCTCGGTCGGGAAGGACAACTTCACTTTCATGGTCTCTCTCGACTGATCCTGAGCGCGGCGGTATCTACTGGGCCGATCGCGCAACGCCTACCGGCTCACGCCCGGCCAAACGGCGGCCAGTTCCTGTCATCTCAGCCGATACCTACAACAGGAGTCCGGAGGGTGTCCCGCGTTGTCGTCGTCGCGCGGAACGTCGGCGCCGCAGCGTGGGATGCACCCGCTCTCACAGCGGCCGGTAAGCGTCCCGCCTGTGCTCGATACGAAGAACGACGACCTCACGAGGCTCGTCGAGCACACGATAGAGGACCCGGTAGGTGCCGCGGCGGGCCGACCAGATACCGCTCAGGCCGTCTCGAAGAGGCTTGCCGACACGTTTCGGTTGGGCGACCAACGCGGTAGTGAGGAAATCAAAGACTGCCGAAGCAATAGATTCGGGCAGCCGCTCGGTGATCGCGCGCCGGGCCGGCGGCGTAAGGACGAGGTCATAATCGCCGCCATCCGGCGCACTCACCCGCGCAGGCGGCGCACTGCGTCGATCCCTCGCACGACGTCACCGCGTGCGTAGGCGATGTCGGCCTCACGAATGTCGGCAAGCGCTTCTGGATCGCTCAGCACGTCGATCGTTTCTTCGAGCCCGGCGAGATCTTCAGGGCTGATCAGAACGGCGGCATCACGACCGTTTCGCGTGACCACGACTCGCTCGTGCTGGTACTCCACTCGGTCGATGAACTCGGAGAGGTGGTCCCGGACAGCCCGGAGTGGTTCGGTTCTCACGGCCACAATTGTGGCCCTCTGAACAACTCTCGTCAAGTGCTGGCGGCGCCCGCACCGTCAACAGCTCGAGCGAGGAGACTCCCGCACGTGCGAACAGGCCTCGGGCAGGGCTCAGCCGGTCACCTTGGAGGGCGACGTCTCAGCCGGCGACCTTTGTGTAGGAGATAGTCGAGGACGCCGGTGGTGCGGTCACCACGACCCGCTCGCCCCACCTCGAAAACGTCGTCGTACTCGAACCGGTCGAGGTGGTAGTGATCTCCTCGGCTGGCAAAGTCGTCCGAGATGAGATGGTCATGGTGGTCGAGAACTTCGGCGCGGACCTCGTCGCCGCGGTCGTCCACTTGAGCACGTACAGATGCACACCATGGGTGACCCTCATGGACATGGTCGTACCCTTGACCGCCGGGAGGACGTTTGCAAGCACGGAGATCGTGAGGTTCGCCTTCAGCGCCGAGTACTCGGTCGTGCCGGCCTTCACCGACATCCAGTGCGTGCCGATCTTTTTCACCTCTGCGGCGGTCAGGCCGAAGATCGCCTTCAACCCGGAGGCGCTCCCGCTCAGGTAGCCGTAAGCGGGGGTGAGCCTCAGCGCTACCCTCGACTTGCCTGCCAGGAATGTCTCATTCCCGTTCTTGGTTCCGAAGTCCGCGTTCACTTGCTCAGAGGACGATCCCGACCTCGACACGTCGTGCAGGCGAGCGCCGGATTGCCTCGCTATTGCCAGCTTGGCAGCCTTTAGCACGGAGCTGGTGGTAGCGGCCGCGGCCACAGGCACGCCGAGGGTCATCGACGACAACAAGACGAGCGCGGCTGCGCCGGGCAGCAGGAAGAGAAGTCTCCGTTGGCGCGAGCAACCCATCTCCCGCACCGTAGCGGACCTTGCTGTGAGTCGGCTGAGTCTCCGACCACACTCGGGCGGGCCGGAGCGACTCCTCTACCGGCGCGATGTCCCCGTGCCGGCACCCGACTGGTAACGGGCCTCATATCAACCAAGATGTTCTATCTGACACCGCGGCCCTGTCGCTTGCGACAGACGACGGTCGGCAGTCACCAGGGTCGCTTCTATCGTTTCAGCCAGGGCCACATATGCCGCGTCGTACGCCGTGATGTTTGGATGCAGCTCCCATATCCGCACCAAAAGCGGTCGGTGACGGACTCGCTCCAGATCAAGGTCAGCGAGGTCCGCGAGCGCCATGGCAGCTCGGCGTTCATCGAGCACCCCAGCGAGAAGTGCCTTCCGAACAACTGCGACTACCTCAAGGTCGAGCAATTCCGGCGCCACGAGACGTTCACCTTGCAGACGTTCACGGGCGCGGTCACCATCGGCGTCATCGTCCGCGAGGGCCGGTGCAACCACCGACGCGTCAACGACGATCAACCAGCATCCCTGTCTTCGCGAACCGCATCACTTGCGAAGCGGAACGACACGTGACCACCGCTGCGCTGGCCAGCGCGGTCCAATACCTCGTCGAGACTCGGCCGGCGTGCCTCCTCGACCAGACGACCGAGCAAGTACTCCTGCAGCGATTTTCCCTCGTTCGCGGCGCGTCGACGTAGCTCGGCGTGGACGTCGGCAGGAACGGACTTGATCTGGACACTAGGCATGTCCCCCACCCTAGCGCCATACTGGCGCCACGAGGTGCAAGTTGGCGCTACGACTCTGTCCGGTAACAAGCCCCGCTTCGGAACGGGACTCTGCCGGTGCCCGCCGTGCGGGTCAATGCTCGCACGGTGCCGGTGTCCCCCGAGTCGGCCCTGTCGGGGAATGCAACGACCCCCGAGCCGGAGCGGACCCTCGCAGTCGAGGTGACTATCACCGTTGGCTGCAGTCCCATCACTCCTTAGGATCTAGCTGGATCTGCCGGGGGCAACCGGTGCCCCGACGGGCCGCGCGCGTCACCCGAAGGCGCTATCGTGAGATATCAAGGAGGTGAGCGACGTGACCGATGTTCTTGTCCGTGATGTGCCGGAAGACGTCGTTGCCGCACTTGACCTGCGGGCGTCTCGGCTCGGTCTCTCCCGTAGCGAGTACCTGCGCCGGAGGCTGGCCCAAGAAGCCTCGGTAAGCCCGCAGCCGGTCTCTGCGGAGCACTTGAAGGCTTTCGCCGAGACTTTCGCGGA
This sequence comes from Actinomycetes bacterium, assembly GCA_021796455.1. GTDB lineage: Bacteria > Actinomycetota > Acidimicrobiia > Acidimicrobiales > Bog-793 > JAKACA01. Next base: position 4,824 of record JAKACA010000149.1, read on the forward strand.
CCTTGCTGACGCAGAGATCATGAAGGGCGCTTGGCGGTGACCGACTGGCTCATCGACACCTCTGCTCTTGTGCGTCTGGGCGCCAGCCCCGAAGCCGGGGCCTGGGCAGATCGGATCGACCGGGGACTGGTGCGCATCGCCACCGTGACCCGCCTAGAGGTCGGCTACTCCGCGAGGTCGGGTCCCGAGCTGCGCTCTGCCACGCGCCGACCGCCGCTCGCCGCGATGCCGGTCGAGTATCAGGTGCCAGCGAGCGAGGACCGGGCCCTCGAGGTACAAGCTCTGCTCGCCGACAGCGGACAGCATCGTGCACCGTCGGTACCGGACCTCATCGTCGCCGCCACCGCGGAGCTGGCCGGTCTCACGGTCTTGCACTTCGACAAAGACTTCGAGCTCATCGCCGAAGTCACCGGCCAACCGACAGAGCGCCTGAGCCTTGCATGACGCGTCCCTCGGCGATCGTCGTGGCGACCCACGCCCGATCCCGATCTCAAGGCGACACGCAGCGTCGTAGGTCCGGGAGGCGGCGACAACCTGGGTTGCCTTTGGTGGCCGGGGCTGGTAAGGGAGTAACTCGATCGCGGCTCCTCTCTGCTTACCCCGGCGCCGGGCGCAGCTCCACCACCATGCGCGTGCCGGGGCCGCCGGGGCCGGCACCGCCGCCCGCGCCGATCGGCGACTCCGCCCGCACCCGGCCTCCCATCGCCCGGGTGAGCTCTGCCACGATGGACAAGCCCAGTCCGAGGCCACGGCGAGCGGCCCCGCCGCGGTCTGCCTGGTAGAAGCGGTCGAACACCCGCTCCAGATCCTCCGGCGCGATGCCTGGGCCGTTGTCCTCGACGAGCAACACAACGGTCTCAGGGGGTTCAGGCGCCGTTTCTAGCTCCGGTCCGGGAGCGGACCGAGCCTCGACGGTGACCGTGACGGTGCTCGTAGCGAACGACAGGCTGTTCTCCACAAGGTTCGAGACCACCTGAGCCAGCCGATCAGGATCGGCCAGCACCGACAGCGCTCCAGGGGGCAGCCGAGCCAGGAGCTCCAGGCCTGCGCCCGCGGCACGAGGCTGGAAGGCCTCCACGGTCCTTCTGACCACTTCGCCGATATCGGTCGGCCCGATATGAAGGGAGAGGTTGTCCGTGCCGAGCCGGGCGAGATCGAGCAGATCGGCGACGAGGCGCTCGAGCCGCTTGGACTCGCTCACTATGACGCTTGCCGCACTGGCCGGGTCGGGCGCGATCCCTTCCTCGATCGCCTCCGCGTAGCCGCGGATGGACGTGAGCGGAGTCCGCAGGTCGTGAGAGACAGAGAGCAGCAGCTGCCTCTCGCGGTCCCTCCCGCCCTGGAGCCGTTCGGCCATGGCATTGATCGACTCCCCCAGGCTCACGAGCTCGGGGTAGTCGCCTGCGTGGGTCTGCACCCTCGCCGTGAGCTCGCCAGCGGCGATCCGCCCGGTAACCCCACTGGCTGCTACCAACGGCTGGGAGATCCGGCGGGTGAGCCACGCGGCCACAGCCGCGGCGAGCACGAGGGTGGCACCCGACACGAGCGCGAAGTACACCCAGCTTGCCCCAAGCGAGCCGACGGACCGCGTGAGCAACACCGCAGCATGCGCGCCTTTCGGGAGATGGTCGGCGGCCGCCGGGGTAAGTTGCACAGGTATCGCGACGAACACGAACCCGCCGCGAGTGCCGGTGACGGTGTGGCCAGCCTCGAGCCTGGACGGGGAGAGCTCCGCCTGGCTCAGATGCGCCGGGAGGCGTGAGCTGACCCCGAGCAGCGGCGTGATGACTATCACGCGCCCGCCCTCGCGCCCGAGAATGCCAGCTATCACCTCGATCCTCCGAGGCGTCTTCGCCCTCGCCAGCACCCGGGAGAAGACAGTCGCCTCGCGAATCAACTGGCGCGTAGCGTCGTTACGGGCAGCCTGACGGGACACGAGCAGGGAGCCGAGACCAGCCGCGAGGAGCGTGCCCGCCATGAGAAGGACGAGCACCCCCGTCAGCCGCCGCCTCACGGGGGCACGCGTCCAGGTCCGGCAGCATCACCCCATGCGATAGCCGACTCCTCTTATCGTCGCGAGCGGCAGGTCGGGACCGAGCTTACGGCGCAGCTGCGCGACGTGAACATCGACCGTACGCGCATCGCCGTACCACGAAGAGCCCCAGACGCCGTCGAGCAGCTGCTGACGACTCAGCACGAAACCCTTGTGGTTGGCCATCCAAGCCAGCAGATCGAACTCCCGTGGAGTGAGCACCACGAGCACACCGCCCAAGCTCACCTCCCGGCGAGAGGGATCGATCGTGATCTCGCCGATGGAGACTGTCGCTTCGCCCAGCGGCGGGCGTTCCGTGCGGCGCAGGACGGTCCGGACACGGGCGACCAGCTCACGAGGGGAGAAGGGTTTCGTGACGTAGTCGTCCGCGCCGAGCTCGAGCCCGAGCACACGGTCGATCTCGTCGTCTCGGGCGGTCAGGAACAGCACGGGCCAGCTTCCCTCCGCCCGCAGGGTTCGACAGATCTCGAAGCCGTCGCGCTCGCCGGGAAGGCCGACATCCAAGATGACCATTCTGGGCCGCTCCCGCCGCACGAGCTCGAGGCCGGCCTCGCCATCGCGAGCTACCAGCACTCGAAACCCGTCCCGTCGCAGGTACAGGTCCACCAGCTCCGCGATGTTGGCGTCGTCCTCGATGACGACGACCGTCCCAGCACCCGAGCTCAGCGGCACGCCATCAATCCTGCCATCTGAGGCAGCTCTGTCAGCTGAGGCTGGCCGCTGCCGGGCCCATGACCGGGCCCCGAGCCATTACGAACATGGCGTTTCCGGTGGTGCCCGTCGCCGAGCCGTTCGGAAGCCCGCCACCAAGGCTGACCGTGATCGTGGAGGGAACCGCCGAGGTGGAAGAGCCCTGGAGCCGTGCCTTTGCGGCGCACCTCTGTCACGACTGCGACAGCGATCTTTGTCGCCGAGCTCAGCAGTCTTCGCCGGCTCAGCCCGCCCTGCGAAGTCATCAGGCGATAACGGCCTTGTTCACTGCCTTGGAGCGGCCGATCTCGGCTCCG
>JAKACA010000150.1 GCA_021796455.1 Actinomycetes bacterium
CGTCTTGGACGAGCGCGACCGGTCGTCGGTTCAGTTGTCGGACGACGACCTGAGGGTCGATGCGTACCGAGGTTCGGGCAACGGCGGCCAAAACCGGAACAAGAACGAAACGGCGGTGCGGCTCGTACATCTCCCGACGGGGACGACCGTCACCGCCGAGCGGGAGCGCTCCCAGTGGCAGAACCTCCGGGCCGCCAAGGCTGAGCTCCGACGTCGGCTCGAGGCGGCCGCCGAGGAGGGATCCTTCCGGGAGATCTGTGACGAGCGCCGACGGCAGATTCGCACCGGTGAGCGACCCGCGAAGCAGTGGACGCACAACGCACAGCGCGGCGAGGTCCTCTGTCACGCGACGGGGGAGCGGTGGATGTGGTCCGACTTCTACTCTGGCAAAGTTGCGTGAATGGGTCGGGCTGCTTCGTCTTAGCCTTGGACAGGTGACCGAAGACGTCGCAGTCGTCCTGCGCACATCGCCGTCCGAGACGACGCGATTGGATCTGCTGGCAGCGCTCGACGACGCCGGTGACGCGTACGACCGGGCGGCCCGGGCCGAGGCGACCTGGCGGGCGTACCGCGCCGACTGCGAGGACTTCGCCCGCTGGTGCAAGGACGTCGGGCTCTCCGCGCTGCCAGCGCAGAGACCCTGGCGCGCTACCTCGTGCACCTGGCCGAGCTGGGACGCAAGCCAGCGACGCTCAACCGTCGGCTGGCCGCGATCTCTGTCGCCCACCAGATGGCCGGGTACCCGAGCCCGGCCGGCGCCCAAGTGGTCCGGGACCGGCTGGCCGGGATCCGTCGCAGCGTCGGGGTCGCCCAGCGCCAGGCGACCCCCGCCATGACGCCGGAGATCCGCAGGATGGTCCGAGCGCTCCCCGAGAGCCTGCACGGTCGGCGCGACCGCCTGGTCATCCTGCTGGGGTTCGCAGCCGCCCTCCGGCGCTCCGAGCTCTGTGCCCTGGACGTAGAGGACGTCCGCTGGGTGCCAGAGGGCGTGGAGGTTGTCATCAGGCGCTCCAAGACCGACCAGGAGGCCGAGGGAGCAGTCGTCCCGGTTCCCTACGGGTCGCACCGAGAGACCTGCCCCGTCCGGGCGCTCGGCGACTGGCTCGACCTGACGGGGCTCGAGTCCGGGCCGCTCGTCCGGGGCGTCGCCCGCGACCGGTTCCTGCCGACCGAGCTTCGACTGCTGGGAAGGCTCAGCCCCGAGGGGATCAACCGGATCGTCGCCAGAGCAGCTCGCCGGGGCGGGCTCGACCCGAACGGCGTGTGGACCGGGCACTCTCTTCGGGCGGGCCTGGCGACGGCAGCGTCCAAGGCGGGCGTCCCGGACCGAGCGATCATGCGGACCACCCGGCACAAGAGCAGGTCCTCGCTCGACCGCTACGTCCGGGCCGGGAAGCGCTGGGAGCAGGTGGCCGCAGCGAGCGTCGGGCTGTGACGTAGGGCGGGAAGCCGTCCCGGCTCGCCCTCGACACCCAAACAGCAGACTCGAGACGACGGATCACGGCCGTTGGTACCCACGACGGACGCGATATCTGGTGATCCGATCCCGCCTGGGCCTGCGGCTTGCGCGTGTCGCTGCTTTCACCCGATGCAGCCGAACACGAGCGCTTTCTTGCTCGCTATGCCGACTCGATAGTCCTCGCAGAGAGTGCCGATGACCGACCCGGCTGGACGGAAGCGGGCGAAGCGACGATGCGCGCCATCGCCATATAGCTACCCGCAAAACAGATCGGCTTGAGCGGATGCCGCTTCCCGGTCTGCAATTTGGTCCCTGAGAAGGTGGACTTTTCTCGGTCCACTGGACATGCCCGTCGCCATAGTTGAGCTATGGAGAATGTCGAGGGATTTCCAGTCTGGAAGGTCAAACGGCTCCCGAATACGCTGCGTAATAAGATCCGCGTAATCTGGGTTTAGCTCGATTCCGATGCCTTTTCGGCCCATCCCTCGTGCAACTTTGAGCGTCGTACCGGAACCAAGGAATGGGTCCAGCACGGTATCTCCTTCTGAGGTAAAACTATGCAACATCAAAGCGACAAGCTCCTCCGGGTAGGCGGCGACGTGATAGCCAAGCTTTTGGACCCTACACGCACCGATCCCTTGATCTTGCTCAGCCGATCCCGAGGCCGGCGCCACCTACCGGTAACACGATCAACCGACGCGACGTGCTCGGCGGCATCATCCACGAGTACGACATCGCAGCTTGAGTCTCCGCCGAGCGAAGGCCTGGTCGGGCAACCCCATAACGACGGGTGCCTCTCCTGACGAGCGGCGGGCTTGAGGCAGCAGACCCGCAAGCTGGTCCAGTCACCGTGGACTCGTACGGCCACGACACGGTGCTCACCCGGCCGTTCGGACTCGACGTGGCCAGCGTCGAGTTTCTAGACCCTTCAGGTAGCGTCCCAGACGGCACGACGCTCCGGAGTCCGCGCACCTTCCCCCTCGCTCGGACTCCCTTCGGTCGTCGGCCCCCCTGCCCCTGCCGGACCTCTAGCCAACCGTCTTATGGAGTGCCTATGCAATACACGGTCCGGGCTCAGTGCCCGGGCCGTTGCGTGTTCGTCATGTTTGCAGGGTCACGCCTGCGTGTAAGTGCATGTGGCGCTGACTGTGAATGTTATCGTAAGTGTGCCGGTCGCGCTCACGGTGAAGCGCGTGTGCACGTAGTGTGTGTTTGTCACCACGCCCGTTGTCAGGTCGGTCATGACGAACCTGCCTACCAACGTGTATTCTCGCCCTCCTGTCGCAGTGGACTGAGTGCTCTTTTTGACGGCTTCTGTAATCGAGTAAGCGTTCCCCGAATTGAGGCCGAACGCTGTCGCAAACTGGAGGTTTGTGTGGATCGTGAGTGTTGTGGACCTTGTCCCTAGCTTGTAGGTGACGTGCAACACGTAGGTGTAGTAAACTTTCTCTCCGGTTGCGCAGTCGTATGTTCTGTATGTCCCCGTTTTGGTGGTCTGGATCGTGCCGTTGCTCTTGGCCCCGCCTGTCCCCCCTCCCGTCGCCGACAGCACGCACCCGCTCCCCGTAGTGCTCCAGGCCGCGTTGCTGTAGAGAGGCTGCACGACGAACGATCCGGTGTCGAAACTCTCTGCCGTCGTCTTATAGTTCCAGGCGCACTTGTCGCCGATTTCATACGCTCCATAGAAACTTGTCATGTCCAACCAGCCCGAACCGGGTAGCGGGTCGGTGACCGTCTCGGCGTACTCGTGCCCCTCGACGATGGAGAACCCCTCGTTGGCGGGTGTCGACGATGTTCTGAACCCCGCTCCGCATGTGGCTCCCGCATTATTGGCGTCGGGCAGATAGGGCAGGTTCGTGTAGGGAACTGTGCCGCTGGGCGTGGACACCATGGAGTGCCAGGCGCAGTATGTTCCCGACTTCCCACAACCGGCAAAGCCTGTGGGACAGGTGCCCGCTTGCGTGGCCACAATCACCTGGTCTGTGGTGAGTGTCGACAGCTTGAGTGCCTCGGCGAATGCCGCGGCTTCCGCACCCAGCTTTGCCCCTGTTACGCCTGTGGGCGGCTGTGACGTTGTGATGTACGCCTGCACGTAGACGGACTTTTTGAACGACGGGTAGCCGGTCGAGTCGTTGTACTGGCTGGTGATCGTGGACCAGTGGTCCGGCGTCGGGCCCTCCTCTGTGCCGAGGCCCCGGAGGAAGCTCTCGAGGTAGCCCGCCGACGCCTTTTGCGCGGTTGTCGTTGTCCAGTTCGACCCCCACAACAGCAGGTAGAGATGTGGCGAATGCTGCACCGGCCCCCCGTACCAGGTCATCGGCCCAAGAAAAGGTGTTGTTCCAAAAATCGGTGTCGAGGTCTGCGGCGGCTGCGCGGCGGTTCCGGCGCCCTTCCGCAGCGGCGGCACAACGCCGGACGGCTTGCCCGAGCGCACGTGGCTCAGGTCGGCCAGGTAGCCCGAGTGCAGTGCGACGGGTGTCGCCACCGGTCCGCGCGGAGCGAAGTTGGCCGCCCCTGCCGTGCCGCCGGCTCCCACGACGACGAGCGTGCCCACCCCCAGGGCGAGGGCGGCGCCGGCGCTCGCCAGCAGCCTCGAGGTTCGCCCACCGCTCCTCGACCGGCTGCGCGCGAACGACCCCCAACGATTCGATCCCACGTTTGCCTCCTCCGCCAGGCTGGAGTTGCCAGCCGTCCGCTTCCGCACGAAGCGTCGCCGGGCGGGCAGGATAGCCTGCCGCATCACGGATTGCAACAACCGACGCGAGGCGGATCTCTTACCTCAACGCCGAGCTTCCAGGTCTAGCCCCCTCTAAATCGGCTACGCGACTAGCCGTGGGGAGCGCCCCCTGATTCGTGCAGTTGGGCGAGTGTCCCATTGAACCCCTGAGTGGAGCAAGAGCCGCAACCGATAGTTGTCGAAGTTCCGAAAGCCATGGCCGATGCGCCGGATCTTCTCGGTGACGAGGTTCTGGGCTTCGACGGGCCCGGTCGAGATGCCGGTCACATGGAAGCTGAGGACCTCTTGCTCCCAGCGAGAGATGGTCGTGGCGAGGCGGGTGAGCTCGGGCACCTCGGCCTCGGCGGCGTAGGCGTAGAAGCGCACGAGCCGCCAGTGTGCTCGCCGGGGTGTCTGCGCGAGGTAGACCTCGCGCAGCAGCTCCTATCTGTTAACCGGCCCTCAGAAGGGCGGACGGGGACCATCCGCCACGCCGACTGCTGAGGGGCAGATACTCGTGTGCGGAGGAGTAGTTGGCTGTCTCGGTCGAACGCAGCGGGACCGGCCACCGGCTGGTCGGCGAGGGTCAGGTAGTCGACGCTGCCAATCGCTTCCTCGCCCACCTCGAGGCTCGGCGCTACTCACCGGCCACGGTGCGGGCCTATGCCTTCGACCTGTTGAATTTCATCCGCTTCCTCGACGAGCAGCGGCTCAAGCTCGCCGACGTCCGCCCGACCGATCTCTTCGACTACCTGGATTGGCAGGCGCGTGCGCGTCGATCGACTGGCCAAAAGGTGGTGACTCTCGCTCGACTGGGGGCGGCGCCGGCCACCATGAACCGGAGGGTGGCGTCGGTACGCGGGCTGTTCGAGCACATGGTGACCGAGGGCACGCGGGAAGACAACCCGGTGCCGGTCGCCCGACGCTCGAGCGGTTGGCGTGCACCTTCGCACGGACTGCTCGGCCACGTGAACTCGGGCCGTCCCCGGCGCGGAGGCCGGCTGGTGCGCGAACCCCGGCGGCTGCCTGAGAACCTCGATGTGGCCGATGTGTCGGCCTTCCTGGCGGATCTCGGCACCCATCGTGATCGAGCGATCGTGCTCGCCATGGTGTTCGGCGGCCTGCGTGCTCACGAGGTCCGGTCCCTCCGACTGGCCGACGTGGACATGGCCCTGCGACGGCTCCGGGTGGTCGGCAAGGGCGGTAGGGAACGGATCGTGCCCGTCGAGGAAGCCTTCTTCTCCGAGTGCGCTGCCTACATCTCGACCGAACGACCGCACGGCTGCACCACGCCCGAGTGCTTCGTTGTCCTTCGAGGCCCGACCCGTGGGCTCTCACTCACCGAAGCGGGACTCCGCAAGGTGTTCCGCACCCACCGGACCCGCTCGGGTGCCACCAGGGTCCGGCCTCACCGGCTCCGACACACCTATGGAACCGAGCTCGCCTCCGCCGGGATCGACCTGCTGGTGCTCCGTGAGCTCATGGGGCACGCGTCCCCAGAGACCACGGCGCGATACGTCCATCTGTCTCCTGGCACCATCGCTGCCGAGTTCGCGGCCGCCCGTGCCGTGCTCGATCGATGACTCTCGCCCCAGTCCCCTCGGTCGCAATCGACTTGGTCGATGAGTATCGGGAACACATCACGCACATGCCGGTGGCCGCCGACTATCGACGCACGCTCGCCGTCACGGCAGAGCGCTTCCTCTCCGACCATCCCGATCTCGACGCCTGGATGCAGAGGCCGCTCGAATCTCGCCTCGCCGAACTGTCCCGGCGATCGAACGCGTGGCCGGTGATCGTCCTCGCGATGTTGAGCGGGCGCTGTCGCGCCGACAAGGAGTTCTTGATCGCCAAGCGCTTCGGCCACAGCGCCGGGCGAACGGTGGCGCTCCTCTACCCTTCCGACGTCCACGCTCTACATGAGGCTGCCTCCAGGCTTGGGCGCAGCGACGCCGCCTTCAACGAGTTGCTGGGGCGAACGATCCCCCTCGTCATCGCCGCCTTCGGTGTCCCGGTGTCTGATGTCGAAGCTGGACAGATCGAAGAGCTGGTCGCATTCGTCGACGAGACGCCGCTGCTCACCGAGCCAATGCGGCGTTCGACGCGTGGTCGGCTCTTCAGCTTGCGCCAGCTCATGTTCGAATCCGGGATGCTCGATGCCCCACCGCCACGCCAGCGCTGCGGTGGCCCGGCCACGAGAGAGCAGCGAATGCAGATCGTCGCCGCACCCGCACTGCGCCGCTCGCTCCTCGCCTACATCGAGGCGCGCAGCGCCGTTCTGCGGCCGAAGACGGTCGGGAAGCTCACGAGCGCGCTCGGCATCTTCGGAGAGTTCCTCACCGAGCGCTTCCCGGAGGTCACCTCCTTGCGCAAGATCGAACGTCGCCATATCGAGGCCTACTTGGCCTGGTCAGCGACCCGGACGTGCCGCGGGTCGCACGACAGCACCAAGACGGTCGGCCCGTTCGTCCCCGCGCACGCCGCCATCACGCTGCGGAACTTCTTCGACGACATCACCGCGTGGGGATGGGCGGAGGCCCCGAAGCGGCGAATCGTGTTCGCGACCGATATCCCGCGCCAACCCACCATGCTCCCGCGTGCTCTGCCGCCGGACGTGGACCGGGCGCTCATGGCCGCAGTGAACGACCTCGACGACCCGTTCGCTCGCGCCGCGATCACGATCCTGCGGCACACCGGGCTTCGGCGTGGAGAGCTCCTCGACCTCGAGCTCGACTGCATCATGGACTTCGGTCCGAGCGGCACCTGGCTCAGGGTCCCGCTCGGCAAGCTCAACGACGAGCGGGCGGTGCCGCTCGACGCGGTGGCACTCGATGCGCTCGCAGGGTGGATGGCCCAGCGCTCCCCGCAGCGGTCTCTTCCCCATCCGCGCGACGGCCGCCTGTGCGACTTCGTCTTCGTCGAACGCGGTCAACGCCTGGGCCCGACGCGCATTCAGCTCGGGCTGGCGAAGGCAGTCGAGGCCTGCAGCCTGAGCGGTTCCGACGGACAGCCGCTCCGGGTCGTCGCCCATCAGCTGCGCCACACCTGGGCCACCGAGCTCGTCAATGCCGGCATGTCTCTCCAGGCGCTCATGACGCTCCTCGGTCACCGGACGCCCGAGATGACCATGCGCTATGCCCGGCTCTCCTCACCGACCCTCCGGGCGGCATACGACCAAGCTGTGGGCAAGGTGGCAAGACGCATCCCCGTGGCACCCGCCGGTCGCCCCGCCGTTCCTGACCGGGTCAGCTGGTTGGCAGCAGAGATGCTCAAGACCCGCGTTGCACACGGATACTGCGCTCGGGAGCTGGCTGCAGAGGCGTGCCCCTATGCCAACGTCTGCGAGACGTGCCCCAACTTCGTCACCGCCTCCGAGTTCGTGCCAGCCATCGAACACCAACTGACCGACCTCGAAGCGCTGAGAGACGACGCCACGCAGCGGGGGTGGGACGCCGAAGTCCGTCGCCACGAGCGCGTCATTGAGAGCCTCCAAGGACATCTCCGTCGCCTGAAAGACCGATGACTCCGCCCGCTGACGGACTGGACCTGCCCCCGAGGGCCGGTTAATTCGCGAGCCACGCACCCGCGACCTCGTCGAAGGGGTCGCCGCGCCGTAGCGCCTCCATGAGCTTCTCTCGTCCGCGCTCGTCGAGTCGTTCGTCGCCGCGGATGAGGAGCTTTCGTGCTCGGTAGA
>JAKACA010000151.1 GCA_021796455.1 Actinomycetes bacterium
CCGACTACACGAATAGTCGGTTCAGCCGCTTTCCCCAGAACCGTAAGTTATCCACCCTTCCCCCCGGACCCCCCATCCACAGCTACTCCTAGAGTTGCAATACCCGACTCCGCCATAACACCTGTTCCCTGAGCTCGAGGCTGATCTCACCGACAGGCTTGACCAACAGATTGCCGACGAGCGGTCTGAGAACAAGTTGCACGCAGATTGCACGCCGGTAGACCTAAGTGACGACGATCCGAGCGATAATACCGTCTGACAAGGACTTATCTAGGCGCCCCTGGCACGACTCGAACGTGCGACACACGGTTTAGGAAACCGTTGCTCTATCCTCTGAGCTACAGGGGCATGCGAAGGATCGATACTACGCAGTGCCCGGTCACACTACGAAGCGTCTGGTAACACTACGCGGCGTCTGGGCGGACGATCGTAGCGATGCGCCCGTCGGTAAGATCTCGCCAATGCCCCGCAGATTTCGTCTCTTCGGCGCGTTCGGTGTGCTGCTCATCGTCACGATGCTGATGCGATCAAGCCAGAACATGGCGCAGACGACGTTCTCCCTGCTGGGCTCGGACCTGCTCGGGCTCCACGCGACTGTCATCGGAGTCCTCGCCGCGGTCACGAGTGTCGTGGCGATACTCACCATGGTCACCATCTCCGGTCGGGTTCCGGCGCGCCTTTCACAACGAGCGCTCGTGGTCGGGATAGCGGCGATGGGCATCTCCTTCCCCCTGATCGGCGAAGCCAGGTCACTTTGGCTCTTGACGGTCGGACTGGTCGTGCTGGGTTTCGGTGGTGGCCTGGCCTTCCCGACTCTCATCACGGCGGCAGGGGCGATGGCGGACGAGGCAGCGTCCCCGGGCGCGCGCGATCGCCCGATCGCTCTTGTCGGCGTAGCACTCAGCGTTAGCCTCGCGACGGGGCCGTTCCTTGAGACCGGCGTGCTCGCCGCGACCGGAGCGAACCTACGAGCGACGTTTCTCGCTTTCAGCCTTCTCCCAGTTGCCGCCGTCGCCATACTGCTGCTCGCACGCAGGCCCGGGCGCCGCGCGCAACGGGCGCCAGACAGGGCCGACGAGGACGTGCTAGCACAAGGATCTGGTCCGACGGATACCCACGCTGGCGCACCGATCGAGGACCCCGTCACACCGGTAGCACGCCCGCTCCTCGCAGCCGAACCTACCACCGGCGAGGTTGTCGCGGTGCGGGTCCCGGAAGCCAACCACCGGCCGAAGGTGTCGGTGCGCAAGTCCCTCGCCGATCGCAACTTCCGCCTCGCGCTAACCGGCGAGCTCATATACGCCGCACCCTTTGCCGCCATTGTCGTGTTCGGTGCTCTGCTCGCGCGCCACGAGTACGGACTGTCGCCGGCGGCGACGGAGGTCGCGTTCGGCGTCTTCTTCGTCATCTCATTCGTCGTGCGCGCAGTGCTTGTGTGGCAGTCGCCGATACGCCACAAGCTCGCGCTGTTTCGCGTCGCGGCCATTCTCACCCTTGTGGGTCTCGCCGTCGTGGCTACCGGCCATAGCTTTGCAGTCCTGCTCGTCGCGATGGCGCTGCTTGGAGTCCCCCACGGGCTCACTTTTCCCCTCACTATGGGACTTGTCGCCGAGGGCAGGCACCGAGACGAGCTTGCCTCGATCAATGCTCATCTGAGTGCCAGCGTTCAAGCCGTGAATCTCGCACTTCCGCTGTTGCTGGGGTTCGGGATCGACGAGATCGGCTACCGGCCGATGTTTCTCCTTCTGCTCGTGCCGGTAGCCGGAGCCGCTGTAGCTCAGCTGCTGATCGCGAGATCGCGAACCGCGCCCGAGCCGCTCTTGGCGTCGTGAGGCGGGATTCGCGGGCCGCTTGTCGGTCCCCGATCATGCGTCCCCGGTCAAAGCGATGCCTGCGGGTACTGCGGGTTCATCTCGTCGAGAAGTCGTAAGAGGATCTCGGTGACTGCCCAGTTGCGGTACCACTTGTGGTTGGCCGGGATCACGTGCCAGGGTGCGTGGGCTGTCGAGGTGTTCTCCAGCATCGCCGTGAATGCTGCCTGATAGTCGTCCCAGTACGAGCGCTCTCTCAGGTCGGCTTCCTTGTATTTCCAAGCCTTCAGCGGATCTGTGCGGCGCTCCTCGATGCGTCTGGCCTGCTCGTCGTAGGAGATGTGAAGGAGCAGCTTTACGAGCCTCGTCCCTTCGTCGTGCAGCAGGCGCTCGAAGGCGTTGATCTGGTCGTAGCGCGCGCGAATGACGTGAGCAGGCACGAGTCCGTGGACCCGGGTTACGAGGACGTCCTCGTAGTGGGAGCGATTGAAGATCACCACCTCGCCGGCCCTTGGCACCTGGGCATGGACGCGCCAGAGAAAGTCGTGGGCCGCCTCCAGCTCGGTGGGGACGCGAAATGCCGCCACTCTCGTGCCGGTCGGGTTGAAGCCGCGGAACACGTGCCTGATCGTCCCGTCCTTGCCCGCAGTGTCAATCGCTTGAAGCACGACGAGCAGCTCGCGCGTGCCCTCTGCCCATAAGCGCTCCTGCAGGTCGGCAAGCCTTGCGTGCTGGGTGGCAAACTCTGCTTCTGTGGCCTCCCTGCCACCAGGGGCACCCGGCGTCGAACCGGGATCGCGCTTGGAGAGATCGACCGAGCTGCCTGGATGCACGACGAGCGAGGTAACCATGTCCCCATCCCACCACATGGCGCTCCGCGCGCGCCGCGCCGCGCGCGCCGCGTGTAGCGGCAGCGGGTACGGTCGTGGCGGACACCTCGACCGCAAACTTCACCTCGCGTAACCAACCCGAGTGTTCCCCCTCGCGAAGGAGCAGAGGCATCGTGGCCAACGCCGTCGAAGCAACCGAACTGGTGAAGACGTTTAAAGGAGGTGTCCGCGCCCTCGAGGGTGTGTCGCTCGAAGTCGCCGAGGGCACTGTCTTCGGGCTCCTCGGCCCGAACGGTGCCGGCAAGACCACGGCGGTGCGCATCCTCACGACGATCCTTGCCCCGGACTCAGGGTCGGCTCGAGTGCTCGGCCATGACGTCGTTCACGAGGCGGCGCAGGTACGAGCGAGCATCGGTCTTGCCGGGCAGTACGCCGCCGTCGACGAGAACTTGACGGGTCGGGAGAACCTCCGCATGGTTGGCCAGCTCACACACTTGACCCGGAAGGTGGCGAGCGCTCGAGCAGACGAGCTGCTCGCGCGCTTCGAGCTCACCGACGCCGCTAATCGTTCGGTCAAGACCTACTCGGGCGGGATGCGGCGGCGCCTCGACCTCGCAGCTGCACTTGTCGATCGCCCGCCGGTCCTGTTCCTCGACGAGCCGACCACAGGATTGGATCCCTACAGCAGGGTGGCCCTCTGGGGCGTCATCGAGGAGTTGACAGGTGCTGGCGCGACGGTGCTGCTGACGACCCAATATCTCGAGGAAGCCGACCGCCTCGCCGACCGCCTCGCGGTCGTCGACCACGGCAAGGTGATCGCCGAGGGAACTTCCGAGGAGCTGAAGGCTAGGCTCGGCGCCACCGTGCTCGATCTGAACATGGGTGACGACGAGCGAGCCAAGCAGGCCCTCGGGGTCCTTGCCGGGCGCTGGCCGCGCGAGCCGGTGCTGTCCGGTGCCACGGTCGAGCTGCAGCTGGACGGCGGCGCCCGTGTCGTAACCGAAGCACTGCGGGTACTCGAGGAGGCAGATCTTGTGCCTTCGACTCTCGCGATGCGGGAGCCCAGCCTCAACGACGTGTTCCTCGCCCTCACCGGGCATGGGGCCGACGCCGACCAGTCAGACGGGAAGGAGGCTACCAAGTGAGCACCGTGACGGTCGCCGGCCCAACAGAGATGCCACGGGCAGGGCTTAGAGCAACACCGTGGCGAGCCGCCCTGGACTCCCTTGTCGTCATGGAGCGCAACCTGATCGCGTACCGGCGCGTGCCCGAGTCGCTCTTCTTCTCAAGTGTCCAGCCGATCATGTTCGTGCTCTTGTTCCGCTACGTGTTCGGCGGAGCCATCAAGGTGATCGGTTTCCGCGGAGGCTACGCGAACTACCTCATGCCGGGGATCTACGTGCAGACCGTGGCTTTCGGTTCGGTGGCGACGAGCATCGGTCTGGCCGAGGATCTGCAAAAAGGCATCATCGAGCGGTTCCGGGCGCTTCCGATGGCCCGCTCGGCGGTTCTCGCCGGCCGGACGCTCGCCGACCTCGTCCGCAACGTCTTCGTCGTCCTCATCATCACGGCTGTCGGCTATGCCGTCGGGTTCCGCGTCGAGGGGCTGGCGGGTTTCTTGGCGGGTGTGGGGCTGCTGCTGCTGTTCGCATACTGCCTGTCGTGGGGATTCGCCGTGATCGGGCTGTCGGCGCCCAACAGCGAGACCGCGCAGGTCATGGCATTCCCGGTGCTGTTTCCTCTCACCTTCGCGGCAGGGACGTTCGTGCCGGTGTCGTCGATGCCAGGATGGTTGCAGGGTTTTGCGAATTACCAGCCGGTGGGCGAGGTCGTGGCAGCAGCCCGCTCGCTCATGGTGGGCGGTCCCGGCCCAGCAGCAAACCACGTGATCGGGACCCTGCTCTGGTGCCTGGGGGTCCTCGTGGTCCTGGCACCTTTGGCCGTGTGGCGTTACCGGACGCGCACTACCTGAAGCGGGCGGCGTCCCCTTGACCTGGCGGCGTCAGTGAACCTGGTAGTTCGGGGCCTCCTTGGTGATGACGACGTCGTGCGGGTGGTTCTCGCGAAGGCTCGCCGGCGAGACCCGAATGAAGCGGCCAGTCGCCTGCAACTCGCCAACGCTGCGGGCGCCGCAGTAGCCCATCGCCTGGCGGAGCCCGCCGACCATCTGGTGAAGGACGATGCCGAGGGGCCCCTTGTAGGGAACGCGGCCCTCGATGCCTTCGGGCACGAGCTTTCCGCTCTCGACGCTTCCCTGGAAGTAGCGGTCCTTCGAGAACGAACGGCCCTGCATGGCCCCGAGCGAGCCCATCCCGCGGTACTCCTTGAAACGCTCACCTTGCTGCATCACGATCTCCCCCGGGGACTCATCCACCCCGGCCAGAGCGTTGCCGAGCATCACCGTCGAGGCACCAGCGGCAAGGGCTTTCGCAACGTCGCCTGAGAACTGGACTCCGCCGTCGGCCACCACGGGAACACCGCTCGGTCCGGCCGCGGCCGCACAGTCGAAGATCGCGGTGATCTGGGGTACCCCGATGCCGGCGATGACCCGCGTTGTGCAGATCGAGCCTGGCCCGATACCAACCTTGATGGCGTCGGCGCCGGCCTCGATCAAGGCGAGAGCGGCTGCCGCCGTTGCGACATTGCCGGCGACGATGTCGACCTCGAAGTTCGCCCTCATTTTGGTGACAGTATCGATGACGCTTCTCGCATGCCCGTGGGCGGTGTCGACGACGATCGCATCCGCTCCGGCTGCGACGAGTGCCTCGAGCCGGTCAAAGGCATCTGGTCCCGTACCCACTGCGGCTGCGACACGGAGGCGCCCGCGGTCATCCTTGGTCGCTCGCGGGTAGTCGATACGCTTTTGGATGTCCTTCACAGTGATGAGACCGTGGAGTCTCCCGTCACTCTCGACGATCGGGAGTTTCTCGATGCGGTGGCGGCCGAGTATCACTTGCGCGGCCTCCAGCGTCGTTCCTACCGGCGCGGTGACAAGGCCGCTCGATGTCATGACCGATGACACGGGGTCGTCGCTGCGCTCTACGAAACGCAGGTCCCTGTTAGTCACGATCCCGACGAGATAGCCGGTCGCGTCGGTGACAGGAACGCCCGAGACGTGGTACTGCGACATGAGGTTCATCGCGTCGCTGATAGAGGTTGTTGGCGGCACCGTGATCGGGTTGGTGATCATCCCCGACTCTGACCTTTTCACCCTGTCGACCTCTGCTGCCTGGTCGACGATCGACAGGTTGCGGTGGATGACACCAATGCCCCCCTCTCGCGCCATCGCGATGGCGAGCCGGGACTCGGTGACTGTGTCCATCGCGGCCGATATGAGGGGGATGGCGAGCGAGATGTTGCGGGTGAGGCGGCTCTCGGTTGACGCCTCGGACGGGAGTATCTCCGAAGCTGCCGGCACGAGGAGCACATCGTCAAAGGTGAGACCCTCTCGCCCGAACTTGTCGGCGAATGTTGGGGGGGCCGGGCGGCTACCGGCGTCGGCGTGCTCCATGTCACATAGTAGGCGCTGGCGCTCCTCTCTGGATCCCTCGATCCGGGGTGGCTGTCCCCCTTGGGGTCGTGCCGGCGAACTGTGTGCCTTCGGTGACTGAAGCCGGGGTCGTGCCGGCGAATTGTGTGCCTTCGGTGACTGAAGCCGGGGTCGTGCCGGCGAACTGTGTGCCTGGGCTGACCGCAGCTGGCGCCGCCGGGCGAACTGTGTGCCGTCGGTGACCGGACAGGGGGTAGTGCGGTCACTCTCCGCACACAGGTGGTGCGAGCGGCCCCATCCCGGCCCCATCCCGGCCCCATCCCGGCCCTACCCCGGCCCCATCCCGGCCCCATCCCGGCCCCACCGCGGCCCCAACCCAACACAGGATCCCGTTATGCGCCGAAGGACCGCCGGTAGGCACTCCGGTAAGTAGCCCGCAGACGATTCGACCCGTGCGAGTCAGAACCAGCAGGATCCTGGTCGAGCTAGCTGGCAAAGCGACACACGGAGTAGTCACGCGGGCCCAAGTCGGGGCTGCCGGAGGAGCTGCGAGCTGGCTGCGATCGCAGCTCCGGACTGGGACCCTGCGTCAGCTCGAGGCCGATGTGTTCGTCCTGTCCGGCTCGCTCGACTCAGACGAGGTGCCATGGGAGGTCGAGGCGCTCGCCGCCTGTCTGCAACGGGGGAGAGACGCCAGACTCGGTTCCGCCAGCGCGGCCAGGATCTGGCAACTCTCGGAGGGCCAGAACGCGACCAGTGACCGGATAGAGGTCGTCGTGCCGGCAGGTCGTGCCTTTCGCAGCACGAACCGGGTCCAGGTTCATCGGACAAGACGTCTCACGTCGCAGGACGTGACGACGTTCGGTGGAGTCCCGGTGACGACGGTTGCGCGCACGCTCATCGACCTCGGCGCGTCGCTGAGCCCTGCCGCGGTCGAGCGAGTCGTCGACGATGCACTGGTCCGAGGGCTCACTACCGTGCCGCTGCTCTCCGGCTCCCTGAAACGCAATGCCCACCGTGGTTGCACCGGTGCCGGCCATGTACGCGCGGCGCTCGAGCTCTGGCACGGGGGCGCGCTCGAGAGCCACGCCGAGACAGAGGTCCTTCGGTGGCTCCTGCGGGCAGGCGTCTCCGAGCCGGCTCGCCAGCTGGAGGTCGTGGTGCGTGACGGCAAGCGTTTCCGTCTCGACCTCGCCTGGCCGGCGAGACGAGTGGCCCTGGAGGTCGACAGCTATGCCCACCATCACGGGCCGCGCAAGCTGTCAGCTGATCACGAGAGGCGCTCGGCTATCGCCTCGATGGGGTGGCAGGTGCTTACGACGACGGTAGCCGAGGTACGCCGGGGCGGGGCGAGCCTCCTGGCTGCGCTGGAGGCGTCCGGAGTCCTCGTCGATCCGGCGAGAGCCAAGGCAGCCCTCTTGCACACCAATCTGACCTCGCGCCAGTCGAACCGTGTTCCCGAAGTGACCGCGCAGCCCCCTCCCCGGTCACTCTGAGCACAAGGTTCGGCCCGTCCCTCCCAGCACAGCCCGAAACCCGCCGCCTCATCCTGCGGAGCGTCCCCCGCCCCGCCCCCGGCAGCCCCGCCCCCGGCAGCCCCGCCCCCGGCAGCCAGCCCCGCCGCGACCCCCGCCCTAGTCCCGCAGAGCCTCGCCTCAGCCCCCGAAAGTG
>JAKACA010000016.1 GCA_021796455.1 Actinomycetes bacterium
CGGCTGGTTGAGCGCCCATTTGGAAGAGCTCGGTGACGAGGTGGTGCTAACCGACTCCGACGTCGACGTCACGGACGCCGACGCGGTCGCCGCGTCGGTGCTGCGCGTCGATCCCGACGTGATCTATCACCTCGCGGCCCTCTCTCACGTGGGCCGGTCCTGGACCGATCCCGTTCGTACCTTCGAGGTGAACGCCCTAGGAACCTTGCACGTCCTTGAGGCAGCGGCACGATGCTCGGTGTTGCCCGCCGTCGTTGTCGTGAGCTCGGCAGAAGTGTACGGCCAAGCTGCAGGAGACGGACCCATCAGCGAGGGCGCCGAGCTGCGGCCGGTGACGCCGTATGCGGCGAGCAAGGTGGCCGCCGAGTTCCTCGCCCTCCAGGCGTGGCTGGGACGGCAGGTGCCAACAGTTCGCGTGCGCCCCTTCAACCACGTCGGCCCTGGACAGTCGCCCGACTTCGTCGTCTCTGCCCTCGCGCAGCGGATCGCCCGCGTCGAACGGTCTGGGGGAGGCGACGTGAAAATAGGTAATCTCGCGGCCGCGAGGGACTTCACCGATGTACGCGACGTCGTGCGCGCCTATCGGCTGCTCGCCTCGGCCGTCCTCGAGGACCCCGCGATAGCCGGGCAGGTCTACAACGTCGCCGCCGGCAAAGCCGTCACTATCGCCGAGATCGCCCAAAGGTTGTGTGCCATGGCCATGGTACCTGTCGACCTCGTGTCGGATCCCTCCCTGTTTCGTCCTATCGACGTTCCCGTCTTCACCGGGGATGCCGCCCAGCTTCGGCATGCCACCGGCTGGGAGCCTTCGATACCGCTCGAGTCGACGCTCGAGGAGATGTTCGAGTTCTGGCGTCGTGACGTCCCTGGCCCCGAGGTCAGCCGGCAAGTGACGTGAGGAAGGAACGAAGCTGATCGCGAGCGTCCTTGGCCTGCGAGATGACGGCCCGCGCACCAGGAGGGAGCCGTTCAGAGAGCGGTTCGATCGCGCCATCCCAACGCTCGATCAGCTCGCCGACAGTGTGGTCGACTTCCTTCACGGCCCTTGCCAGCTCCTGCGCCATGTCCCTCACCGGCAGCTCGCCCGCGTGCACAAAGTGGCCCGGGTGCCCACGCACTCCATCGAGCCGGCTACTGATCTCACGGCGCCGGACTTGAGCCTTCTGGAGACCGAGCACGGCCAGCCCGATTGCTACATATGCTGCGTCCTTCGCGACAGTTGTCAGATCCGTTGCCGCCGCCGCGATCTCTTTCCTGGCGCTTTGCTCTCCGCTTGCCCTGCTGACCATGGCAGCACTCCTTTTGTTCAAGCCTTCGGCAGAGCAGCTACCACGAGCCGAGCAACCTGCCGTCTGCACGCAACTGTAGCACAACGTGCTAACAGTTGCAAGCGCTGCTGAGCGAGTAGCCTTGGCCCTTCATGCCGGAGGAGTACGTACCACCGGTCGTCGCAGTGGTGGTCAGCACGGCTTCGGCGGCGGGACTGGACCAGTGCCTTGAGTCTCTCGCAGCTCAGGACTATCCGAGCTTGGATGTCCTTGTTGTAGACACCGGGACAGGCGACGACCTGACAACCCAGGTGGCAAAGTTCCTCCCGGGCGGGTTCGTGCGCAGGCGCCCTGACGCGACGGGGTTCGCGGCGGCAGCAAACGAGGTGCTCAGCGGGATCGAGGGGGCAAGCTTCTTCCTGTTCTGCCACGACGACGTCGCGCTTGCTCCCAGTGCCGTCCGACTGATGGTCGAGGAGGCGTTCCGCTCCAACGCCGGCATCGTCGGCCCGAAGCTCCTTGACTGGGAGACGCCCGATCGGATACTGCAGATCGGCCTCGGCATGAGCCGGTTCGGGTCTCCGGTTGCCCGCATCGAAGAAGGTGAGCTCGACCAGGCACAGCACGACGAGGTCAGAGAGGTCTTCGCCGTGCCGAGCGCGTGCATGCTCGCAAGGGTTGATCTCTTCGCCGCGATCGGTGGCTTCGATTCGGAGATCGGCGCCTACGGCGAAGACGTCGACCTGTGCTGGAGAGCACAGCTGGCCGCCGCGCGCGTCGTCATCGCGCCTCGCGCCGTCGCGCGCCATCGCCAGTCGACCGCCGCTGGCGAGAGGCCGATCGGGAACGAGACCGCGATCCGCCGGCGAAACGAGCTGCGCTCGGTCCTCAAGAACTACGGGCTCCTGCGCAGGTTGACGGTCGCTCTGGAGCTCGCCATCTTGGTGGTCCTCGACTCGGTGGCCGCCCCCCTCACAGGGAGGAGGGACCGCGCCAGGGCGGCGCGCTCGGCGTGGCGATGGAACATTGACCACCGGCGGTCGCTGCGTGAGGCGCGCCAGGTGGTTCACGATGTGAGACAGGTGAGCGATCGGCCCTTGGTCAGCCGCATGGCACGGCGCAGCTATCTCCACCGGCTGACCGATCCGCAAAACCAGGGCGACGGCTCTGCGGTGCGACACCATCGTGGCGCACCATCTGGTCGCGTAACGGCGGGTCCCGGCGCCGGACCGCACGTCCAACGAGACGACCGGGCCCGCGAGGTCGACAAGCTGACGGCTCTGTACGAGCGAGCTCGGAGCGGAGAGATGAAGTCAGGGCGGGCGGTCGTTGCCATCCTGATCAGCCTGCTTGTTCTGGTGGGAGTACGCGGCCTGCTCTTTGGCCACCTACCGGTCATCGGCGACCTTGTCGTCGCCCCGAGCGCGCTTCACCTCCTCGGCCAGTGGGTGGGCGGCCGCAGTGACCCGGGCTGGGGGCCAGCGCAGGTGAGCCCATCTGCCTACGGTCTGATCGGGCTCGTCGGCATCGTCCTTGGTGACAGCTCTGCGGTCGCGCTCAAGTTTGCCCTGCTGAGCGGGATCGTCGTCGGCTCGATTGGAACCTGGCGACTACTCGATGCTTTTGGCTCTCATCGCGCCCAGTTGGTTGGCGTCGTCGTGTTCGTCTCGTCGCCGCTGCTATGGAACGGGCTCGGCACAGGTGACATCGAGTCGTCGGTCGCCCTGGCGGGCCTGCCCTTCGTCCTTCGACGCCTGGCGCGCTCTAGTGGGCTCGAGCCGTTCGGGCGACCGGGTGGTGCGCCCGGAGGTGGCTGGGGCCCGAGAGATCTCATCGCCGAGATCGCACCTCTCGGGCTCCTCCTGGCAGCCATGATCGCCCTTTCTCCACCTGTCGTGCTCGATGTCGGCGTCGTGGCGGTCATGTCGCTGGTCGCGAGTGCCGCCGTCGGAGGTTGGCGCGCGATGCTTCGTGCTGTCTCGGTGGGGTCAGCAGGAGTTGTCGTGGCGTTTGCCTGCTGTCTGCCCTGGTCGGTGACTTGGTTCCAGAGTGGGGCGAGGTGGAGCCTGTTCTCCGGAAGCGTCTCGTCTGCGGGATCGGCACTTTCTCCAGCTGACCTTCTGCGGGGGCACACCGGAGCAATAGGCGGCTTCTGGGGGGTGGCCGGACTGGTTGGGTTTGCTGCGTTCGGTTTCCTCTGGGCCAGGGGACCGCGGCTCGCCTGGGTGACTCGCTGGTGGCTCTGCGCGCTCGGATCGGTGCTGCTCGCTTGGATAGCGGGCGAGGGCTGGCTCGGCGCCGGTGGTGGAAGAGTCGAGGTGCTGGTGGCTCCCGCCGCGGTCGCTTTCGCAGCTTGCTGTGGGATCGGGACGGCCGCGTTCGAGTCCGACCTGAGGCGGCATCGCTTCGGATGGAGGCAGATAACCGGGGTGCTGGCTGCGCTTTGCCTGGCTCTGGGGGTTGTGCCTGCTCTGGGTGCTCTGCTCGGGGGACGAGCGGGGATGCCGGGAATCGGTTTCGAAGAAGCGTCAGCCGAGTTCACGACCCCCTTTCCGCCTGGGGCTCGCGTCCTTTGGATCGGCAATCCGCTGGCGCTGCCAGGCACGGCATTCCAGGCGGCCAAGGGCCTGGCTGCGTTCGTCACGACTGCGGGGCTTCCCACCGTGGCCACGCTCTGGCCGGCTGCCAACCCGGGACCTGCCGGCGGAGTGTCCGAGGATGTGGTATCAGCTATGGCGGGCCGCACTCTTAGACTTGGAGCCCTGGTCGCCCCGGCCGGGATCCGCTACATAGTCGTACCGACAGCCGGTGCGCCAGCGCTCATAGGTGAGCAGGCGCCGGTGCCGGCGTTGCCTCCGAGAGGACTTGTCACTGGCCTCGAGGCCCAGACCGACCTGCGCCAGCTGCCAAACGATGACGGGATGCTTGTCTGGGCGAACGCCCGCTGGACACCGCAGGACGGGCTGGGGACTCTCTCGGGACCAGGCAGCGCGTCCCTCGGCGGGTTCGCACTGGTCGGTGTCGCGGCCGGGCTCCTCGTGATCTGCTCGTGCATAGTCGAAGGAGTGCTGCGGAGGCGGCGGCCGCGGCCGCGTCGCGCGTCTGTGGCAGCCGCCGGTGGGAACGCGACGGCCCGGGCGGTAGCCGACGTAGCCCGGCTGGCAAATGCCGAGCCCACCGAGCCCACCTCAGCCGAGCCCGCCTCAACCGAGGTGCCCGAGGCACCGGCCGAGCCCACCTCAGCCGAGGCGCCCGAGGCACCGGCCGAGCCCACCCAGATCCCGGCTCCATCGTCGCCTCGCCACCACCGCCTGCGGAAGCGACTTCGCGATGCAACCTGACAGCGACGCGACCCCGGCAGCCGTGCGCCTGCGCTCGAGAGCAGGTCGCGAGGCAAACGGCGCCGAGGTACGAGTCCGCGTGCGAGCGATCCTGCTCGTAGCTGTGATGCTGGCCGGCATCTTGACAGCTGGGGCGGTCGTGCGCACTGGCGTACCTCGTGCCGCCAACATGCCTCGAGGGGGGCAGCTTCCTGTAGTGAACCTGGCGTCATCGACCTCGATCGAGTGGGAATGTCCCGGCCCGCTCCCAGCGGGGTCATCGTCTAAGCAGTCATCTGTCGTCATAGACAACCCAGGGCGGGCTCTTGCCCGCGTCCAGGTATTTGTCGACGCCGTAGCCGCTGTCCCGAGGAGAGCTGAGCGCGCCTTGCCATCCTGGAGCACGGAGCTAGCTCTGGCTCCCCGTACCCAAAGAGTCGTAGCGCTGCGCAGGACCGGGCCGCGCCAGGACGACGCCGTCAGCGTCCTCGAGACCGCCGGCTCGGTCGCGGTCTTCGAGTCGACCGTCACCGTGCCACGGGCGGCAGCCTCCTCCGGGGGGAAGAGACGCGCCCCGAGGTCCTTGCCGAGCCCGACCCAGCAAGAGTCCCCTTGCGCAACTGGTGGCACCACCAGCTCCTATATCGCCGCGGGATCGACCAGCGGCCGCTCCGATATCCTCGTCGCGCTCTTCGATCCGACCGCAACTCAGGCCGTGGTCGGGATACGTGCCTCGACCGCTTCGGGAGTTGTCGTCCCTCCCGCCCTGCAGGGTCTGATCATCAGGCCCTATTCGCTCCAGGTGTTCGACCTCGCACGTTTGGTCGTGCAGCAGGCCCTAGTCGCGATCTCCGACGAGACGTCGATGGGCCGGGTCGTTCTCGGCGCCTATGAGACAGTTGCCTCGGATCCAACGGCGGCGACGGCACTGCACGGGCAGGCTCTTGTGATCGGTGTAGGGTCCCCCCGTTCCTCTTGGGTGATGACTCCAGGGCCCGTGGCACGGAGCGGAACCGTCTCTGTTGACGTGTACGACCCAGGGTCGCGGGCCGCCGACGTGAGCATCTCGTCCCGCTCCGCGTCGTCGCAGGGGAGCGGCCGGCCGGTAGTCGAGATCTCGGCAATCGTGCCTGCCGGCGACGTACGCGAGATAACGCTGCCGTCGCCCAGCGTGCCGCCGGCGCGGACCCCCAAGCCGACCCCGCGTCAGATCCTCCGGGGCCCGATCGTCCTGAAGGCCGCCGGAGGCGTCGGCGTGGTGGTGGCTCGAAGTGGCGTGCAGCAGGTTGCTGCCCATGCCCAGACGGTGGCTCTGCTGGCGGCGACTTGCGAGCCTGCTTCCGAGTGGCTCCTTCCTGTTGCTGCTTCATCGATCGCGAGCACAGGTGGGTCGTTGCCAGAACGCGGCGGCATCGTTGTCAGCGACCCGGGGGACGTGCCGGCCACGATCGAGGTGGTGCGACTTGCAACCGATGGGCCGAGCCGCTCTCACCTGGCGGTTATGTCCCTCGCTCCGGGCGCCACCGTGACTTTGACACTGAGCCTGCCCGGCCCTGGCACAGCCTTTGCCGGACTCGAGCTGATCTCGAGCTCACCTGTCGTCGCTGAGCAGGACTTGTCAAGTGTCGCGCCACCTCACAGGGTCGTCATGTTCGCGCCGGCGCCCCTGGAGGGGATTCCGCTGCTGCCCTGAGGAGTCCTGTGGTCGCACTGTGGCAGGCGGTGACCTCAGCAAAGCGTCGATGCCCAGTCGCTCGACTGCGGGCCGCGGAGGACCTCAGTCCATTCCGGGCGCTACCCTCGGTCCGTCCACGGAAAGCCCGCTCGAGCCCGAAGGCACCGGCGGGGCCGAGACGGCGAGAGGAGAGGGCTCCGAGCTCCCGCCCACGAGCGAAGTGGCAAAACGAGTCGAGTCAGACACTTCCTCACCGGCCGGAAGCTCGTGCACCGGGCGACCGTAAGCCTCGTCCACCATGCGGGCAATCTCGCGACCGTCGATCGTCTCGTGCTCGAGAAGGGCCGCGGCGACAGCATCGAGTCCATCGCGATGATCGGTCAGCACCTGCTCCGCGCGAAGCTCCTGGGCTCGAAGGATTCGCTCGATCTCTTCGTCGACGACGCGGCTCGTGTCCTCGGAGTAGTCACGCGTGTGCATGAGGTCCTCGCCGAGAAACACCGTCCCCTGCTGCCCCCAGGCCATCGGGCCGATCCGGTCGGACATGCCCCACTCTCGGACCATCTTGCGAGCCAGCTCGGTGTTGCGCTGCAGGTCGTCGCTCGCACCGGTGGAGAGGCCGTCGTAGACGAGCTTCTCGGCCACCCGGCCACCCATGCGCACCGCGAGGGAGTCTTCTATGTACTCGCGGGGGTAGATGTGCCGCTCTTCGGCCGGCAGCTGCTGGGTGACGCCGAGGGCCATACCGGTGGGGATGATGCTGACTTTCAGCAGAGGATCGGCATGGGGCAGGACGTAGGCGAGCACGGCGTGTCCACCCTCGTGGTAGGCGACGCGCTCTTTCTCATCGGGAGAGAGTGCCATCGACTCTCTCGGCATCCCCATGAGCACGCGGTCACGAGCCGCGTCGAAGTCCCGCATCTGGATCCACTGGCTCCCACGCCTCACGGCGTGCAGCGCCGCCTCGTTCACGAGGTTGGCGAGCTCTGCCCCGCTCATGCCCGGAGTGCCGCGTGCGACGATCGACAGGTCCACGTCGTCGCTCACGCGCTTGTCGCGGCAGTGGACTTGGAGGATCGGCAGGCGCTCGTCGAGGTCCGGGAGCGGCACGACGATCTGGCGGTCGAAGCGCCCCGGCCGCAGCAGGGCCGGGTCGAGGATATCGGGGCGGTTGGTCGCGGCCATTATGACCACGCCCTCCGTCGGGTCGAAACCGTCCATCTCGTTCAGCATCTGATTGAGCGTCTGCTCCCGCTCGTCGTGGCCGCCGCCGAGCCCTGCGCCGCGCTTTCGCCCGATCGAGTCGATCTCGTCCACGAAGATGATCGCTGGGGCCTGCTTGCGGGCGGTCTGGAAGAGGTCACGTACCCGGCTCGCGCCGACGCCTACGAACATTTCCATGAAGTCTGAACCGCTCACCGACAAGAATGGCACTCCGGCCTCGCCGGCGACTGCTCGGGCGAGCAGTGTCTTGCCGGTGCCGGGAGGACCCACGAGCAGCACACCTTTCGGCACGCGCGCGCCGATGTCCCTGAAGCGGGCTGACGACTTGAGGAAGTCGACGACTTCGCTTATCTCCTGTTTCACGCCCTGGTAGCCGGCGACGTCGTTGAAGGTCGTACGGGGCCTCTCCGTCGTGTAGACCTTGGCCCGCGAACGGCCTATCGACATGATGCCGCTCATCTGGCCCTGGGCGCGTCGGCTCATCCAGAGGAAGAACGCCACCAGGAGCACGAGCGGGAGCACCCAGACGATCAGGCTCTGGAGGATGCCGGTCGACGGGCTCGAGAATGTCAGCTCCGCGTTGTCGGCGTGCAGCGTGTTGACGATGCTCGTCGGCATCCCTTGACCGGGACCGGTGGTGCTGAAGTTGGTTCCGTTGCGTAGCTCTCCGGAGATCCCAGCATTCGTGTTGTTGTAGTTGACGCTTGCCACGAGGTTGTGGTTGACGTCGTTCACGAACTCCGAATAGCGGATCGGCTTGGCTGTGCTGCCATGCATGGCCGAGGTGACGAGCAGGACGAGGATGACCACGGCGCCAAGGGCGATCAGCCAGCGCCATGACTGGTCTGGCCCGGAGGACCCCGCACCCGGGCGTCCCTGACCGCTCGGGCGCATGTCTTGGGGTTGACGGCTCACCCCAACATCGTAGGCGTGCCGTCGGGGTATGTGGGCATCGTGCCCGCGAGTTGACCGCGGGGCCCGATTCGGGCGACGCTCGGGCCATGGGCGACAGCAGCTCGAGAGCGCCCGGCAACGCTTTTGGCCTCTGGGAAGCAGCCTTCGGATTGGCGGTCGGCTTCCTCCTGGCGATAGTGGCGGTGTCGGCGTACGACTCCATCGCTGGACCGCACCCGAGCCCGCTCGGCACCGATGTCGTGGACTTCGGGGCGTTGTGGGCGGGATTCGTCGGTGCCGCCGTTGTGGCCAGCCGGACTCGCGGCCTCGTGCCGGCGGGGCTGGAGCCGGTCACCGCCGGGAGCGGGCCGGTGCCCGGCAGCTTGGCCCGCTTCGTCGCGGACTACGGCCTGCGAATCCGCCCCTGGCCGGATCTCCCCCTCGGCATAGTGATCGGAGTCGCGTCTCAGTACCTCCTCGTACCGCTGCTCGAGCTGCCGCTGCAGCCCTTTGTCCATAACCTCGACTCGAAGCTCGCTCACCCGGCGCAGCAGCTCCTGTTGCCGGTCAACTACGACACTGCCAGCTTCGTGGTGGTTAGCGTGCTCGTATGCGTGGGCAGCCCCGTCGTCGAAGAGCTGTTCTTTCGCGGGCTGCTGCTCAGGGGTCTCCTCGGGCGTCTTTCCCACCTCGGGTCGCGCATAGCGCCCGCGCTCTCGAGCGTCATCACCGGCCTCGTGTTCGGCCTCGCACATTTCGAGGCCCTGCAGTTCCTTGCCCTCGCGGGCTTTGGGATGGTGCTCGCTTACGTGGCGTACCGGACAGGGCGTCTCGGCCCGACCATCGTCGCTCACGCAGCCTTCAACACGACGACGATCATCGCGTTTGCTCTCCAGCGTTGACCTAGGCTCCTTCGACAATGCCCCTTGCCGCCGAGAACCCATCCGACTTCCGAGGCCGCCTCGCAGCGATCTTCAAGGCCTACGACGTGCGCGGCACCGTGCCCGATCAGCTGGACGGCGCCCTGGCCGCCGCGATCGGGGCGGGTTTCGCCCGGTTCGCTCGCGAGAGCGAAGGTGCCCGCGCGATGGTGGTCGGCCGGGACATGCGCTCCTCGGGCGTAGAGCTGTCCCAGGCGTTCGCCTCAGGCGTGCTGTCAGAGGGGCTCGAAGTGCTCGATGTCGGCCTCGCCTCGACCGACCTTGTCTACTTCGCCTCGGGCAGCCGCTCGATGCCCGGAGCGATGCTCACGGCTTCGCACAACCCGGCGGCCTACAACGGCATCAAGCTCTGCCTGGCGGGGGCGAAGCCGGTCGGCAAGGACACCGGACTTGGGGAGATTCGCGCCGGCGCCGAGCGGTTCCTGGCAGGCGACTCGCTCTCCAAGCTGGCGGATCCTGCCAGTGATCCGCGCTACCGCAGGGCAGATCTCCTTGACGAGTTCGCCGCGCACGTCCGCTCCTTCATCGACGACTCGAGGCTGCGCCCGATGCGCGTCGTCGCGGACACCGCCAACGGGATGGGCGGGCTCGTGGTGCCCCGGGTGTTCTCCGGCCTGCCGATCGAGCTGGAGATCCTCTTCGGCGAGCTCGACGGCACGTTCCCCAACCACCCGGCCGACCCGATCCAGGCGGCGAACCTGGTGGCGCTTCGCGCGCGCGTGCTCGAGGTCGGTGCTGACGTGGGCCTCGCGTTCGACGGGGACGCGGATCGCGTGTTCCTCGTCGATGACAAGGCCGTGCCCCTGTCGGGATCTCTCACGACTTCCATAGTTGCTGCGGCAGTGCTCGACAAGCACCCCGGAGCCACCATCCTCTACAACCTCATCTGCTCGAAGTCGGTGCCGGAGGTGATCATCGAGCGCGGCGGCATGCCGGTGCGGACCCGGGTCGGGCACTCGTTCGTGAAGGCGACGATGGCCGAGACGGGAGCGGTGTTCGGGGGCGAGCACTCGGGCCACTACTACTTTCTCGACAACTACCGGGCCGACTCGGGCATCGTCGCCGCCATGACCGTGCTGGAGCTCATGTCCAAGTCCGCGCGCCCGCTGTCGGAGCTGCGCGTGGCTTTCGAGCGGTACTTTGACTCCGGAGAGATCAACACCACAGTAAGCGACACCGATGCCGTTCTCTCGGCTGTGGAGGCCCGTTACAAGGAGGCCGGAGCGTCGCTCGACCACCTGGACGGCCTCACGGTCGACCTTGGCACGTGGTGGTTCAACCTGCGCCCGTCGAACACGGAGCCATTGCTCCGCCTGAACCTCGAGGCCGGCTCGGCCCAGGAGTGCGAGGACCATCTGGCCGAGGTGTCCCGTCTCATAGCAAGCCTTGAAAACCCCGAAGACTGACCGAGGACTCGGAGGCCACGTCATGGCACTTGACCCGCTCCTGCTCGAAATCCTGGCCTGCCCGGAGGACAAGGGGCCGCTGCTGTACTTCGCGGACGAGGACACGCTCTACAACCCTCGGCTGCGCCGCCGGTATCGCATTGTCGACGACATCCCGGTAATGCTCGTCGACGAGTCCGAGACCGTGAGCGATGACGAGGATGCCCGTCTTAGGGCAAAGGCGGAAGCGGAAGGGACCAGCCCGAATTTCGGGCCGCCGCCAGAGCGGTGACGCTCGCGTGATCGACGTCGAGGGTCACGGTCGACGGCGCCTCTCCCGGACGTGGATGGCATCATCCTTCGCTGTCGGCCTCGTTCGGCGCGCGCGCGTCCTGCAGGCTCGCCCCCTAGACTGCGAGGCGATGGGTGTGCATGGGTCTGTGGTTGCGAGTCGATGCCAGTCGCAGGCGAAACGACCCACGTAAGGCGACTTGTGGTCGCTGAGCATGGTGCGGCTTAGAGGTAAGCCCTGCCCGTCGAGGTGCCGGCTGTCGGTGCCAGGCGGAGAGAGGGTGAAGCGTGTCGATGGCGACGTGGAAGGACCGGGACGCGCACCGCTCGCGGTGCGCCACCAGGGCGCCCACGGCGGGCATGTGAGCTCTTCAGCAGGCGAGTGTGGGGCCAAAGACCAGGTCAGCCGTGCGCACCCATCTCGAGCGACGGAGGGAGGCGGCGTGAGGCAAGTGGAGCTGGATGTCGTCGTCACAGCTAGGCATCTCGACCTCGACGATGCCCTGAAAGAGGTTGCCAGGAGCAAGGTCGGCCGGCTCGGCCGTTTCCTCGGCGGGATGGAGCGGGCGGAGGTCTGTTTCTCGCGGACACCGACAGGTCACCTGGGCGACCCGGTCACCTGCGAGATCGTGCTCGAGGGTCACGGGCATGCGGTCAGGGCAGGTGGCAGCGGCAACCGACCCGCGGCTGCCTTGGATGCGGCCCTCGAGAAGGCCGAGCTGCAGCTGACTCGTCTGAAGGTCAAGCTTGTCGAACGGTCCCGTCCGCGACACGGCAGCGCGAGCCGTCATCTCGAGGGCTCAGAGGGACCGTTCGAAGGGATCACCGAGCTCTGAGCTCTGGCCGCCCGCTCTCCGATCTCGCTCTTGTTGGTGCTACGGCGACTGGCAAGACGGCTCTCGCCCACGAGCTCTGGCGTCGCGTGCGCGGCCTCGAGCTCGTGTCCATAGACGCGATGGCTGTCTATCGGGGGCTCGACATCGGGACCGAGACTCCCTGTGACTCTCCTGCGCCGTGGCATCTTGTCGACATTGCCGATCCGCACGAGGAGTTCTCGGTGGCACGGTTCCAGGAGGCGGCCCGTGAGGCGCTTGGATTGATCCGTGCTCGCGGCCATCTCGCGGTTCTTGTGGGCGGTACCGGCCTGTACCACCGCGCGGTTATCGACGACCTCGATCTTCCCGGCCGGTTTCCCGCCGTCGCCGCCGAGATCGAAGCCGAGCTGGCCAGTGGTACGGGCCCGACCGCCCTGGCAGGCCTATATGAGCGTTTGCAGCTGCTCGATCCCCTGGCTGCGGGGCGCATCGAGCCAGGCAATGCCCGGCGCATCCTGCGAGCCCTCGAGGTGACGCTGGGCAGCGGAAGACCCTTCTCTTCCTTTGGCCCAGGCCTCGCCAATTACGAAGCGCCGGCGGTGGTGACGATGGCGGGACTCACGCTCGAGCGTGCAGAGCTGGACCGCCGCCTCGAGGCACGCCTGGATGGACAGATGGATCGGGGCTTCTTGGAAGAGGTGGCCGCGCTCTCGGCCCGCCCCGGGGGCATCTCTCGGACTGCACGCCAGGCCATCGGCTACCGCGAGCTGCTGAGCGTGGTCGAGGAGGGTGTCTCGCTCGCGGAGGCCAGGAAGTCGATCATACGGCGGTTGCGGGTCTTTGCACGCCGCCAGGAAGCCTGGTTCCGGCGCGATCCGAGGGTGAGGTGGTTCGATGCCTCCGACATGCACCTGTCCGAGGCGGTGCTCGACTGGTGGAGGAGCTCGGGACCCGCGGCGTCATGGGAGACTGGCGGACGGTGACAACCGCAGCGCTCGCCAAGTACCAGGCTCTCGGCAACGACTTCCTCGTGGCTCTCGATCCAGTTGGGCTTCCCGGGACCGATGAGCTGCCCGAGGACTTCGTCATAGCTGTCTGCGACCGCCATCGCGGTATCGGAGCAGACGGCATCATCGTCGTCCGGCCCGCTGGCGAGGAGATGGCTGCCGACGGGCGCGACCTGCCGTGCGTAGCGATGGAGCTGCGGAACGCGGATGGGGGGCGAGCAGAGACCAGTGGGAACGGTCTGGCTTGTCTGGGGCTGGCGCTCGTCGACGCCGCGCTCGTTGCCGGACCACAGGTGTGCGTCGTCACCGACGCGGGGCCGCGGCTCGTGACGGTTCTCGAGCGAATCGACGGTGTCAGCGCCCTGGTGCGTGTCGAGATGGGCTCCATGGCCGTGGGCGAGGCCGAGCCGGTGCAGCTTCTCGGTGGGTCATTCCAGGCGCGTCACGTCGGGGTTGGCAACCCCCATCTCGTCGTCTGGGGGTCGTCTCTCCAGGGCCTTGACGTCGCCGGCCTCGGCGCCAAGCTCGAATTGGCGACACCCGGCGGTCAAAACGTCGAGTTCGTGGCACCCGACGGCGAGGGCGGGCTCGAGCTGGTCGTCTGGGAAAGAGGTGCCGGGGTGACTCGGGCCTGCGGGTCGGGGAGCTGCGCCGCGGCCGGCGCCGCGCGCGCTTCGGGGATGGTGGGAGACCGGGTCGTCGTGCGCAACCCGGGGGGAAGCCTGGTTGTGGATCTCGAAGGAGAGGATCTGCTGGCACCTGTCGCCTTCCTTAGCGGGAGGGCGACCAGGGTGTTCGCCATAGAGCTCCGACAACACGAGATCGAAGCGCTGCGTTGAGCGGGCGCGCGGCGCGGCCATGAGTCTTATTGACCGGAGCTTTCGGGAGAAGATCGTCCTCGTTGGTGTCGTCTCGCGGCCCAGATCTACCGAAGAGGTCGAGGCGAGCCTCGATGAGCTGGCGTTGCTCGTAGACACCGCCGGCGCTGACGAGGTCGGTCGCGTGATCCAGCGCCGCGACGCCCCGGACGCCGCCACTTACGTTGGCCACGGAAAAGCCGAGGAGCTACGGCGGCTTTCCGAAGCCCTCGATGCTGACACGGTCGTGTTCGACGAAGAGCTTTCACCAGCCCAGCAGCGGAACCTGGAGAAAGTGCTCGGGCGGACCGCCATAGACCGGACCGCCGTCATCCTCGATATCTTCGCTCAGAACGCCCGCACGGAGGAGGGAAAGGCGCAGGTCGAGCTGGCGTTGTCGCAGTACCGGTTGCCTCGCCTGCGGGGACGGGGCATCGCGCTCTCCCAGCAGGCCGGCCGGATCGGCACCCGGGGTCCGGGTGAGACTCAGCTCGAGGAGGACCGGCGCAGGATCACGCGCCGGATGCGAAAGCTCGAGGCCGAGCTCAAGAACCTGGAGGCGACGCGGAGAACCCAGAGGCGCTCTCGAGGGCGGAGCGCTTATCGCGAGGTGTCCCTCGTTGGCTACACGAACGCGGGAAAGTCCACGCTTCTCAACTGTTTGGCGGGAGCCGACGCGCTGGTCGAGAACAGGCTTTTCTCCACCCTCGACCCGCGAACTCGCCGGCTCGAGCTTCCCGGGGGGGAAGCGGTGCTCGTATCCGACACGGTGGGTTTCGTGAGGAAGCTGCCGCACCTGCTCGTCGATGCCTTCCACGCGACGCTCGAGGTCGTGAGCACCGCCGATCTTCTTGTCCACGTTGTTGACGGCTCGGCTGCCGATCCACTCGGCCAGATCGAGGCTGTCCATAGCGTGCTCGCGGAGATAGGCGCGACTGAGGTGCCTGAGCTTCTCGCGGTGAACAAGGCCGATCGCTCACCGCGCGCTGCCGCCAGGCTGGCAGCGTCCTACCCGGGATCGGTGGCGCTGTCGGCGAAAAGTGGTCGCGGCGTACCCGAGCTTCTCCGTGCGGTTGCGGACAGGCTGCGCGCTTTCGACCGCACTGTGGAGCTGTCGGTGCCGGTCGCACGGGGTGACATCGTGGCTGCCCTGCACCGTCAGGGTGAGGTGCTCGCCGAGGTCTACGAGGGCGAGGCCGTTCGCGTGCGTGCCAGGCTCGATGACGAGGGTGTGCGGCGATTCGAGGAATTCGTGAGACGATGAGCTTGCTCGGCTCCGACACCACGCGCGGCGGTTTCGTGCCTCCTGTGTACCCCTTCGACAAGCTCGGCGAGCTCGCCGAGCTCGCCGCGGCTCACGACGGTGGCGCAGTCGATCTCTCGGTCGGGACTCCGTGTGATCCACCGCCTCCTCAGGTGGTGAGAGCTCTCGGGCACTCCGGAAGAGAGCGCGGCTATCCCACCTCGATCGGCTCAGTCGAGCTCAGGGAGGCGGCTGCCGCGTGGATGGAGAGGCGCTTCGGCGTCAGCGTCTCGCCCTCGGCCATTGCTGCCTGTGTCGGGACCAAAGAGCTCGTGGCCGGCGTTCCGCACTGGCTGCGGCTTCGTCGTCCGTCTCAGGACACGGTGCTGTGCCCTGCGCTCGCCTATCCCACATATGAGATGGGGGCTTTGCTCGCAGGCTGTCGGGCGGTCCCGGTGCCGGCCGGCTCCGACGGATCCATGCAGCTGTCGGCCGTCGACGAACAAGACGCCGAGCGAGCGCTCTGCCTCTGGGTGAACAGCCCGGCGAACCCGAGCGGTCAGCTCGATGACCTCGGGGCCGCTGCGCGGTGGGGGAGGGAGCGGGGGATCCCGGTGTTCTCTGACGAGTGCTACGTCGAGTTCACCTGGTCATCGGCAGGCCGGACGATTCTCGAGCACGGTGATTCCGGCGTCGTCGCGGTGCACTCTCTGTCCAAGCGGTCCAATCTTGCCGGCCTGCGCGTCGGGCTCTTTGCCGGAGATCCCGAGCTGGTGGAGTACCTTGCCGCGCTGCGGCGGCACGCAGGCTTCATGGTGCCTGGCCCCGTGCAGCATGCGGGAGCGGTCGCTCTTGGCGACGACCTGCACGTGCTCCGCCAGCGTGAGATCTACCTCGAGAGGCTGCAGCGCTTCGCGGCATCGCTGGGGGGGCTCGGGATTCCGGCAGAGGTGCCTGCGGGAACTTTCTACCTCTGGGTAGCGGTTCCCGATCGCTTCGCAGGGGGTGGCGGTGACCAAAGTCCTGCTTTCGCCTTCGGTCGCCACCTGGCGAGGGCCGGCGGCATCCTCTCGAGTCCCGGAGACGCGTATGGTCCTTCTGGCAGGGGCCATGTCCGCCTGGCGATGGTGCAGCCGGTGGATCGTCTCGATCTTGGCCTAGAGCGTCTTGGGCGGTTCGCCGACTAGTAGCTTCGCGGGCGTGGACGCTCTGCGCGAAGGGATCGAGCAGCTCTGGGGGCGGCGGTCCGAGCTGTCGCCGGCCGATCGAGAGGCGCGAGCTCTCGTCGCTGAGGCCATCAGTCTCTTGGACTCCGGCGAATGCCGGGTTGCGGAGCCGCTGCCCGAGTGCACGGGCTCAGGGGACCGAGGGCCGGTAGTGGTGAATGAGTGGCTGAAGCAGGCGATCCTGCTTTGGTTCCTTCTCGGCGAGATCTCGACGATAGAGCTCGGCCCGTTCGAGTATGCCGACAAGGTACCGCTCAAGCGCAACTTCGCCCTGGCTGGCGTGCGAGTCGTCCCCGGGGCCTCGGCGAGATGGGGCTCGTTTCTGGGGCGTGGCGTGATCCTCATGCCCAGCTATGTGAACATCGGCGCTCGCGTCGGCGCCGGCACCATGGTCGACACCTGGGCAACTGTCGGGTCGTGTGCCCAGATCGGTGAGAGAGTTCACCTGTCGGGCGGCGTGGGAATAGGCGGAGTCCTCGAGCCTGCCAACGCGGTCCCTGTGGTCGTGGAGGACGACGTGATGGTCGGCAGCCGGTCGATGATCACCCAGGGGGCGAGGGTAGGACGGGGATCAGTGCTGGGGGAGGGCACGATCCTGAACCCGTCCATCCCGGTCGTCGACGGTGAGACGGGCGAGGAGCTGAGCCGCGGAGTCGTGCCGCCGTGGTCCGTCGCGGTGGGCGCGATGCGACGAAGGCAGCTTCCCGGCGGCGAGTTCTTCCTTCCCTGCGTGCTCGTCCTGCGACGCCTGAGCGAGGGCGAGCGCCACGACAAGGCGCGCCTGAACGAGATCCTCCGCCACCATGGAGTCTCGGCGTGACTGGCGCCCCGGCGTGACTGGTGCCTCGGCGTGACTGGTGCCCCGGGTGACTGGTGCCCCGGGTGACTGGCGCTCCGGCGTGACTGGCGCCCCGGCGTGACTGGGGCCCCGGGTCTCGTGGCGCCTTCTCGTGACTTGCTTGCCCTCACGGTTGAGCTCGTGGACATTCCGTCCGTGAGCCACAACGAGACGGCCATGGCCGATCGGCTCGAGGAGCTGCTACGCGGTGCGGCTCACCTCGAGGTGAGGCGCCTTGGTGACAACGTGCTCGCGAGGACTTCGTTCGACCTTCCGATGAGGCTCATACTGGCGGGACACCTCGACACTGTCCCGCCCAATGGGAACGAGCGTGCCACCATCGCCGGGGACGTCTGCCACGGGATCGGCTCCGCGGACATGAAGGGCGGCCTCGCCGTGATGGCCCAGGTAGCCCTCCAGGCGGTCTTGCCGGCTGTCGACATCACGTTCATCGCCTATGTGTGCGAGGAGGTGGACCAGAGCTATTCCGGCCTCGGTCAGATCGAGGCGGAGATGCCGGAGTGGCTCGGCGGAGACGCCGCGGTTCTCGGCGAGCCGACGGGATCGGTTGTGGAGGCCGGCTGCCAGGGGGTGCTTACCGCCGAAGTGGAGATGAGAGGCGAGCGCGCCCACGCCGCGCGCCCCTGGACAGGGGTCAATGCCATCCAGCGTCTTGCTCCGGTCCTGGCAGCGGTAGCCGCGTACGAGTCGAGGTGTCCCGTGATAGACGGCTGTCGGTTCCGGGAGGCGCTGCAGGCCGTCGCGGTGGCAGGGGGTGTTGCCAACAACGTGGTGCCTGACTCGGCACATGTCGTGCTGAACCACCGCTTCGCGCCCGACCGCAGCATCGACGACGCCTTTGCTGCTCTCGGCGAGCTCATCTCACCTGTCCTCGATTCGGCCCGAGGGGACAGCTTGCGGCTCGTCGACGCAGCCCTGCCCGCGGCCCCGGGCCTGGGCCATGCGCTCCTGGCGCGTCTCGTCGACTTCTCAGGGACGGCACCTCGCGCGAAGCTCGGCTGGACAGACGTGAGCTTTTTTGCCGCACGTGGCATGCCGGCCGCCAACTTCGGCCCCGGAGATCCGAACCTCGCTCACTCAGCGGGCGAGCGCGTCGACCGGGACGACCTGCTCAGGTCCTTTTCGACCTTGTTGCGCCTAGCCCTCACCGGCATCAGATGAGCGGCCGGAGCACCCGCGCCTGAGCTTCGGCTCGGCTCCATTGCTGCGGGCAGGTCGCGGCTGACCACCTCGAAGCGACCCGGTGCGCAAGCGGTCCAGGTGTCCGGACGACCGGGGGAGGTTCAGTCAAAGGCGGCGAAGCACGGTGACGACTTTGCCGTAGATCTCCACCTCGTCGGGATGAAACTCCATCTCGCTCAGCTGCGCGTTGGCAGGTACGAGGACGACGTTGCCCCGGCGCCGCTTGAACTTCTTCACCGTGGCTTCCTCGCCGTTGATCCCCGCGACGACGGTCTCGCCGGGCTCGACCTCGCTTTGGCGCCGCACGACGACGTAGTCACCGTCCAGGATGCCGGCTTCGATCATCGACTCCCCACGGACTCTCAGCATGAAGAGCTCTCCTTGGCCGGTGAAATCCTGCGGCAGCGGCAGCACTTCCTCGACGGATTCCTCGGCCAGGACACCCGTGCCGGCCGCGACGCTTCCGACGAGGGGGACATGAGCAACTGGACGGACTCCGACCGCGGCACCGGACTGCGGCTCGAAGCTGACGACGATCGTCCTCGGCCGGTCGGCGTCCTTGCGGAGGAACCCGTCGCGCTCGAGCACCTTCAGGTGGGTGTGAACCGTCGAAGGTGAGGTCAAGCCGACGGCCTCGCCGATCTCGCGGACCGAGGGAGGATAGCCCCGCTCGCGGATGGACTGGGCGATGAACTCGAGGATCCTCCGGCGCTTGCCGCTCAAGCTCGACTCGGACACATTTACCTCCTCTGTCGACCGTACGCACCTAAAGCGTACCAACTCGAGGAGCCACTGGCAAACATCAGTTCGTGAAACGTGCGTTCGCTGCCGCCTTGACATCGAACAGTAGTTCGTGTTGGATATAGCTGACGAACAAGCGTACGCTCGAGGCCTGGCTGATGCACCGATGCAGGCGCCGGGCAGAGGGAGCCAGCAATGACAGCGACAGCGACAGCGTGGAGCGCTCGACCCACCGAAGCTGGCTGGGCTCGACCGGACGGCTCGGGCGACCGTCGCGGGCGCTCGGCAGCCAATCCAGCCAAGCAAGCACCGACGGCTCGGCGCGCGAAGCGCCCGAAGTCATGGAACGTCCTTGCCGAGGAGATCGTTCCCTTCCGCGATGTCCGGGGCCGTGGTGGCGAGGCTTGGCTGGAGCGCGAGCTTCTCGTGCTGAGGTATCTGGCGGACAGCGGGTACCCGGTTCGTCACGTGGGCGCACCGATCCCGACAGGCGCACCGATCCCGATAGGCGCACCGGGGGGGGCGCGACGGGCTGCGGCGGAGCGCTCCGGTGGGGCCGCAGTTGCAGTCCGGCCACGGCGGCAGGGCAGAGGCCGTACCCGCTCCATCGGGCGGTCCTGGCCAAGGCCGCGAGGCATCCTGTCGAGACTGCTGCCTGGCAG
Source organism: Actinomycetes bacterium (assembly GCA_021796455.1). GTDB lineage: Bacteria > Actinomycetota > Acidimicrobiia > Acidimicrobiales > Bog-793 > JAKACA01. The sequence continues at coordinate 19,591 of JAKACA010000016.1, forward strand.
CGCGACACTGCTCGTCATAGTCGGCATTTGGCTTGGAGCCGGCATGCTCTCCTCGATCAACTCTCCCGCGATGGCCGTCCTTCCCGGATCGGTGAAGGTGCCGGGCGGCTACGAGTACGTCGTCCGTCCCGGAGACACGCTGTGGTCGATAGCCAGCAGGCTCGAGCCTGGTGGTGACCCGCGGGCTCTAGTGGCCGAGCTCGGGAACGAGACACATGGGACGACGCTGATGCCAGGCACCGTCTTGCACCTGCCATAGACACCCAGCCGGCGCTGGCGGCGCTACGGTCACGGTGTGCGGTGCCCGTGGTGCGATGCGGTGGAGGATCGTGTAGTCGATTCGCGAGAGGTGGAGCAGGGCTCGGCCATTCGCCGGCGTCGCGAGTGCCTGTCGTGCTCGCGGAGGTTCACTACCTATGAGCGGCCAAGCCGGGCTGTGGCAGTGGTCGTCAAGCGATCGGGCCAGCGAGAGCCTTTCGAGCGCCGCAAAGTAGTCGCGGGCATACGAGCCGCGTGCAAGAACCGTCCGGTCGACGAGGAGGCCATCGAGACGCTCGCATCAGATGTCGAGGATGTCGTCCGATCACGCGGGCCAGAGATAACGAGCGAGGGAGTGGGCCTCGCGGTGCTGGAACGGCTCCGTCTCTTGGACGACGTCGCTTCGGTTCGTTTCGCGAGTGTTTACAAGGGTTTTGACGACGTCGGCGATTTTGCCCGTGAGCTCGGGCTGCTCCGTGAGGACAGGGGACGCAAGGAGACCGTACCTGAAGATGGCTGAGCTGCTCACTGAGGCTCCGAGGCGAGTGCTGGCTGTCTATGCCCACCCCGATGATGCCGACATCTCGTGCGGAGCATCACTCGCGAAATGGGCCCGCGCCGGCAGCCAGGTCCACGTCGTGATCTGCGCGGCAGGGGAGAAGGGGTCAACCAACGGTCTCGCTGACCCTTTCGAAGTCAAGGCCGAACGCGCTCGCGAGGTCCAGGAGTCGGCTCGGATCTTGAACCTGACGGGTCTTCACATGCTCGAGCGTCCAGATGGCGAGTTCGAGAACGATGTCACGCTACGGCGGGAGCTGGTGCGGCTCATGCGGAGCCACCGGCCGGAGGTTGTCGTCTGCCCGGACCCGACGGCTGTGTTCTTCGGGTCACATCATTACAATCACCGCGACCATCGCGTCGTTGGATGGGCCGCCCTGGACGCCGCGGCACCCGCGGCTGCATCCGCCCTCTACTTCCCCGGAACTGGCAGCCCGCATCCGATTCCCATGGCCCTGCTCTCCGGATCGCTTGAAGCCAACGTCTGGGTCGACGTGGAAGCAACGCTCGAAGAGAAGCTGCGAGCCGTGGCCTGTCACAGGAGCCAGCTTGTCGACGCGAACGACTGGTTCGCCTCCGCGCTGCGCGACGGTGCCGAGCAGGCCGGACGCCAGGCGAACGTCACTTACGCAGAAGGCTTCCGGAGAGTGTGGCTGGCATGACGGTCATGGCCGGTGGCTCCTCCGAGAGGGATGCAAGGACTGGCGTCGATGTGCTGCATGTAGACATGGACTGCTTCTATGCGGCTGTGGAGATCAGCGACGACCCATCTCTTCGCAACAAGCCGGTGATCGTTGGCGGGACCGGGCCTCGAGGCGTCGTGGCCTCGTGCTCGTACGAGGCAAGGGCGAAGGGCGTGCGCTCGGCGATGGCGATGGCGGAGGCACGGCGCCGCTGCCCCGAAGCCGTCGTGCTTGCAGGCAGCCACGGTCGTTATGGCGAAGTCAGCGCGCGGCTCAACGCCATCTTTCGCAGGTACACCCCGGTCGTGGAGTCGATCGCGCTTGACGAGGCGTACCTGGACGTGTCTGGGAGCCACCGGCTCTTCGGGTCGAGCCACGATATTGCTGTCGCGGTGCGCGAGACAATCCGCGACGAGCTTGGTCTTCAGTGCTCGGTCGGGATCGGCAGCTCGAAGCTGATCGCCAAGCTCGCTTCCGAGGCGGCCAAACCGCGCACCACTGCGACGGGACCCCAACCAGGAAGGGGAATAGTGGTGGTCGCTCCCGATCGCGAGATCGAGTTCCTCCACCCGCTCCCGGTGTCCGAGCTCGCGGGTGTCGGTCCGCGTACCGCCGACCAGCTCAGCCGTCTCGGCATCCATACGATTGGCGAGCTTGCGCGGATCGATCAAGGTTTGCTGTGTCGCGCTGTCGGGCGAGCGGCCGGCGTGCAGTTGCACGCGCTGGCGTCCGGGCGTGACGACCGGCCAGTGGTCGCGCACAGGACGGTCAAGTCGATCGGCCACGAGGAGACCTTCCCGTCCGACGAGTATGACGGCTGCCGTCTCCGCCAGGAGGTCCTGCGGTTGGTCGATTCCGTGGCCACCAGGATGAGGGTGGCGGAAGTCGAGGGCCGGACGGTCACCCTCAAAGTGCGTTTCGGGGATTTCGCGACGATCACCAGGTCGCACTCGCTTCCCGGTAATTTCCTGTCGAGCTCGGAGATGGCGCAGCTCTGCTGCTCTCTTCTCGACTCAGTCGAGTTATCGGGCGGCGTCCGCCTCATCGGAGTGAGCGTGTCATCCCTGGAGCCGAGAGGCTCCGGCCGAGGTCGCCAGCTCGGGCTCCTCGACCCCTCGGGCGAGGTCGAGGGGGGGGCACTCGATACCGCAGTGGGTGCGATCCGCGATCGCTATGGAGCCGATGCCCTGGCCACTGCCGCGCTCGTCGCATCGCGCAGGGCGGGTCGTGCCGGCAACGGTGACGTCCCCGTCGGGGCGGTATCGCACGATCGGCGCGCCGGCGGCAGGGCTGCGCGTGGCCGGTGAGGTTTCGCGGGAGCGCCATTGTCCAAGGGTGTGCGGTGTGCAAAGATCTTCGCGTTGCTGTAGAGCTACGACGCAGCGGAGGGCTAATCTTTACTTGCAGGAACAAGTGCCGGGAAGATTGTGTCGCCAAGTGAGCAGGAAGCTTCAAGGTGAGCAGGAATACGCAGGGTAAGTCAGAGTCCCGAGCGGTCGGAGAGGGGGTGAGACGTGCCGCTTTCCGAGCATGAGCAGCGAATCCTGCAGGAGATGGAGCAGACGCTACGGGAGCACGACCGTGAGTTCGTCGCCCGCGTCGATCACAGCTCTCACCGTCTTGATGCCGCAAGGAGCGGCAGGTGGAGCATTCTCGGAGCCCTTGCCGGCTTCGTCCTATTGCTCTCGACCTTCAGGTTCAGCGTGGGGTTGAGTGCCGTCGGCTTCGTTCTCATGGTTGTGTCCACCCTGCTCTTCGCTCAACACCTCCGCCAGGCTGCAGCCGCGCAAGGCACTCCCGGGCGATCCGCTACCCGCGGGGTGGGCAGTGACTGGTCCGGGGTGCGCCGGCGCATACGGTCGCGCTTCTCGAACCACGACGGGACCTGATCGCTGACTCCTCCGGACCGTGGCCGCGACCTCTGCCTGGCCATCGACATAGGTGGAACCAAGATCGCGGTGGGCATCGTTGACCGTCTCGGCGAGATTGTCTGGGCGGATCGGGGTCTTACGCCCACCACTCGCGACGCCGATGTCGTGGCCGGCGCGCTTGGCGATCTGGTTGCTCGGGCTGGCGTCGCGGCGACGGGCATCGGAGAGCTCGCCGCCTGTGGTGTGGGATGCGGCGGACCTATGACCTTTCGGGGCGAGACCGTGTCCCCGCTCAACATCCCCGCATGGCGAAGCTTTCCGCTGCGCGAGCGGCTGTCAGCCTCTCTCGCCGAGAGCTTCGGGACAACGCGCGTGGCGATCAACATCGACAACGACGCCAAGGCGTTGGCGCTCGCAGAAGGTTGGCTCGGCGCAGCACGTGGTGTCAGCAACTACATCGCCATGGTCGTCTCCACAGGTGTCGGCGCAGGGATCGTCTTAGAAGGCCGTCTACTCAAGGGTGCCAGCGGGAATGCCGGGCACATCGGCCACGTGATCGTCGAACCTGGTGGTCGATCCTGTAGTTGTGGAGCAAGGGGCTGCCTCGAGGCCGAGGCGTCCGGAACAGCCATAGCTGTGGCCACCGGGGACCCGGCAGAGATGGCCTCAGCGCAGGTGCAAGAGCGGACCGGCCGGCTGGTCGGGCGAGCCGTGGGATCGGTCGCCAACCTGCTCGACCTGCGCCTGGCAGTGGTCGGTGGCAGCGTCGCGCTGGGGTACGGGGCAAGGTTCTTCCAATCGGCCCAGCACGAGACAGATGCCGTGGCGCGACTCGACTTCTCGAGAGGTTGCCGAGTCGAACCAGCGGGTCTCGGCCCTGATGGCCCACTCGTCGGGGCAGCCGCGCTTGGCTGGGCCGCCCTCGACCCAGGGAGCTCACGGCCATGACCAGGCAGGTCGGCTCGCCTCGCTGGTGGCCGACCGCCTTCGTCGCGGTCGCGAAACGGCCCGAGCTGTGGTGGGTGGCTGCCGTAGAAACCCGCTCTCTTCTTGCCAGGAACTGGTGGCGATCCTGGCCGCCCCTGCCGCGCCCCGCGCGGGCCTGGCTCGAGTTCCGGATGGAGACCGCCTATGGAGACCGGCGCGCTCGGCCCTCTCCGGGTGACGTCGTGGCCTGGCTCGGCTGGTGTCGCGAGAGACGTCAGGGCTCGGTCCGGCAAAGGTAGCCTCCCCCAAGGGTGGACATCAGGACCGCAAGGGTGAGGTAACGTCGGCGGATGCGACGCCCGGTAGGACGCCTGCGTCTCCGAGGACGCCCGAGGCCGAGATGAGCGGCCGCGCGCTCGTCCTCAACACTTCGTTCGAGCCGCTGTCAGTCATTACCGCCCGTCGAGCCTTGGTGCTCGTCCTGTCCGAGCGGGCGGTGCTCCTCGAGGGCAGCGGCGCGGAGCTCAGATCCATAAGCCGCTCTTTCGCAGAGCCATCGGTGGTGAGGCTCGTTCACTACGTGCGTGTGCCTCATCAGACGCGTGTCGCTGTAACGCGCCGCTCGGTGTTCGTCCGGGACGGTCATCGCTGCCAGTACTGCGGGGCACAGGCCGAGAACATCGACCACATCGTGCCGCGCAGCCGAGGTGGAGCTCACTCCTGGGAGAACGTGGTCGCCTGTTGCCGGAGGTGCAACACGAGAAAGGAGGACCGTCTCTTGGAGGAGGCAGGGTTCTCCCTCACCAGGCAGCCGAGGGCGCCCCGCTCGAGGCTATGGCTCATGGCGGTGAGCGGCGAGGTCCAAGAGGAATGGGTGCCCTACGTCGCCCCGGTGCTCGAACAGGCGGTTGCCGTCTGACGCAGTCCGACGCGCGGGACTTTGTCACGCTAAGGCTGAGCGGTCCGCCGCCGCACCTGCTGGCTCGCAGGGTCGTTTACCTGCCGACTGCAGTCGTCTGCGAGCCGACTTCCCCGGCAGTCGTGATCGGGAGCACCCAGCCGGAGTCCGACGTCGATCGGGCAAGGTGCTCTCGCGAGGGCATCGAGGTTGTGAGGCGTCGAAGCGGGGGCGGCGCCGTGCTCGTCCGACCGGGAGCCCAAGTCTGGATCGACGTCTTCATACCGCGCGGCGATCCCCGTTTCCGCGAGGACGTGCTCAAGTCATTCGCATTTCTCGGGCAGGCTTGGAGGGCTGGGCTCGCCGCGGCGATCGGTGCACCGCTCCATTCGCTGGCGGTGGTCGCCGGGCGCACCGGCAAGGCGATGCCTTGGTCCGCCAAGGCGTGCTTCGCTGGTCTGGGGGCCGGAGAGATACTCCTTGACAATCGCAAAGTGGTCGGCATCTCCCAGCGACGGGATCGCTCCGGCGCTTGGTTCCACTCGATGGCGATGCTGGACTTCGACCCGGGTGAGCTTCCCGGGCTCTTCGACCTGTCTGAGGCGGAGCGGCACGCAGCGGGCGCGCGCCTTGCAGCAGCCGCCGCGTCTGTCCCGGGCGGACGAGCTGTGGCGGGCGCTCTCGTCTCTGCGGTGCTCGGGGCTTTGTCGTGACAGCGGCCGAGGCCTCGGTGGGTCCTGGTGGTTGTGAGTGGAGAGAAAGAAAGCTATGGTGGGGGAGAGTGGTGGCTAGGGGAGCTGGCCCTTAACGCTGAGAGGGTGCCGCAGAGAGTTGGTCTTGGTTAAAGGTCGCGACGAGCGCTCACTAGATCCAAAGTCGAGGGTCATTGTTCCCCAGCGGTTCCGGCCTATGTTCATGCCCGAGGGCGTTCTCGCGCCCCACGAGGACGGGTGCATCGCTTTGTGGACGGTGGATGCGTACGCCGAGGAGTCGCTCCGTCAACACTTGCGCTCGAAGGAGAGCGCGCTTGCCGGCCACGAGGTGAGGCGCTGGTTCTCCATGTGCAGCGATTTCTCGCTCGACCAGCAGGGCCGCATGCTCGTGCCTCCGGGCCTGCGCGAGCACGCCCAGATCAGTTCCGAGGTGCTCTTCTTCGGCGTGTTCGACCGCGTGGAACTGTGGGCCAAGCAGGTTTGGGAGGCACGCGAGCTCTCTTTTGGGAGCACGGGGTCGTGAGCCATGCGATCACCTGGGAGAGCGTCCCTACCGGTAGTTCCCGGGTCATCCGCAGCCCCTTGGCCGGTGCGCAGGATGGCTCATCCCTCTCCGCCAGAGCACTCCATCCCCGCTCGGGTATACGACCGTCGTATATCGAAGTGGCCGGGGGGCTGCGGATGACCCGGGACAGCCTGGCTCCCAACGGCGAGGAGTTCGCGCACCTGCCGGTCATGGTGCGCGAAGTGGTCGAGCTGCTTGCCGGCACCCCCGGCGGGGTTGTGCTGGATGCCACCGTCGGAGGCGGGGGCCACGCAGCCGCACTGCTCGCAGCCTCGAGCAGTCACCGGCTCATCGGGCTCGATCGCGATCTCGATGCCATCAGCGCGGCTTCTGCCAGGCTTCGAGCTTTTGGCGCCAGAGCCGTCGTGGTGCATGCTCGCTTCGACCGGCTCGCAGATCTGCTCGACGAGATTGCGCCCCGAGAGCCGGTCTCCGGGGTCCTCTTCGACCTCGGAGTGAGCTCCAGGCAGTTCGACGAGCCGAGCCGGGGCTTCTCCTACCGCTTTGACGGTCCGCTGGACATGCGCATGGACAGAGGTGAAGGACTCACTGCAGCCGAGCTCGTCAACTCCATGGCCGAAGATGATCTGGCTCGACTGTTCGCCGCGAGCGGCGAGGTCCGCTTCGCTCATCGCATAGCCCGCGCAGTTGTCGGCGCACGGCCCGTGACTACGACACTGCAGCTCGCCGAGATAGTCCGCTATTCCATCCCGTCCGCCGCTCGCAACCGTGGCGGTCACCCTGCGAGGCGTGTATTCCAGGCGCTCCGCATCGCCGTCAACGACGAGCTCCAGCTCCTCGGCCCCTCACTTGACGCCGCGATGGACGTGCTTGTCCCGGGGGGGCGTTGTGTGGTGCTGTCCTACCACTCCGGCGAGGACCGGCTCGTGAAGGATCGATTTGCGGCCGCTGCAGCTGGATGGTGCACCTGTCCACGAGAGATCGGATGCGTCTGCGGAGCGGTACCTGCCATGCGGGTTCTCACGCGCGGTGCCCGCCTGCCGAGCGCGTCCGAGCAGCTGAGCAACCCACGATCGTCGAGCGCGCGTCTGCGCGCGGCCGAGCGTCTGGACGCTCCGTTCCAGAGGGCCTCCAGACCCGATGTCCCCCGGCCCCGCGAGGAGCAGTGATGGCTACGAGACAAGCCCTGCTCGAGCGGAGCCACGACAATGCGCGACCGCAACCGGCACCGCAGCCCGAGAGAGCTCCCAGGCCTGACCTCGGCGTCCTCGACAGGCGTCACCTTGCCGCTCGGGCGAAGCGTCGTCAGGCGCGTTTGCTCCAGATCCTGGCGGCTGGGTCCGTGGCGGGAGCTCTCCTGCTCGTTGCCCTGGGCCATGCCTTTGTCGCCTCCGAGCAGGTGCGCGCCGATGCGATCCAGTCCGAGGTCGCCCAAGCTCTCTTGGCCCAGCAGGACTATCAGTTGCAAAAGGCCGAGCTCATGGCGCCGACGCGGATCTTGGCGATCGCAGAGACCCGCCTCCATATGGTCGTCCCGGCTGGGATCACCTATCTGTCACCGGTCAGCACTGGCGAGACGGTGGCACAGGCACACCGTGTGTCTAGGGGCAGGACCCAAAAGCCGTGACCGAGGACCGGCGCCAGAGCCCGCAGGCAAGAGGCGAGCGCGCTTCGCCGCGAGCGGGCGGACCACGGAGGGCCGGGGGCGTACGGCGTTCACCGTACATAGACAACGGCGGCGTCCGAGCACCGCGCCAACCTCGCCAGCCGTCGGGCCGCCCGTCGTCGAGCCGCCAGTCGTCGAGCCGCCAGTCGTCACAACGGAGCGGCCAACAGGGGACGGCCCAGCCCCGGAGAACCAGTCAGGCGCGCCGCACGGCTGGCGTATCGCACAGGCGCCGTATTCACGGTCTTGTGTTCGTGGCGTTCGTGCTCGTCTCCCTGCTCCTGGCAAGGGTGGTCGACGTCCAGGGGCTCGGTGCAGCTCGCTACGCAGCCTACGGGAACTCAGAGCTCTACCAGAAGGTGACGCTGCCGGCACTTCGAGGCGCAATCTACGATCGCAACGGCAATCTCATCGCGGTGTCGGTGCCGCGTGTCGACGTCGTGAGCGACGACTTCCTCGTGAGCAACCCCTCCACCGACCTCGGCGCCCTATCTCGCATCCTCGGCCTGGCGCCCTCGGCTCTTCGCTCTGCCCTCACGCAGCGCCGTGGCTACGTGACCCTTGCGCGCCAGGTCAGTCCAGCTACCGAGGCCGCGGTCCAGGCTCTCAACCTCCCGAACCTCACTTTCATCCCCGACCCCGAGCGGATCGATCCCGCCGGGAATCTCTTCGCGCCTGTCCTCGGCGTGGTTGGGTTCGCGGGCACGGGGTTGTCGGGGCTCGAGTACCAGGACCAGAGCCTCCTGCAGGGCATCCCGGGCAGCGAGGAGGTCGCGGTCGGTGCCCAGGGGGAAGCCATGCCACAGGGCCCGCGAGATGTCAGGAGCGCGCGCCAGGGTTCGGGGCTCGTGCTGACGCTCGACCAGCCGCTCCAGTACGAGGTGACAAAGGTGCTGAGTGCGCGCCTCAAGGCGACTGACGCCGCGAGCGGCACGGTGGTGGTCCTCGATACCAAGACGGGAGGGATCCTGTCGATGGTTGACCTGGTGCGAAGCAAGAGCGGCGTGGTCTCGCCCGCGCCCCAGAACCTCGCGGTCACGGCGGAGTACCAGCCAGGATCGGTCATGAAGCTGGCGACGTTCTCGGCCGCGCTCCAAGACGGCGTCATCACCCCTAATTCCAAGCTCACGGTGCCTTTCACGATCTACCTCGGAGGCTGGCCGTTCCAGGATGCCGAGTTCCATCCGACCGAGGTCATGCCGGTACGCCAGATCCTCGCCCAATCATCCAACGTCGGCACGATCGAGATAGCGGCCCGCCTTGGCGCACGCCGGCTCTACAACCAGCTCAGGAACCTCGGCTTTGGCCAGCGCACGGATCTGAACTGGCCTGGCGAGACGGCAGGAGACGTTCCACCCCTGTCCACTTGGTGGGCATCATCCATGGGCACGATTCCCATCGGTACCGGCGAGGCCGTGACCGCGCTCCAGATCGCAGACGCCTACAACGCGGTCGCAAACGGCGGTGTCTACGTGCCGCCCCGTCTCGTGCAGGCGACCGTGTCTCCAAATGGGGTCGAAAAGCTCGTGACTCCACCGCCGACTCACCGGGTCATTGCCGCTGCTACGGCGCGCGAGCTCGTTCCGATGCTCGAGCTCGTCACTCTCGACGGGACTGCGGTGGCCGCGCAGATCCCCGGCTACTCCGTTGCCGGCAAGACTGGAACGGCCCAGATCCCCAACGGGCACGACGGCTATACACCGGGGGCGTGGATGGCGACTTTCGTCGGCTTCGCCCCAGCTCAGGCCCCCCGCCTCACCGCGATAGTCACGATCAACCATCCGAATGACTTCTACGGCGGCTCTGCTTCGGCACCGGTCTTCTCGACGATCATGAACTACGCACTGCGCCACTTCGACGTCCCGCCTACAGCTGGCACCGGCCGAAGCTGAACGTGGCCAACCTTGGGAGTGGTCGATCTCGGGCAGGTGTCGATCTTGCGTAGGCCGGCAGGCGCTCTGGACAGCGATGTGGTCCCCCTCGGCGCGGTCATAGACAGGTTGCGCCCGCTCATGGTGCTCGGCGACCCTTCCGGGGTGCTCGTGAGCGACGTCTGCTTCGACCACCGCGACGTGCGTGCTGCTTCCAAGGGCGGTGACCTCTTTTGCTGTGTGCCGGGCGAGCTGCGCGACGGACATGACTTTGCCGACGAGGCGTTCGCCGCAGGAGCGGTCGCCTTCATCTGCGAGAGGCCGCTGACAGGGCCGGCCCGCAACGCCCCCCAGATCGTCGTGGGAAGGGCTCGGGCGCGTGCAGCCATGGCCGTCGCGGCCTGCACAGTCCAGCACGATCCCGCCTCCAAGCTGCGGACTGTCGGGGTGACCGGGACGAACGGCAAGACGACCACCACCTACCTGCTGAAAAGCGTCCTCGAGGCCGAGGGCTGGGCGACATCGGTGGTCGGTACCCTTGGTGGCGCGCGTACCACCCCGGAGTCACCCGACCTGCAGCGCCAGCTGGCCACCGCGGTTCTCGAGGGCAAGCAAGCCGTCGCGTTGGAGGTGACCTCGCACGCCCTCGTTCAGCACAGAGTCGATGGATACCGCCATGATGTCGCCGTGTTCACGAACTTGAGCCAGGACCACCTTGACTACCATCTCACGATGGAGAGCTACTTCGAGGCAAAGGCGTCTCTGTTCACGCCGGAACATGCCCGCCTGGGGGTCGCCAGCGCCGACGACCCCTATGGCGCGCGACTGCTCAGGAGATCTCTTGTCGCGATGGAGCCCTACGAGCTGGCAGACGCGGTGCAGCTCGAGATGGACATCGCTTCGTCTCGCTTCCTCCTCGAGGGACACCGCGTCCACCTGCATCTCACCGGTGAGCACAACGTGCACAACGCGCTCGCGGCAGCAGCAGCAGCTCGGGCTCTTGGCGCGAGTGCCGAGAGCGTGGCGGCCGGGCTGTCGGCTGCAGCCGCGGTGCCGGGCCGGTTCGAGAGAGTCGGCAACGACCTTGGCGTCACCGTGGTCGTCGACTACGCGCACTCGCCCGCGGCGCTGGCAGAGGTCCTGAGAGCGGTCCGCAGGCTCGCGGGTGGGGGACGCCTGATCGCGGTGTTCGGCGCCGGTGGAGACCGCGACAGACGCAAGCGCCCGCTGATGGGTCGGGCGGCGACTGCTCTCGCGGATGTCGTCGTGCTTACCTCGGATAACCCGCGCCACGAGGAACCCCTCGCGATCATCGCGGAGCTCCAAGCCGGCGGCGACGGCCGTGCCGAGGTCCTAGTCGAGCCGGACCGGCGCAGGGCGATCGCTCTCGGTCTCGGCGTAGCCGGGCCAGGTGACGTCGTCGTGGTAGCGGGCAAGGGTCACGAGACCAAGCAGCAGATAGGAGATTACCTCTATGACTTCGACGACCGGGAGGTCGTAAGGACTGAGGCTGCCCGGCTGGCAGCGGGGCGATGATCTCTCTCTTCACCGCCGGCGGCGTCGCGATCCTCGTCGCCGTGTTCGGCACGCCGCTGCTCTTGCGCGGTCTCATCCGCTGGCGCATAGGCCAGCAGGTCCGTGACGACGGTCCTGCCCAGCACGCGGCAAAGCAGGGCATACCGACGATGGGTGGGATAGCCATGCTCGCTGCGATCCTCGTCGGCTACATCCTCGGCCATGTCGGCACCGGTGCGAGCTTCACCGCTTCGGGGTGGCTCGTGATGCTGGCGGTCATCGGCACTGGCCTCGTCGGTGCTGCCGACGACTGGCTGAAGGTCAGCCGCCGGCGAAGCCTTGGTCTCAACAAGCGTGCCAAATTCGCGCTTCAGATCGCCGTCGCGCTCGGCTACGCGATCGGCGCGCTCTACTGGGCAGGAGCGGACACCACGGTGTCGTTCACCCGGTACGACCTGCCTGGCTGGCAGCTCGGCAAGGTGGGATGGGCGATATGGGCGGTGATCATCATCGTCGGGGCGTCGAACGCCGTGAACCTCACCGACGGACTCGACGGTTTGGCGGCCGGCTCCTCGACATTCGCGTTCACCTGCTTCGCGATAATCGGCTACTTCCAGCTTCGCCACGTCTCGATCTACCACCTGACCGTGGCCCACTCCCTTGATCTCGCCATCTTGTCGATGGCCGTCGCCGGAGCCTGTGTCGGCTTCCTCTGGTGGAACGCCGCCCCTGCCCGCATCATCATGGGCGACACCGGGGCCCTGGCCCTCGGGACGGGACTGGCGTGCGTGGCACTCGCGATGAACGTCCAGCTGCTGCTCTTGATAATCGGAGGCCTGTTCGTGATCGTCACACTCTCAGTTGTTGCCCAGGTGGTGAGCTTTCGGGTGTTCGGAAGGCGGGTCCTCAGGATGGCGCCCCTCCACCACCACTTCGAGCTGAGCGGATGGCCGGAGACGACCGTGACGATCCGGTTCTGGATCTTCTCGGGATTGTGCGCCGGAGCGGCTCTCGGGTTGTTCTACGCGGACTTCATCTCGGTGAGTCGTTGACATGAGTGCTGTCACTACAAATTCGCCGCTGCGCGAGAAGCGCGCGCCCGGCCCGAGGGGCCGCGCGATCGCTGCACGCGACCAGTCGGCCAGGCTCGCCGCCACCACGGTCGAGCAGCGGGTGCTCTTCGTATCGGTGGCCTGCCTCTGCCTGATCGGGCTCCCGATGGTGCTTTCGGCGTCCTCGGTGCTCTCGATCGAGTCGGGTGGAGCACCATATGCGCTCTTCGAGAAGCAGTGCATGTTCCTCCTCGCCGGCCTTGCTGTCGCCGTCGTGGCGTACCGCTTCGTCCCGATGTCTGCGTTGCGCCGTCTCCGTCTCGCCCTTCCGATCGGAACGATGGCGCTGCTCGTCGTAGTCTTCCTGCCGGGCATCGGACACGTGGCGGGAGGCTCCAGTCGCTGGATCGGTGTCGGGCCCATCCAGGTGCAGCCGTCCGAGCTGATGAAGATCTCGATGGTCGTCTTTGCCGCGGACCTTCTCGCCAGGCGGTGGAAGCGAAGCGACCACTGGGCTGCGATCGTGCGACCCATGCTCACCGTCCTTGCAGTGGCCGCGGCCCTGATAATGGCCCAGCCCGACCTTGGTACCACCATCGTCGTCGCGTGCATCACCTATGTGATGATGTACTCGGCCGGCGTTCCCGCCCGGCTGCTGGGCCAGACGATCGCCGTGCTGGCCCTACCCGTCGGGTACTACACGCTGCACGCCGCCTACCGCCGTGACCGATTTCTCTCCTTCATCAACCCTTTTGCCCATGCGAGCACGAGCGGGTACCAGGTCGTGCAGTCGCTTTCGACCCTGGGTATGGGTGGTCTCGGGGGCAACGGAGTGGGCGGATCCGCGGCGACCTGGGGTTTCCTGCCCAATGCGCACACAGACTTCGTCTTTGCAATTATCGGTGGCAACTTCGGCATTCTCGGATCCATCACGGTGATCGGGCTCTTCGGGCTATTTGCCTGGGCCGGCTTCCGGATCGCAGCCAGGGAGACCGACCCTTTCAGCCGGTTCGTGGCCGTGGGGATCACGTGCTGGATCACTTGCCAGGCTGTCATCAACGTAGGCGGTGTGATCGATGCGCTCCCGGTCACCGGCATTCCGCTCCCGTTCATCTCATATGGGGGCTCCGCACTCGTATCCGAGCTGGCCGCCACCGGGTTGCTGCTGGGAATCGCGCGACGTCAGGGCAGCTTCGGGCGATGAGCTGTTTCGCCGTGATCGGCGGGGGTGGGACGGGTGGTCACGTCCAGCCGGCGCTGGCGGTGGCCGAGGCGCTCGTAGCCCGCGGCCATGATCGCGCCAGCCTGCGCTTTGTCGGGAGCAAGCGTGGTATGGAGGCGACGCTCGTGCCCGAGGCAGGCTTCGAAGTGACCCTCCTGCCGGGTCGAGGCATCCAGAGGAGAGTGACATTGGAGAACCTGGGAGCGGCCAAGGGCATCGCGCAGGCTTGTTGGGACGCGCTGTCGCTGTTACGGCAGCTCCGGCCCGCGGTGGTCGTGACAGTGGGAGGCTATGCAGGTTTTGCTCCTGCCTTTGCCGCTCTCGTGGAGAAGATCCCCGTTCTCGTCGTGAGCTACGACGCCGTCCCGGGCACCGCCAACCGTCTGATAGGGCGTTTCGCGGCGTGCAACGCCGTGGCGTTTCCAGGCGCCGGTCTGCCGAGAGCGCGGGTCACGGGACCCCCCGTGCGCTCGAGCGTCCTCGCGCTCGACCGGACTACGGTCGGTCGGCGGGCCGCCTGCGCCGAGCTCGGCCTCGATCCGGACCGGCTCTTGGTGCTTGCCACTGGAGGCTCCCTCGGGGCTCAGGCCCTCAACACTGCAGTCGTATCGTTCTGCGGCTCCTGGCGCGCTCACGCCGAGCTCGCCGTCTACCACGTCGCCGGTGAGCGCAACTTCGAAGATGTTCGGCGGGCCGCAGCCGAGAGCGGGCTGTTCGACAGAGGTTCCGGGCTGGACTACCGGCTTGCCGGCTTCGAGCGGCGGATGCCCTTGCTGCTCGGAGCATGTGACCTCGTCGTAGCACGCGCGGGAGCTTCGACGGTCGCGGAGCTGACGGCCCTCGGACTGCCGAGCGTGCTCGTGCCGCTGCCGCATTCGCCCTCTGACCACCAGACCAAGAACGCTCTCGTGCTCGCTGAAGCCGGGGCTGCCGTCGTCGTCGCCGACTCGCAGCTGACCGGCGAGCGCCTGGCCGAGGTGGTCGAGCCGCTCCTATCCGAACCTGTTCTGCGAGCCTCGATGGGCCAAGCGGCCTCGCGGCTCGGCCGACGGGACGCGGCGGACCAGATCGCGTCGCTGGCCGAGGCAGTAGCAAGGAGGGCCGCATGAGCGACGGCAGCCTCCAGCGGGCGATGGACCTCGAACGCAAGCAGCATATTCACATAGTCGGTGTCGGTGGAGCCGGCATGAGCGCCATCGCGGTGGTGCTCGCCGCCATGGGCCATGAGGTCACTGGTAGCGACATCAAAGCCTCTGCGGTCTTCCAACGGTTGAAAAGTCTCGGTCTCTCTCTCGAGGTGGGCCACGATCCGGTGAACGTCGTGGGCGCTGACGCCCTCACGCTTTCGAGCGCGATAGATCCGTCGAACAGCGAGGTGGCAGAAGCTCGGCGCCTCGGCATCCCGATATTCTCTCGCGCCGACGTTCTTGCCGGCATCACGGGGCTCCGCCGTACGATCGCCGTGGCAGGAACCCACGGCAAGACGACTACGGCGTCGATGCTCGCGGTGGTTCTAGTCGAGGCGGGTTTCCGGCCGAGCTTCATAATCGGAGGAGATCTCAACGACATCGGGACCAACGCGGTGTGGGACACCGGCGAGTGGCTCGTCGTAGAGGCCGACGAGAGCGACCGCACGTTCCTAAGGCTCTCGCCCGAGGTAGCTGTAGTGACGAGCATCGAGCCCGATCATCTCGAGACATACGGCTCGTTCGCCACCCTGCGCGATGCCTTCGCGACATTCATGGCTGGAGCGTCAAGGGTGGTGGTCTCCGCCGACGACAGGACGGCGATGGAGCTTGCACCGAGCGCAGCAACATCTTTCGGGAAAAGCGATGGGGCAAGCTATCGCATCAGCGCCCTGCGGCCCGAGCGGAGCCAGATCACCTTCGCTCTGGAGCATCGCTCGCCGAGAGCTCGCTCGGCAGATCGGGGATCGGCTGGTGGCACCTTGGGCCCCACTAGCCTCGGCGAGTTCAGCGTTGCCGCGCCCGGTGAGCACAACGCCCGCAATGCTGCTGCGGCGATCGTCGCGGCTCTCTCGGTCGGAGCCGAGCCCGACGCCGCCCGCCGGGCGCTCGGGCGCTTCGGGGGCGTCGCCCGCAGGTTCGAGTTCCGCGGAACTCGCGACGGGGTCACATTTGTAGACGACTATGCCCATCTTCCCTCGGAGGTGAGGGCCGCTTTGGCTGCGGCCCGAAGCGGTGGCTTCGAGCGTGTCGTGTGCGTTTTCCAGCCCCACCGCTACTCGCGCATTGCCTCTCTCGCACCCGACTTCTCCTCTGCGTTCGTCGACTGCGACCTCCTCTTTGTCACCGACGTCTATTCCGCGGGTGAAAGGGCCCGCCCGGGTGTGACGGGTCACCTTGTGGTCGACGCGGTGCTGGGGGCTCATCCCGAGGCGGACGTCGTCTATACCGCGACTCACGAGGAGCTCCTCGGCCATCTCCGCGCAAGCCTGCGATCTGGAGACTGCTGTATCACTCTCCAGGCTGGCGACCTCACTGACCTCGCCGACGAGCTGCTCGCTGGCGCCACATGGTGATCCGCGAAGTGTCGGGAGAGTTGGATCGGCTTGCGGCCGCTCTCGGCGGTCTGGCTTGCCGGGAGGTGCCGATCGGGTCTCTCACCACCTACCGGGTGGGAGGTGCTGCCCGCCTCTACTGCGAGATCTCGGCCGAGGACGACCTCGATCGAGTCCTCAAGGCACTTCACGGATCCGCGGTCCGCGTGCTCGTGATCGGTAAGGGATCGAATCTTCTCGTTGCTGACCGGGGGTGGGACGGCATCTGCTTGAAGCTCTCCGGGCAATTCGAGTCGATCGCTATCGCTGGGCCCAGTGGTCTCGATGGGCCCAGTGGTCTCGATGGGCCCAGTGGTCTCGATGGGCCCAGTGGTCTCGATGGGCCCAGTGGTCTCGATG
>JAKACA010000152.1 GCA_021796455.1 Actinomycetes bacterium
GGGGGCGACGGTGTTTGTTTGCGGGCGCGACGTCGAGATGGGCGAGGCAGCCGCTCGAGATATCGGTCGCAGCGGCCCAGGTACTTGTGAATTCATCCGATGCGACGTCACCAGCAGTGAGGACAATGACCGTTTGGTTGCAAGGGCGGTCGAGAAGAGTGGACGACTAGACTGTCTAATCAATAATGCGGGCTGGCATCCGCCTCACCGACCGATAGATGACGTGTCGGTCGCGGAGTTTGAAACCTTGCTAAGGCTCAACTTAACGAGCTACTTCGAGCTTTGTAAGCTAGCTCTGCCAGCGCTGAGGCGTGTGCGGGGGAGCATTATAAACGTGGGCAGCTTGGTAGGGACTATTGGCCAGGAGGGAGCGTGCGCCTACACCGCAACAAAAGGTGGCATCGACGGTCTCACGCGCGCGCTGGCGATTGATGAGGCGCGGCATGGAGTCCGTGTGAACGCAGTGCTGCCGGGCGTGATCGAGACTCCTATGCATCGCGCATACATTGGTCGGCAGGCCGACGCGGAGCAGGCAGAGCTCGAGATCGATCAATGGCAGTGGCTGGGCAGAGTGGGGCAGGCCGCGGAAGTGGGACGCGTCTGCTTGTTTCTGTCTGGACAGGGGGCGTCATTCGTGACTGGCGTGGGCATCGTGGTTAGCGGAGGTGCAGAATTGGGGTACGGGAGGAAGGCTGGATGGGCAGGTCCTCAACTGATTTGAAGGAGACCGGTACGCTCAGCAGGTGCAGGTGGAGGGTGTTGGAGTGCGGCCTGTGGATGGCCAGCTACCCCTTATCTGGGGAGTGTTCATGCAAAGGAAGAGCGTGACGAGTTCTTTGGCGCCAGTGTTGGAAGTGCGCGACCTGTCAAAGTCGTACGGAGCACTGAAGGCCGTCGAGTCGGCGTCCTTCACGCTCAGAGCCGGGCAGATTACTGCTTTGGTTGGCGACAACGGTGCGGGCAAGAGCACGGTCGTGAAGATGATGGCTGGCGCGCTGATGCCGGACGCCGGTGAGATACTGGTCGACGGAGTACTGGTCGAGCTGTCTGATCCGATCTCGGCTCGCCGTCTTGGGATCGAGACTGTCTATCAAGATTTGGCTGTACTTCCGAACCTCGATGTGGTAACGAACCTCTACATCGGCAGGGAGATCTATCGCGGAGGCGCTGGGCGGTTCCTGCGTATAGTGAATCGGCGAGCGATGATGGAGGCAGCTCGGGTTGCTCTGGCCGACCTTGATATTAAGATTTCGTCGCTAAGACAGTCTGTGGGCAGTTTATCGGGGGGACAACGCCAATCTGTCGCTATCGGACGTGCTTTGGTGTTCGCGTCGAAAGTTCTGATTATGGACGAACCCACCGCCGCATTGGGAGTCGCCGAATCCGCGGCCGTGCTTCGCTTAGTGAATTATGCTCGGGACCGGGGTCTGGCCGTTCTGATAATCAGCCATATCCTTCCACATGTTATTGACTTGGCGGATCAGGTTGTCGTTATGCGCCACGGTCGCGTAGTCGGCGTGCTCGGCCGAGAAGAGACGACGCAGAAGCGACTTGTAGAGCTAATTGTCGGTCCCGAATCGACATCTATTCATGATCGATAGTGACCAGCTCGAAGGGAAAGAGGTCGTGGTGCATGCGCAAGATAATGAACAACCCGAAGAACTTCGTCGATGACTTTCTCGACGGCTTGCTCAAGGCGTACCCTAGGGACTTCTGCTCCGTGCCTGGCTTCCCCCGGGCGCTCACCCGGGTGGAGCCGGCCGGTGTCGATCCGAAGGTCGCGATAGTCACTGGCGGGGGCTCAGGACACCTGCCGCTCTTTTTGGGATACGTCGGTCAAGGCTTGTGCAGCGCGGTGGCGGTCGGCAACACCTTCTCGTCCCCTTCGGCCGAGGCAATCCTGGCCGCGACGAAGGCATCTGAGTCCGGGAAGGGTGTGCTCTTCTTATACGGAAACTACAGCGGCGACGGCATCAACTTCGATGACGCGGCGGACCTGGCGGGCGCCGACGGCATCGAGATGGCAACGGTCCGGGCGGCCGACGACGTCGCCTCCGCCCCGCCCGCCGCCAGGATCAGCCGACGCGGTGTCGCGGGCCTGACGCTCGCCTACAAGTGCGCGGGTGCCGCCGCGGCTGCCAACTACTCCTTGTCTGAGACAGCCGAGGTAGCCGCGCGCGCACTTTCGAACACGCGGACAATGGGGGTGGGGCTCTCGCCGACGATCATCCCCGAAGTCGGACTACCGACCTTCGAGCTCGCCGAGGGCGAGATGGAGCTCGGTATCGGGATCCACGGTGAGCCCGGCATCCGCCGCGAGCAGATGGGCGATGCGAGCCGGATCGCCGACATGCTCTTGGACACGATCCTCGCAGAACTCGAGCTCAACGCCTCGAGCCGCGTGACGGTCCTTGTCAACAGCCTCGGGGCAACCCCTCAGGAGGAGCTCTACATCGTCTACGGGCGGGTCGCGGACCGGCTCGCGGCGGCGGGTGTCGCCGTTCATCGCGCCCTTGTCGGTAGGTACGCGACGAGCCTCGAGATGGCGGGCTGCTCGGTCTCGGTGATGGCGCTCGACGACGAGCTCACCTCGCTCCTCGAGGCACCGTCGTACTCTCCCCTCTTGAGGCTTTATTGATGCCCTCCCCCAAAGCGGCCCTCGAGAGGCTGCTCAGGTCCCTCATCGACCACGAAGACGAGTTTCGTAAGCTCGACGCCGCGGCAGGCGACGGCGATCTCGGTATCACGGTGCGTTCGGCCGCTGTGGCGATCCTCGCTTGGCTTCCCAAGAGCGGGAGGACCGGCTCGACGAGTGAACTGCTGGCGGGAATCGCACACATCTGCGCGAGCACTAGCCCCTCGACATTCGGCTCGCTCGTCGCCCTTGGCTTGAGCGCAGCGGCCAAAGCGCTCGGCGACGAAGAGCGAGACGACCTCTCGTCGCTCGTGGTGGCCCTCGAGGCCGCCATCGCGATGGTGCAGCGAAGGGGACAGGCCGAGCCAGGGGAGAAGACCCTCCTCGACGCCCTCATCCCCGCGCTCGAAGCGGCCAGAGAAGCGACGTCTCTTACAGAAGCTCTATCATTGATGCGCCTCGCGGCGATCGTCGGCACCGAGGAGATGGTGTCAGCCGTGCCCAAACACGGGCGCGCGGCGTGGGTGGGAGAGCGGGGCAGTGGCATTCCCGACGCCGGGAGCGTGGTCGTGGTCCGGGCTCTCGAGGCACTCGAAGGGCCAGGAGTGAAGCCTTGGGAGCCGGCGTGGCGTCCCAGTGGCGTCGGGTGAACGCGATTTCCTCGCGCCGAGCCCTTCTCTGACACCTCGCGCGACTTCACCACTGTCGTCTATCGACCCACCGACCTGCGCCACTCCTTCCGGCGCCAAAGCCCTTGCTGGCCACCTGGTCGTCACGACGCTTCCCGACCGCACATTCGTCTACTACGACCTGGCGACCCGTTCTTCCGCATCCAGGCCGAAGCCGTCCTGGCAGCGCATCTCCTGGCAGCCTCGTCGTCTCGTACCCCCCTGGCCAAGGCAGCCGCCTGGCTCGCCGACGGGGACTATGGCCGGGTGTCTACAGCACTTACCGGGCTCGGCACCAAGGACGTCACGGCCGCTCTGTGGGCAGTTCGTCGGTGTTGGGACCTCACCTACATCTCCCACCCAAGGTGCTCGCCACCGCTCGTCGAGCGCTTTCCGGCGGCGAACCATCCGAGCCAGCGTCTGCTCTCGCGACTGTTGCCGCCTGAACCGTTCCTCAACGACAACAAGGAGAGTTCCATGAGAGCCATCCCGCGCAACGCCGCCAGGCCGAATCTTCGCATCGTTGCCCCGGCACTCCTGGCGGTTGGAGCGGTCGGATCTGTGCTGTTCGCCGCTCGCCGTACCAACCATGTCATCACCCGCGATCTCCAAGCCGATGGCCCGGCACCACGCAAGTGGGTCCCCGCGCATTCGGCGCTGTCGTGCCTGCCACCGCGCTGGACCTGCGCGACACCGGCGGGAGCCACGGTGATCCCGAAGCGCATGGTCAATGCCATCGATCACGATTGGAACGGTGCCAGCGCGGGTTCCTTTGCCAGCCAAGCAACGGATCTTCTCGCCGCGTACCTGTTCGCGGCGTCCTGCTCGGCATTGGTGCCAGTCGCCAAGGCAGCCGCCTGGCTCTCGGCTGACAACTCCGTGCAGGTGACACAAGCGCTTTCCAAGCTGGTCGGGCTTGGCATCAAGGACACCGACCGAGCTCTCGAGATCGTGCAGTCGATTTGGACACTGCCGTCCGCGACGCGCGAGGGGATCGTCGCCAACGCTGCCAGTGCTCTGGCGACTTTGCCAGCCTCCGACTGGCCCGCTGCGCCGGGTGCTGCCTGAGGCCTCAACCCGTCATAAGCCTCTCCAGCGCAGTGGCCGCCTGGGATGCGCACCGGTGCTGTCAGGGAGGGTCTAGGCCGGATGCTCGGAGCGGAGACGGGCCATCGCCTGCGTAGGGGTGAGCACGGGAGGGTTGAGTCCGACCAGACTCACCAGGTCCCGTGTCGCCCGAGATGATGCAGTCAGATGCCGAGGCCCGAGCCAGCGCGATCAGGTAATCGTCGGTTGGGTCGCGGCTCACCGCCTCGACAGCGGGGTCCTCCACGAGCGGAGCCTCGGCAAGTACGCATCCCAGCCGGCCGAGCGCTCCGGCATTCAGACGAGCGCCGACCCGCTCCCGGCCGGGCACGCCGTCGAGTTCGGCAACAAGAAGCGGAGAAACCACCAAGTCCAACTGACCGGCCCGAACCGCTTCGATGAGTTTGGCGGGGGTCCCCTGACGGACTCAGCGCGGCAGAAACCAGCACACCAGGATCAACGACTGCCCTCACCCTCGATGAGAGCGACGGCGAGGCTCGTAGACCTAGGTATCGACCAGATCCTCGGCCGACACCTCGTCGAGACCCGGGCCTGCCTCCCACAGCGCCTGGTAGGCATCGCCGAGCTGACGTCCCCAGCGCAGCGTGAGCGCTTCCTCGACGACCTCTGCGGGGCTGCGCTGCTCCGCCTCGGCCTGTTCGAGTACCCAACGCGCTACCCGCCCGGTCAGGGTCAGGTTCGCCCCCGGACTCTCGGTACCGGTCGGGCTCATAAGGTACAGGTTAGCTGAGCCGTCATTACCTCCCGCTGCCCACGGGGCCGAGCTACGCGTCGACATGGCCGAGACGTCGGCGGGAGTGTCGCGTTGCTGGACAGAGGGGTTACGGTCGCCTCAGCCGGAGAGGAGGGCGGCTGCGCTGGATGTCATCGCAACGCCGTCTCTCCGTGCCGCCTGATCAGTCGACTATCGGAGAGACGGAGCTCCCGTCCTCGTGAGGTAGCACAGCCACCGTCGAGTCGCGAATCTCCCGGCGCCACCGGGCAAAGCCGGCAAGCCGAACCTCAGGCTGAGGTTCAGAGTGTGAGTCGTGTCGCGACCCCCTGCACGGCACCTGCCACCGGCCCCCGAGCCGGCCGAGAGCACTGTCGAGGTGCTCGTGCCATACGGTCGGGGCGTCGGGTCCGGCCTTTGGGAGCTGATAGGCGGCTCGCCACCAGGCGCGCAGACCGGCCAGCTCGGCGACATGAGCCGGGTGCCGGTACCAGCACTCGGGGATAGTGAGCTCGAGCCCGTAGACTGACCTGAGCCACGAAACCCACCCTGCGAGCTCTGTCCAGTCGTGCTCGGTCATAGCGGCCGGGTCCCACGGATAGGGCGGCCCGCCTTGATCCTCGCCCATGGCCTCGTCGGTGAGGATGTCCCAATCCGTGTCGTCATCTGCTCCCTCGGCATGCGCACCAGCTCGCAGGGCACGATCTATCGCCTCGAGCCCTCGAAGGTCGATTGGGTCGTGAGTGTTGGGGTTATCGGATGTAGCCATAGCCGTGCTCCTTGTCTGTCGTTGTCCTCTGCGCCGATCCGTCGATCATCTGTGCGCCACCGAGCCGCTGCGCCTTGTCGCCCTCGGTGGCGGCCTGAGCCTTGGCCGCGGCCTTGGCTCTGCGAGCCGCAAGCTCTGTCGCAGCCACACTTGCCTCGCCTACAGCGGATATGTCCGGGAAGCCAAAGCCAGGGCTCACCGCCATACGGACAGCGGCCGGCACCTCCTGCCCGCTCCGATCTGCCTGCTCGACCAGAGATGCCGCCTCTCTCCGCAGACGAGTAGCGATCAGTCCCACAGGCGATGAGACTCCTCCCATGTGCTCGGTTGCTCTCCTACTGGCAGCGCCCAGGTCGCCTCCAAGGCAGGCGATCGCGGTCAGCCCACGTGCTACAGCGGGAGCCTTCTCGATCTGTGTGGCGTCCTCTGGCCGTCGTCCACCAAGGTCGGCGACGGCCGCGGCGACGGCCTCTGCGTGAGGCTCTGCTACTTCCTCGAGCCTTCGCTGGTCGCTTGCCCTGGCCGCGCGTGACACCTCGGCGCGAACGATGTCGGGGTCTGCGAGATTGCGGACATGCTCCGAGCCAGACGACGCGCGTGCCCGAGTGACACGGTGCTCCGCGTCAAGCAGTGCGCCGGCGGCCTCGCGCCACAGCACCCGGTCAGAAGGCACGTCGGTCGGCTCCCCGATGGCGTCGGTGAGCCAGGCCGGGCGCACTATCTCGGCCTGATCGACGGTCCGGGCGCGCAGTGTCTTTAGAGCGGCGTCGAGCACGTCACGCTCGCCAGCCGCAGCTCGCGCATCGGGTGGCGCTTCCTCCCAGGTCTTCGCGAGCGCCTGGGCCTCGACAAGGCGCAGCGCGGCCTTTCGCATCTCGGTCTTGTCCTCACCGCACGCGGCTTCCTGCGCCTTGTTCCATGCCTCGACCAACTGCTCTGTGGGGTCGATGCCGGCCGCAGCCGCGGCCTTGGCTGCGACCTTGTAGCGGTCCTCGAGTTGCGCGCGGGTCATGGTGTTAGCGAGAGCGGCGATCCTTGTCTGTGTCGCTGCGCTCTGTGTGGCCGCGTCCTCGGCCTCAGACGCGGTCCAGGACTTCTTGAGCCGGGCGATCGCTTCGTCTATCTCGGCTCTTGATCCCGCCTTGGACTCCCTTGTGGCGACATACAGCCGGGTCCGGTCGGTAGCTCGGCTGAGCGCGACGTAGGCGGCCTCGCCTCCCATCTCGCCCGCCCCGAAGACAAAGCACTCGCCCCGCTCTGATGCTCGGACGACCTCGCTCGCGTCCCGAGCTGCCGCGGCCTTTCCGACCGTTGAGCCCTGGGACTTGTGCACCGTGCTCGCGTAGGCGTGGTCGACGTGGGTCTTTAGATAGTCGGGCGGGATCTCGATGACCCGAGAATGAGCGTTCTTCCGGCTCGGCTCCACCTCGACGAGCAGTCGCTTTCCGGCCCGGCCGAGCACGACACCGCGCTGTCCGTTGCGAACACGGGCCGAAGATCCACCCTGTGCCTTGAGCGTGGCGTTGTTCAAGAGCAGCACCTTGTCGCCCACGCGAAACTCCCGCTCGACAAGATCGTCGGTGCTGTCCACCTCGGCCACGACATCTCCGAGCAGGCCAGCCTTGAGTATGTGGTCGCGGGCCATCGCGTTGAGAGCGGCCGTGCCGCGCCTTGAGTAGCTAAGGATGCGACAGTCCGCCCCGGTCCTATAGACCGCCCACCAGTCGCCGATCAGATGAGAGGCAAGTGCCAGCTCGTCCTCGGCGACGACGACGCGGTCGTGTGCGGCAAGAGAGTTGAAACCCCGCTCGACCCGTCCCTCGCGAAGGTCC
>JAKACA010000153.1 GCA_021796455.1 Actinomycetes bacterium
CCGTCACAGGCCCACCCGTCACAGGCCCACCCGTCACAGGCCGACCCTCACAGGCCGACCCGTCACAGGCCGAGAAGGTGACCGGTCTCCCCGAAGCTCACCAGCACCGGAGCTGGTCCCGCGAACGAGATCGTCGTGATCGAGGCCACACCGAGCGACAGCTTCCAGGCGAGATCGGGCGAGGCGCCAAGGACCCAGGCAACCGCGGCCTTGATCGGCGAGACGTGACTGACGACGATCACGTCCCCCTCGGTCGCCTCCTCCCTGAGGGACTCCCAGAGCGGATCGAGCCGCCGATGCAGATCTAGAAACGACTCCCCTCCCGGCGGTCGCCAGCTCGCGTCCGCACGCCACTGCGCCCACAGATCGCGCGAGAGCTCGGCGGGACGGCGACCCTCGAGCTCGCCGTAGTCGAGCTCGACAAGGCGCTCTTCGTCCTCCGGAGCCGGGGCATTGGGACCGAGGGCTTCGGCGATCGTCTCCGCCGTGAGCCGAGCGCGGGTGAGAGGGCTCGTGAGCAGGCGCATGGGCAAGCTGGCTCCACCAACTCCAAGCGGTCGCCCACCAGGGCCTCGACTACCACCGGCTCGTTCGGCCAATGCCTCGCCCAAGCGCGCCGCCTGCGCCCTCCCAAGCGGCGTCATGCTGGAGTCGGCCCTGCCAAGAAGCAGACCGGCGGCATTGCCCTCGCTCTGCCCGTGGCGCACGAGGATCATCACGGCACGAGTATCCGCCCGCACTGGTCACAGTAGAAGACCGTCCCGGCCGGAGCGTGCAGGATCTGGTCCCGCTCTTTCGACGGAAGGCGGAGGTGGCAGCCGCTGCAGGCTCCGTCGACGAGCCTGGCGGCACCGATACCGCCGAGCTTCGAGCGCAGTCGCTCGTACGAAGCCCCGAGCTCCAAAGGCAGGAGCGCAACAAGAGGTGCCCTCTCGGCCACCACTGTTGCCCGTTCGGCGGCAATCGCAGCCTCCGCCGCGGCGAGTTGCTCCGACGCCTGGGCCCGCTGCGCGTCGAGATCAGCCAACTCGGCAGTCATCGCAGCCAGCTGCTCCTCCAGGGGCTCGAGCTGCTCCATTATCTCGAGCTCGTCGTCCTCGAAGCGGCGGCGCTGCTCCTCGAGGGAGCCAGTCTCCGTGGCCATCGCCTCCTGGTCTCGATACGAGCCAGCCGCCCCCGACCGGAGGCGTTGCTCGATCGCCCTGACCCGAGAAACAAGCGCCTGCACGTGGCTCTCGATCTCGTCCTGGCGACGGGACAGCTCTGCGCGAGCTTCCTCCGTCTCCACCCGCTGGCGGTCGAGCACGGCGCGCCGGCGGTTCAGCTCCTCGAGCTGCCCCCGCTCGGCGAGCTCTCGGAGCCTATAGGCAAGGCGGTCGAGTGCCAGGTCGTGTGCCTGCACGTCGAGGAGGACAGACAGAGGATCAGGAGGGCGATCACACAATGCATCAGCCGGGGGACCGGGGACCGCTGGATCGCCTGAGCTCTCGGTCACGACATCGTCTCCCATCGCTACGAAGGGTAGTTGGCACCAAGCCTCGGTGGCGCCTCGGTGGCCCATCGCAGCTGTGAGGACCCCCTGTCATCGGGCCTCGAGGCTCCGTCGAGCAGCCGCCAGAGCTTCCAACAGCTCCGGAGTACCCGCCGCAACCGGGGTCCGGCGCTCGCCATGACCGCGCACGACCAACGCGCGCCCGAGGCCGTCGGCGACGACCGCGCCCGCCTCCTGGCAGACGAGCATGCCACCGAGGTAGTCCCAGCCGCCGTGCGCGTTCCTCCCGCAATCGAGATAGCCGTCGAGCGTGCCGTCGGCGACAGCGCACAGATCGAGAGCGACGGCGCCAAGTGCGCGGTACTGCTTCCAGCCTAGGTAGCGAGACGGGTAACCGGACAGTGCGATGACTGCCCGGCCGAGCTCACGGCAAGAGGTCGGTCCTATAACCCTGCCGTCGCAGGTGGCCCCTCCCCCGCGCGTCGCCTCGTAGCGACGACCGGTTGCCTGGTTGACGACCAGGGCGGCCAGCGGTCCCTCGTCGTCGAGAACGCAGATGCTCGTGGCGAACCACGGAAGCCCTCGTGAGGCGTTCGTCGAGCCGTCCACGGGGTCCACGACCGCCAAGAAGGTCGAAGAGTCGACCTCGGTCAGCCCGGACTCCTCGCTCATCACCGAGAAACCCGCCCCGGTCAGCACCTCGACGGCGGCGCGGTCGGCCACTAGGTCGGAACGGTACTGACCTGGGCGAGTCCCGGCAAGACCCCAGTCGCTGAGCCCACCGAGCGCATCGCGGACCGCCCGGGCTGCCTCCTCCATAAGCGCGATCATCGATGTGCTGTCCACTAGCGGCACGGTAGCTCGCGATCGCGGCGTACACTTCCCGTGACATGGCGGTCATTGACGTCGCCGGCTATGTGGCCGAGCTCAAGGATCACGCGGTCGATCACGGTTTCCACGTGCACGACGAGCGGCACTTCGTCGAGACGTACTCGCTGCGGCAGTTCTGGGAGGTCGACCTCCACCCAGAGGAGGGATGCGGTGGCCCGATCGACCTCCATCTAGCCCTCGAGGTCGAGCCGCGCGTGCTCCTCGACTTCGAAGACGCCGTGGTGGCTCTCGCCGAGGATGCCGACCCGCCAGACAAGTGGTTCTTTCCGCTCACCTTCAACTGGGGCGTGCCACCCCTTCCGAACGCGCCCGACCTGCTCCGCCTCACTCTCGACCTGTCCGGCGTCGGCGGGCTGGAGCTGCCCTTGGAGATCTCTGCCACGGACTCGTTCGGCTCGGTTACCGAAGCCGCGGTGCGCCGACTCACGATCGTCGCTAGGCGCGAGGTGTCCCTTGCGCGGGTGCTGGCTGGCGAGGAGCTCCTTTGCGACACCTTCGATCGCGCCCTTGCCGTGACACGTTTCCTCCTCGACGCCTCGCCGAGCTGGCTCGGCACCTGACCTCGCTGACGACGGCGGCCGGCCTCGCCGAGCTGCCTCGGCAGCCGAGCGCTACGGCACGTCTCAATGCCCGCCGTGAACCCAGAGCTTGATGCCGCCGATCAGCCCGGCCACGTTGTCGACGATCGTGATCGGCGCCTCGACGTGGCCCTGCAGGTGCCTGGAATTGCCGCCTCCGATGTAGAGGCTGTCGTAATTGACGAGCCGGTCGAAGTTGCCGATCGCCTCGAACACCCGCTTTCGCCACTTCGTGACCCCGATGCGCTTCAGGGCATCGTCACCGATCTGCTCGTTGTAGGTGCCGCCCTTGCGGAACGGGTGATGTGCAAGCTCCAGATGGGGGGCGAGCTTGCCCTCGGCGAACAGCGCGGTCCCAACTCCTGTCCCGAGCGTCACCACCATCTCGAGGCCGGTGCCGGCGATGACGGCCCATCCCTGCAGATCGGCATCATTGGCGACCCGAACCGGTGTCTCGAGCTTCCCCGACAGCGCGCCCGCAAGATCGAAACCCGTCCACTTCTCCACCAGGTCCTTTACGACTTTCGATCCGGGTCCGGACTTGGTGACGAAGTGGGGCGCGGTGAGCACATGGCCCCTGCGCACTACTCCAGGAAACCCGACCGAGACGCGCTCGGAGCTGGGCAGCGGCCGCACCAGCTGGATGAGCTGCTCGACCATCTCCTCGGGGCTCACCGGGTAGGTGGTCGCCACGCGTACCCTGTCGGCCAGCAGACGACCCTCGGCGTCGAGAACCGTCGCCTTGAGCCCAGTTCCGCCGATGTCGATGGCAAGCGTCGCAGGGCGCAGCGGGCCCGGGATCGGTGCGCTCGCCGGCACGCGCGCCGGTTGGCGGCGGGTCCGTGCGGCGGGCGACTTTCGAGTCGGATCCGTACCTGTCATCGAACGCTCCCGTCTGCCGCGTGATCGGCCGGAGCGCCGATCGCCTCGTAGCTCGACAGCAACTCGAGCACCGTCCGCACCCCAAAGCCCGTCGCGCCCTTTCGCTGGTCGAAAGCGTCTTCGTCGGTGTTCGCCGGCCCCGCGATGTCGAGGTGCGCCCAGGGCCGATCCCCGACGAATTCCTCGAGGATGAGACCCGCGAGCAGAGCCCCTGGGCCCCCCGGTCGCCCGATGTTCTTCATGTCGGCAATGTTCGACTCGTGCAGCTTCTTGTAGGACTGCGGGAGCGGCAGGTGCCAGACGGGCTCACCGGCTCGCTCGGCCGCGCTCTCCACGGCACCGATGAGACGCGAGTCGTTGCCCATCACTCCTGCAACCTCGGCACCGAGCGCGACGACACACGCACCGGTCAAAGTCGCGAGATCGACGATCGCGTCCGGTGCCTCCTCGACCGCGAGCGCCAGGCCGTCAGCGAGAACCAGCCTGCCCTCGGCGTCGGTGTTGAGAACCTCGATGGTCTTGCCGTTACGAGTGGTGAGAACGTCGCCGGGTTTCGTGGCGGTGCCGCTCGGCATGTTCTCGGTGCACGGGGCGATTCCCACCACCCTCACATTGACTCCGGCCGCCTTGCAGGCCCCGAGCACCGCGATCACGACAGCGGCCCCGCTCATGTCGTCCTTCATCGCCATCATCCCCTCGCCGCTCTTCAACGAGAGGCCACCTGAGTCGAAGGTGATCCCCTTGCCGACGAGTGCCACTGTCGGCACCGCGGCTCCCTGGGACTGCGCAGGCTCGTAAGAGAGCTTGATGAGGCGCGGCGGCTCGGCCGAGCCGCGCGCGACGCCGAGGAGCCCGCCCAGGCGCTCGGCTCGCGCCTGCTCCTCGTCGAGAACAGTTATGGAGAGGCCCGCTTCCTGGGCCACCTCGCTCGCAACCTCAGCCAGGCGTGACGGGGTCATGTCGGCAGCCGGTGTGTTGACGAGGTCACGAGCCACGTCAACTGCCCGTGCTATTGCAAGGCCCCGGGCGAGGCCCTCCGCGGCTGCGACGGTGTCCGCCTCCTTTACAACCAACGCAACCGAGCCCAGCGCCCTCGGCTTCTCGCTGCTGCGATACCGCCCGAATTGGTACGTGGAACCGCCGATGCCTTCGACAACGGCCTGAATGGCGGGCGCCACACTCGGTCCGTTCTCGGGCAGGCCGGTGAGATCGAGGCACGCGCTCTTGCACGACGAGACCGCACGCGCGAACGTGGCGGCCGCACGGCGTAGCGCCTTTGTCCCAAAGCTGTCCATCTCACCGGCGCCGACGAGGGCGCGAAGCTGACCTTGCCCGGTCTCGAGGACGTACTCACCGGGCTTTCCCGCGAAGGAACGCATCTCACATAAGACCGGGTCGACCTCGATGCCGCTCGTAACAGGAACGAGTCCCTCGAAGACCAGGTGGCCGACTGCCGCGGTGTCGCTCCGAGTCTCGGACGCTATCGATATCTCAACGTTCATGGCTCCATCATTGCCCGTCGACAGGGTCGCTGTCGCTCGGGGCAAGACGCGGCGACTGCCTGGTCCGCTTCACCGGGCCGGCACGAGCTGTCAGATGGTCACGCTCGATTGCACGAGCGAGCAGCCAGCACAGGTCCGACAGCCGGTTCAGGTACGGCACGACGGCCGAGGCCACGGGAAGCTCTGCGGCCACTGCAAGTCGCTCGGCCCGGCGAACCACAGTCCGGGCTATATCGAGCGCCGCCCCGGCCAGGCTCTCGCCCGGAACTACGAACTCCTTCGGCACGACCTGGAGCGCCTCGATTGCCTGGACGCGGCTCGTCAGGACGTCGACCATCGCAGGTGTGACAAGCGAGGTGCCGGCTACGAGCTTGCTCCGGTTGCTGTTTGAGGTGGCAACCTCAGCCATGAGGACCCAGAGGTCTCGCTCTATGGAGACGAGCATGCCGTCGAGGGCATCGCTCGTGAGGTTGCCCGGACCGCTTGCTCCGGTACCCTGCACGACAGCCCTTGCATAGCCGAGTGCGGCCTGGGCCTCGTCGACAGCACCGTTGCACTCGATCCGTTCGGAGTCCTTGCGGACTCTTCCGCCATAGAGCAGACCCGTCGTCCCAGTGTCGCCGCGTTTTGTCGAGATGCTCACGAGAGCGCAATCTAGGCTCTGCCGGCAGAAGGCGCACCGCCGCTCCGAGCAGGTGCCCTGGCCGTAGAATGCAACTCGATGAGCTTGACGAGAACACGCCAAAGTACCGCCGGTCACCAGCCTGCTCAGCGCCGCGGTGCCCGCCTCAAGCTGGTGCTGCTCGTGGCGGTGGCAGCCGTTGGCCTCGCGGCCTGCAGCTCCGGATCGTCCGCGCCCACCACGACTACGACGACTACCACGACTACCACGACTACGACGACACCGACAGTGACAACACTTCCCCCCCTCAAGTCCTCGACCACCGCCATCGACCACGCATACAAGACGCTGTTCGATCTGGCCAATCCCGCGATCGCGCCGAAGCTGCTCGTGGTGCAGGACGGTGCAAGCCTGAAAAAGGCGTTCACGACCGCCCTCCACTCGGCTCTCGCGAAAGAAGCGGCCGGTGCCAAGGTCGTAACTGTCAAGATCGAGAAGGGGGCCGCCTGCTCAAAGGAGTTCCTGCCGAGCCCGTGCGCTGCTGTTACCTATGACGTCCTTGGGCCGACGGGCAAAGCACTCCTGACAGGCTCGTCCGGCGGTGCGGTATATGTGAACAGCAGGTGGCTGGTGGCAAAAAGCACGATCTGCACTTTGCTCACACTCGACAATGGCGGTACAGCACCCACCGGCTGCTAGGCGGCGCGGGAGCCTTGGCTCACGACGGTAGCGGGTTTCTTGCCCGGGCCCCGGTGCTCAGGGCGACACCGGCAGGAGCTCGGACGCGAGATCCTCGGTCATCGCCGAAGTCGGCAGGTCGTAGATCACCCGGCCCTTCCTAAGCACGATCACGTGGCTTGCCAGATCGAGGGCCCGCCGGATCTGCTGCTCTACGACGAGGAGCGTCGTGCCGGCCTGGTTGATCTCCCGCAGCGCCGCGAACACCTCGTCGACCGCTTTGGGAGCGAGGCCGAGCGAGAGCTCGTCGACCATGAGCAGCTCCGGCGGGACCGCGAGGACCCGAGCCAGCGCGAGCAGCCGCTGCTCGCCGCCCGAGAGAGTCCCTGCGAGCTGGCGCCGCCTCTCCTTCAGGTGAGGAAAGCGGTCGTAGGTCCTCGCGAGGGCCACTGCGGCTTCGCGGCGCGAGAGCTGGCGGCGGAACGTGAGAAGAAGGTTGTCCTCGACGCTGAGCGTGGAGAAGACCGGCCTGCCCTCCGGTGCGAAGGCGAGACCGCTGCGGGCGCGGCGGGCAACAGAGAGGCCGGTGATCTCCTGGCCCGCGAATACCACCGAACCAGAGCTTGCCGGAACAAGACCCGCCACGACCCGAGCGACTGTCGACTTGCCGGCTCCATTCGGTCCGAGCATGGCAGTGACTGAGCCCTTCGAGACGGTGAAGGAGACGTCAAAGAGCGCTCGGAACCGCCGGTAGCCGGCTTGCACGTTGCTCAGCTCCAAGACAGGCGGGATCACCGCGGCTGTGACGGTCCCGACCGGGGCGGCATCACCCGTCATACCTCGTCCCCCAGGTAGGCTCGGCGCACTGAGGATTCGCCAAGGACGTCCTCAAGGGTTCCTGCCCCGATGATGCTGCCGAAGTCCATCACA
>JAKACA010000154.1 GCA_021796455.1 Actinomycetes bacterium
AGAGAGAGACGAAGGCCACGGTGACTCGCTCGGCAGACGCGAAGACGGCGAAGGCCGCGGTGACGACGACGAGCGACGGCTAGCAGTTGGCTCGCACCCCAGGTGTGAAGGGCCCACCTGCTCGACCGAGCCGCTTCGCTCAGAGCCTCGGCGGCGGCTCGGAGAGCAACTGGGGAACAGCCGGTGAAGGCCTGGGCAGCGATGGCCAGGTCCAGCGAACACTGTTGTCGGGCGCCGAGCCACCCGCGCGAGGTGGAGCCAGACGCTTGCGGGTCGGCACGGCCGTGCGTCTCGCCGCTCTCCACGCCTTGGTCATAGCAACCGTGCTCGGCATCGTCGTGGTGCAGTTCACGCAAGTCTTCGCCAGTCAGTACCGCACGACCATCACGCACGACTTGACGGAGAATCTGAAGTCCTTCTCGACCGACGCCTCGGCCCGGCCCCGGACGCAGTCGCTCGGAGCGTTCTCCCGCAGCTTTCTTGCCAGCCACGGAGACATCGCCGGCGATCTCATCATCATCTCGATACCCTCACAACGACTCACCGTTGGCTCGGGCGGATCGGAGCGGCTCGCGGCGTTGCCTCAGATAGCCGCCCTACTGCGCCGGCCACCGGCCGCGACCTCTTTCAGCCAGGTCAGCCTGGCGGGCAGGCCAGAGGAGGTCCTGGCAACCCCGATCGTCGAAGCGGGAAGGACGCTCGGCACCTTCGTCACCTCGAGCAGCCTCGCCAGCTACGAGCGGACGCGTGCCCGTGTGCTCCAGCTCGCGATCGGCGAGGGGTTGATCGCGCTGATCGCGGCCGTGATAAGCGCCTACATGCTGCTGCGCCGACTTCTCGGGTCGGTGGAGCGGCTCACCCGGACAGCTCGCGACATCGGCCTCAGTGGACAGCTCGACGTGCGCTTGGACGAGCGGCCCATGAACGACGAGGTGGGGCAGATGGCGGCGACGTTTGACGCGATGATCGACAAGATCGACTCTTCCATGTCAGTACAACGCCAGTTGCTCTCGGACGTCTCCCATCAGCTGCGAACGCCGCTCACGGTGATGCGCGGCCACCTCGAAGTCATGGCCCGAGGCGCGCTTGACGACGCGATGGACACGCGCGCGACAGTCGCCATAGTCGTGGCGCAGCTGGACCACATGGGTGCCCTGGTGGACCGTCTGCTCCTCCTCGGACGGTCGCTCGAGGCTGACTTCGTCGACCTGGCACCCGTCGACCTTCGCACGATGATCGGCGATATCGCAGACGCCGCGCGCGTCCTGGCTCCGCGACGCTGGGACTTCCCGCCGGTCCCCGACGTGGTCCTGACGGCCGACCTGGACAAGGTTCGTGGGGCTGTCTTCAACCTGCTCGACAACGCCGTGAGGGCAACCGGGCCAGGGGACACGATCCGGCTGTCTGCCAGGGTGGGAGGGCCTCCCGGCGAAACCTTCGTAGATATCGTGGTCGACGACTCAGGACCGGGAATCCCGCTCGGGGAACGAGAGACGGCACTGCAGAGGTTCTCCCGACCGTCCGCGACCAACGCCGAAGGCACTGGGTTGGGCCTTGCGATCGTCAACGCCGTCGTGCGCGCCCACGGCGGCCGGGCCATCGTCGGCGACTCACCGCTCGGCGGGTGCCGCGTCACGATCCGCCTGCCGCTCGGGGACGTCTCCCCCACCAGCGCGCTTCCCGAGGAGGTCTAGCCGGTGCACATGCTCGTAGTCGAGGACGACCCAGGTGTCGCCTCCTTCCTCGACAAGGGGCTCCGCGCGGAGGGCCACGCCGTGACGGTTGCCCCCACCATGGAGGCGGCCAAGGGATGGCTCACCGCCAGTGGGCCCGAGTTCGACATGGTGCTCCTCGATCTCCGACTGCCTGACGGGACCGGCGAGACGCTCTTGCGGTGGGCTCGGGCGAGAGGGCTCGATGTTCCGGTCATCGCCCTCACCGCCAAAGCGGAGGTACGCGACAAGATCGCCGGACTGGACGCCGGAGCAAACGACTACGTCACGAAACCCTTCGCGTTCGACGAGTTGCTGGCTCGGATCCGGGCCGTCCTTCGCAGTGCCAAGCAGCCCACCGCGACAGAGCTGGTGGTCGGTGACCTCCGCCTGGATCTGCTCACGAAGGTGGCACAACGCGCCGGTCGCCGCATCGACCTGGCACCTCGTGAGTGGGCGATCCTCGAACTTCTCATGCGTCACCCGCACCAGATACTTTCGCGATCACAGATCCTCAGCCACGTCTGGAGCTACAGCTTCGATCCCGGGTCGAACGTCGTAGACGTCTACATCGGATACGTGCGTCGGAAGATCAACACGCCCGGCACGCCGCCGCTCATCCAGACTGTGCGAGGAGCGGGATACAGGCTCCTGCCCCCGTGACCGATACGGGTGGCAACCCGCTGCGGCGGAGACGGCTCGAGCTGAGGCGAGGCAAGTGGCGTGCGGACCGCCGGTATTGGGCCCCGACAGGAGTGTCTGGTTACTCCCGTAGCATTTTCCAGCAGGTCGGTCCATTGTATGGAAGACCGATCTTCCCGGTAACCCGGAAGCCGAAGCGCTCGTAGAGCGGGATGTTCATCTCATTGCTGCTTTCCAGGTAGGCCGGCCCAGTGAAGCCATCCAGTCGGTGCGCGAGAAGGGCGGCGCCGACCCCTTGGCCCTTGTGCACAGCACCGATCGACGCCAGGTACCAGAACGATCCTGGCGGTCGCTCGCGCTGGAAAGCCTGTTCCAACGCGGTGCCATAGTGGATCCGGGACCGGAGGGCGCGTACCAATGGCACTCCAGATGCGATCGCGTGCCACACCGATTGGCGATATCCCGGTCGGTCCCAAAGGCTCGCTCCGACTGGCTCGCCGTTTATCTCGGCAAGATCGGTTCCACCGCCTAGTCCGTGCTGGTAACGGGCTAGGGCGTGGAACAGAAGCTCGACACGCTGCCCGTCTGGGAGGAGCCAGCGGACGACCGGGTCAAAGCGAAACGCTGCACCCAGTACCCTGGCCACGTCCCTGTGGTCTGCGCCAGTGGCGGACCGCACCTCGACCATGTCCCACAAGCTACCTCGAAGTTCCTCACCTGCTGAGGCTCCCGCTCGCCATGGTAAGCGGGTCGACTCCACGGCGGACCTCGCTCATGCTGTCGTCAGCGAGGCGACAGATGCGCTCGACACGTGCCCAGGACCGGGACAACCGCCTGAACGGTGAGCACGAGATACGGCCCGCGTTTCTCGTTCGGCGTCTCGGCCGACCCGACTTCGCCGCGGTTCGCCGGTGAGCCGACACCGCAACCAAAGGAGCGGCAGTGTGGTGAAAGTCGAACGGCCCCACGGACAGTGCCGGCTTTGCGGCAAGAGCTGCGCCGAGGTTGCCACGGCACCTCACATCCGGGGTTGCCGGGCAAAGCTGGCCGGCGGTGGCAGTAGCGATGGGCTGCTTCTCGCACTCGGAGACCGGTACCTCACGTCCTACTGGCTTGTGGTGGAGACGGCACCCACCGCTGCCTACTCGCTTGCTTGTCCCATCTCTTCATCCTCTCCCGATCCCTGTCGGTCTGAGGTGTCTGGTCACACGGGGAGGGTTAGGGTCTAGCCGCGGCGTGACAGCTGCTGGCTGAGATCGACGGGTCCACCAGCGTCCTGCTGCACTATCCAGCCGTTGCCATCGGGATCCTCGATCGTCACCCACCGGCCCCAAGGGGCCGACTCGATCTCGGTGCCGTCCTCGAGCGCCCCCGCTGCCCGCAATTGCTGCACGGTCACCTCGATGTCGGGAACGGAGATGACCGTGCCCCGAAGCGAGCCGGGAGGCAGCGTCTCGAACCACGTCGCGAGAGTGATCGCTACCTCGGAGCCGGGGAGCCGGAGGATGACCCAGCGCATGGCCGGGCCAGACTGGTCCATCTCCACCTCGAACCCGAGCGCCCCAATGTAGAAAGCCTTCGCGCGATCGGGGTTGCTGACGGGGACAGCTATCCCAGAGATTCGCGCGCCTTGCATAGCCGCACCATAGTTGCTGGCCCCCGAACGCCAAGTGACCCGAGCGGCCGCCCCTTGAGCCGACTGACCCGCCCCGTCCGCGTGGAGCGGTGCGGCCGGTTGCCGGCCGGGGGAGGCATCAATGCAAGTCGGAGTCGTGCACCTATCCTGATGTTGTGGAACCTCGCCACAAGGCAGACTCGGCCGGGGACCGTTGTCGCTGCGCGTACCACTGTTCGGCATCGTGCTCCGGATTCGGCGCGACTGCTCGGCGGCGCGAGGGCCGACGACCAACCTTCCTCGGGGCACTCAGCACTGCTCGCAGTCTTCCGTCTACCGGCAGCGCTGGCTACCAAATAGCGCTCAGTTGCTATGCCGGCGGCAGCTCGACGAGAGCGCTGTCCAACTGCGCGATGAAAGAGGTGCAGATGACCTCCACCGTGTCGGGAACCATCGCGACTCTGAGCGCGTTCGACGGCATCGTCACACCCGGACGACCCCGGGAGGTCCTCATAGAGACCCCGCTCGGAGGCGATTCCCTCTCTCGCTGGTAGCGACGGCTGCGCCGTGACATTCCATGGGTAGGGCGGGTCGTGCGCGAGACACGAATACCGCCATCCCCCGACAGCCGGCATGGTGGCCACCTTTTCGTCGTCGGCGCGCGACGGACAGACGTGTCGAGGCGAGGGCTCCGAGTGGTTAGCCGCGGTGGATCGCCCCGATGCTTGTCATCTCGGCGTCTCGGCCCCATGGTCAGCCTTTCACTCCCATCGGTCCTGCCGCGAGGAAAGCCCGCAAGCGGGCCTGTCCGCGTCGCCTTCGCAAGACATCACCAGCGACAATATCCACCGAGTCGATATAGTGGAGTGAGCGGCCTCAACCTCGGCCTTCCATGTTGCGAACGTGTTTATGGCGGACTTTGGCGGACTGCCGTGAACTATCACGGCAGGTCATCGGCTAATTGACACGTCGGCGAACCGTGGTGAACGGCGGCGTCCGCGGGATAGCCGCGGCAGGAGCGGGTTCGATGCGAGCCGGCTGGGCCTTCGCCGCGAGCTCCCCCTGGGTCACGTGGTGCTTCTCACGAAGCTCGGCGACCTCGCGCTCGATTGCGTAGATCTGGTCGAACGCCGACCGCGCTCGGGCGACGGAAGGGCTGTTGGCCCGTGCGGACCCGAGTAGGTAGTCGCCCAGCGTGCGTGCCACTTCTCTCCTCTCGAAACCCCGAGCGGGATGTATTTTAAGGCATAGACAGCGGGGGAGGAAGTCCGCGGTGGCATGACTACGTCTGGTTCGATTATTTCTGCTATTGCGAATAACGGCGAGGTGCGTCAAACTGGTGCCTGGGAAATCAACCGACAACAGAGGGTTCC
The DNA here is from genome assembly GCA_021796455.1 of Actinomycetes bacterium. Taxonomy (GTDB): domain Bacteria; phylum Actinomycetota; class Acidimicrobiia; order Acidimicrobiales; family Bog-793; genus JAKACA01. Next base: position 5,343 of record JAKACA010000154.1, read on the forward strand.
GATGTCCAGAGTCACCGCCGCCGTTCGAGAGCTTGAACTGCCTGACAAGAGCGCAGCCGAAGAGGCGGCGCGAGCTGTCGAGGAACTGAGCGAGTTTCTCCGCGCCCACCCGACGCCAACAGCGCGGGTCCAGCTCTGCGCCGAAGACGCCGACCAGGAGACCAGAGTCGTGATCCCTGCTGTCGCCTTCCGCTTCTTCGTCGACGTCCTCGCCGAGCTCGCAAACGGGAACGCCGTGACCGTTGCACCAGTGCACGCCGAGTTGACGACGCAGCAGGCGGCGGAAATCCTCAATGTCTCGCGGCCCTACCTCGTGAAGCTGCTCGATGAGAAACAGATTCCGTATCGGCGCGTTGGCAACCGGCGGAAGGTCCTCTTGGTTGACCTGCTCGACTACAAGCGCCACGACGACGAGCGGCGCCAGGAGATTCTCGACGAGCTGACTCGCGAAGCGTCCGCGCTAGGGATGTACGACAGCTGAGACACTTGGGCCGATGACGTTCACGGCCCTCTGCGACGCGAACGTGCTCCATCCCGCTTCATTGCGGGACCTCCTCATCCGTCTCGGCGCCACGGGTCTGTTCCGAGCACGGTGGACCGAGCGCATCCTTGACGAGACAATCGAGAGCATCCTGCGACGCCGGCCGGACCTGGACGCCGAACGCCTGGCGCGCACCCGCGCACTGATCTGTGGTGCCGTTGCCGACTGTCTCGTCGTGGGCTATGAACCCCTGATCGAGGCGCTCAAGCTGCCCGATCCAGACGACCGCCACGTCCTGGCGGCAGCGATCCGCTGCAGTGCCCAGGTGATCGTGACCTCAAATCTGAAGGACTTCCCGGCATCGGCACTGGAGCCGTTCAACATCGAAGCCCAAACTCCCGATGTCTTCGTGCTTCATCTTGTCGAGCTCGCGCCCGAGCGGGTCGCCGCAGTTGTCCAGCAGCAGGCGTCGGCTCTCAAGTCTCCCGAGGTGACGGTCGACGAACTGCTCGATCGCCTTTCGACGAGGGGCCTTCCGCTCTCAGTGGCCGCTCTGCGAGCTGACCTCGGAGCGTGAGAGTTGCAAATGTCAGAATCCGCCTTGGCAGCTTGCCCCCAGCATCAGTGTCGGGCAACTGTCAATACTGTGGCCTCGGGTGTCTAGTGGACCCAGCGGACGGTGCGGATCCCTCTCGGCTTCACCGAACAGGCCATGCTCGATCTTGCCACGATGAGCTTTGGTGGCATCTGATCTGCCCTAACGGACTCGACCGCGTCTCGTGGAGCTACGGGTGTAGCCGGCCGAGAATGTGCAGTAGACCGTCCAGGGCGAGGGTGACAGTTGCGGTGACCGCAGCGGTCTGACCTTTCGCGGCGAGCTGCTGCAACCTGTTGCCGAAGCGGTGAGCGCTCGCCTGTGAAGGCAGTTGTGCAGCTAGAGCAGCGGCCACCTCGTCCAACAGCTGCTGTAGCTCAAGCCGCTCTTCGGGCGAGGCTGTCGAGGCTACGAACTCCGTCAGCCCTGCCATGAGCTCATGGAACTGATCGATGCCGACGCCGACGTTCACCAGTTGATAAGCGTGATCACCGACGGCGACCTGGTTGCTCGAGCCGTGAACCTGCACGTGAGACGACGCGCCAACACGAGGCTCTGATACTCGATGTAGCGCCGAATGTCACAGCCGTGATCGTCGACGCAGTCTCGCCTGCCCCGAGTGAGGAACGGACGAACGGGTATCGACTCTTCCTCCGGCGCGAACCCGTTGACCAGGCCCGAGCTTGAGGGCTGTCCCTCTTCGCACACGCGACTTCGTTGACGGCTGCGGCCTCGACCAGTTTGTTGTTCTCAGGGCTCCCGAGTCCGGCGCCTTTCTTCAGCGCTGGCGGCACCACCGGCACCGACTTCGAGACCGAGACGCCGGCCTGAAGGCGCGATCTCGGCACCCCACATGCCTTCAGGATTTCAACCGCTTCCGGCCCGGTCGTCCGGAACAGCGTGCCGCCGCCTGGCATCAGGCAGTGGGCGTTTCCGAGGATTGGATTGGTGCGCTTCAACTCGGTGAACCGGACCGGAACGTCGAACGGGTCGCCGATCCGTTCAAGCCATATCTTGCGCTCCCCATGGTCATAGTCGACCAACTGATCCACCCGGCAAATGCCGACCGCGCCTCGCATCTTGTTGGTCTGCCAGCAGAGGACGAGGTCGTCGGCCTGCATCTC
>JAKACA010000155.1 GCA_021796455.1 Actinomycetes bacterium
GCCTCAAACACCACCACAACGTCCGTACCATGCGCGCGAGCCGATCTTTCATGGACAGCCACCGCTCCCAGCTGCACAGCTCCAACTGGAGGATGGGAAAGCTCATAGCGGAAGCCGGCGTCAAAATCTTCCAGATCGAGACCACTCTCAACACCGACACGTTCCCGGCCGAGATGAGATTCCTGCAACGTCGGGAGTGGGAATGGTCAGTGCGAGATCGAGCGAGCTTCCTTGCCACCTCGAAGCTTCTCGACCGAACTCCGCCCGAAGTCGCACGTCGCATCTTCCACTCCGTGAAGGCTCCGCACGGACTCACTTCTGTGCAAGCAGGTGAGGTCGGGGCGGTGCATACGCGGACACTCGAGAATGTCCATTCGCAGCAACTCGTGCCGGTCGAGGGGCAGACCGACGTCTTGACGATGGGTCTCCCCTACATCTGTCCCTACAACGTGAACTCGATCATGAACCCGATCCTTGTCGCCTGCCTCGGGCTCGGCTACTTCTTCAACCTCTACAGAGGGAAGCCCCTCGTCCGTGAGGGTGGGGTCCTCATAATGTCCCATCCCACACCCTGGGCGTTCAATCCCGTGCACCACCCGAGCTACATCGACTTCTTCGAGCAGGTCCTCTCCGAGACTACGGATCTGCTCGAGATCGAATCCAAGTACGAGCTGGCCTTTGCCACCGATCCCTGGTACGTGCACCTTTACCGAACCAGCTACGCCTACCACGGGGTGCACCCGTTCTACATGTGGTATTGGTGTGCCCATGCGCTGGAGCATCTCGGCAGGGTCATCGTCGTGGGTGGAGACCGTGGTGCGGTGCGGCGCTTGGGTTTCTCGCCAGCCTCCACCCTTGCCGATGCTTTGGAGATGGCGACAGATGTCGTGGGTCGCGACCCCTCGATCACGCACCTGCACGCGCCACCCCTGCTGATAGCAGACGTGCAATGAGCAGTCGTTCCTTCGACGGTCGCGCCCGCGCCGAGAGTGCGCTCCGGCCCGGGCCATTCCTTCTTCGCAAGCCGACGCGTCCGGGCGGGGTCGAGCTGCAACCGGTCGAGCAGAGCCTTGGCACCCACTACGACACGAACTGGGCACGACGCTACCCCGCGCGCCTCGCGAGAGCTGTGGTCCTAGATAACCTGACGGGGCCACTCCTCAAGGCGGGATGCAAGCCGACGGTGTTCGGCCGGGAGCATCTCGACCCGCTCGAGCTCCCGGTGATAATCGCAGCGAACCATTCGAGCCATCTCGACACGGCCCTGCTCCTCTCGTGCCTTCCGTCACCTATCCGCCACCATGCGGTGGTGGCAGCCGCTGCCGACTATTTCTTCGATCGTAAGCTGAAGGCGACGGCCTGGGCCTTCATTCTCGGCGCGATCCCGATGGAGCGCACCAAAGTCAACAGGCGCTCGGCTGATCTATCTGCTGAGCTGATCGATGATGGCTGGAACCTCGTCATCTTCCCCGAGGGTGGGCGGACACCCGATGGGTGGGGTCAGGAATTCAAAGGAGGCGCGGCATACCTCGCGAAGCGGTGCTCGGTCGCAGTCGTGCCCGTCCATATCCGTGGCACAAGAGCGATCATCGCCAAGGGGTCCTCAAAGCTCAGACCGGGATCCACCGAAGTGCGTTTCGGTGACCCATTGTGGCCGAGTAGCGACGAGGACGCCCGTCGCTTCGCGACTCGCATCGAGCAGGCGGTTGCGCTGCTTGCGGACGAAGCGGAAACCGACTGGTGGTCTGCACGCCGGCGAGCGGGTGCGGGAGCTACTCCGTCATTGCGTGGGCCCGAGGCTTCTCCCTGGAGGCGGTCATGGGCGTTGGCCGAATCTGCCGACCCGACTCCCCGGCGGACTCATGTGCAGGAGGCAAGCAGCAGGGACGTGGTGGCGCGGATGCGCCAGGTCAGGGGCTCGGTGCCGTCTTGGCCACGCAAGTCGAGCGACTGAGGTAGCTGCGACGCGTGCCAGGCAGGACGACGGACAGGCCGCGGTGAAGCTGTCGAGCGGAGCCAGAGCCGTCGCGGTGTCGATCCTTGTCTGCGCGAGCACCGCGGTCTTCACCCTTACTGGCCGCTCGGCTGCGGCCGCCGTGGAGAAGTCGAACTTCGTCTCGGTTGCGAGCCTGCTCAGAGCTCCGCTCGTGCGGCTCGGAGACAGGGCAGTACCCCCGCCTGGCGCGAAGGCCATCGGAGCCCTCGCTCCAGGGCACCTCATGCGCCTTGCCATAGCTTTCGAGCCACGCTTGCCAGCAGCGCTCGAGACGTACGCGACTGCGGTCAACACGCCCGGATCGCCAAGCTTCGCCCATTTTGTGACCCCCACGCAGTTCCGTGAACGCTTCGGCCCGTCTCAGGCCACGATCGCTTCGGTGCAGATGGTCCTGCGCGCTGAGGGCTTCACCGTGTCGCCGCCATCCCGTAACGGTCTCATCATGCCTGTCAGCGCACCTGTGTCGGTGGTCGACAGGGTGCTGCGAATCACCGAGGACTCGTTCCGGCGCGCCGATGGCACGCTCGGATGGGCGGCCACAACCGCGCCGATGGTGCAGGCTCCAATTGCAAGAGATATAACGGCCATCCTCGGTCTCGACGACCTCCTCGGTCCCCACAGCTTCCTGGAGAGGCCACCGCGCAGAGCTGCGGGCGCGGCACACAGTGGTGTCACCATGGCGCCCGGTCTCTCGCGCTTCTCATCCGGCAAGCAGATGACCGACGGGGGGCCAAATGCTTGTGCCGCGGCCGCCTCGGGAGCCTCGGCGGGCGGCGGCTGGACCTTCAACCAACTGGCGGCGGCCTATGGGGTTGACGGTCTTTACAGTCACGGTGCTCTCGGTCAGGGCGAGACCATCGCTCTTTTCGAGCTCGAGCCATTCGAGACGAGCGACATCGGGACTTTCGACTCGTGCTACTTCGGGGCCGCGACAGCTGCCGCGATGCTCCAACGCCTGAGGGTCATCAAGGTTGACGGGGGTGTCCCGCCCGGCCCCGGATCAGGAGAAGCCGCCCTTGACGTGGAGGACATCTCGGCCCTCGCGCCGCGCGCGACCATCGACGTCTACGAGGCCCCGAGCTCCACCATCGGGACGGAGTACGCGACCGACGACATCTACAACGCGATCGTCAACGCCGACACCGCCACTGTCATCTCAACCAGCTGGGGACTTTGTGAGCCTGCCCTGCAGATAGCGGCGCCCGGTGCCCAGGAAGTCGAGAACGAGATCTTCGAAGAGGCCGCGGTCCAGGGACAGTCGGTGTTCGCGGCTGCCGGGGACTCCGGCTCGAACGACTGCTCGACTGGCGCGACACCGGCGCAGCCAGTCCTCGCGGTCGACGATCCCGCCAGCCAGCCCTTCGTGATCGGCGTCGGGGGCACCTCGCTCACGTCGGTGACGCAACCGCCCGTCGAGACCGTCTGGAACGACGGAAGGTCGGGCGGAGGCGGGGGTGGGGGCATCTCCGATACCTGGCCCAGCCCGGGTTGGCAAGCCAACTCCGGCGTGCAGGGCGTGCTCAACTCCTACTCTGGGTCATCTAGCTATGCCTTTTGCGCACCGGCCGCCGGCGCGCCCACAGTGACGGCGCCCCCGAGCCCTCCTTTGTGCCGCGAGGTGCCGGACGTGACCATAGATGCCAACGAGGACACCGGAACCTCCTTCTACCAGTCCTCCAGTGGCGGTTGGGGGACGATCGGAGGTACCTCCACGGCAGCCCCCATGTGGGCGGCGATCACGGCTGACATAGCATCGAGCGACAGCTGCTCGGGTCTGCAGCTGAACGGGCAGAGCCACGAACGAGACCTCGGGTTCATCGCCCCGGCTCTGTACGAGGCTGCCGCAGGCGCTCCACCGGGCAGGGACTTCACCGATATCACCCGCGGCACGAACGACATCTTCGGGCTCGGGAAAGGGTTTCCGGCCACCGTCGGATACGACCTGGCCTCGGGACTCGGGTCACCTGTGGTGACAGATGCCCAACCCTCGAATAGTCCCGCCTCCGTCGGTACTGACACCGGCCTGTCCGCCTCTCTTTGCCAGCTCCTCACTCCGTCTGGCGCGCGCCCGGTCATCACCGGGATCAGCCCTGCGTACGGCCCGGTCTCGGGCGGCAACACGGTGGTGATCAGCGGGAGCGGCCTGTCCGGGTCAGGCCTCACGGTAGAAGCCGTTTCCTTTGGGGCGACCCGTGCGGATGGCTTCGCCACACTCGCCAACGGCTCTCTCTCGGTGACCGTGCCGCCGGCCGCGCCACCTGCCGGGGCGGCCGGGGAGACAAGTGCGCCTCCCGGACCAGTTGTCGTGACGGTCACGATAGCCAGCCCGGCCGGGGTGCAAAGTACGCCCCCGGTCCCCGCAACGAGCCGGTACATCTATACAGCAGGTGGGGCTACGTCACCGACTCCATCTGTCAGCGGCATCGGCCCATCCGGGGGACCCACTGCGGGGGGCAACGTTGTCGTGGTGTACGGGTCGGGTTTTGGGGGCGTCGGCGCGGACGTCACGTCGATCACATTCGGCGGAGTAAGAGCGACAAGGTGGCGGTATCTGAACGACTATGAGATGCAGGTGACCGTGCCGCCAAGGTCGCGCGACACTACATGCGCCAATGGCAAGGGATTTGATCCGTCCAGTACCTGCCAGGTGGAGGTCGTGGTCGCGAATCACTACGGCGACAGTCCCAGTTCGAAGATCCTTGCTCCCTATGCCGGCTCGATGACCGAGAACAACCAGGGCATCGTCGTGCCCGCGGCCGGCACAGAGATCGATCCGGCGGCGACCGAGTACGACTACGCGGCGGTGCCTACCGTCACGGCGGTCCAGCCGCAGCCGTACTCGGAAACAAGCTCGCAGCCGATCACGGTCGTCGGCACCGGCTTCTGCGTTCTCACTCTCGAGTGGGTTAACGTCGGCGCGCCAGGCGAGTCCGCAAGCTCTTACGGGACCTTCGGCGCGCTTAGCCCTACGCGAGTGTCGGTCTCGGCTCTGCTGCCGAATGCCAGCTCCCACACGAGGTTCCTCCCTGGAGGGGTAAGCGTCCTTGGGCTGGGCGGACGTTCCAAGGCGTTGCCGTTCCGCTACCGGGCCTGAGCTGGACAAGGACGTGCCCCAGCCACCTCGGCGCGGCTACGGGCAGGCTTGGCCGGCAGCCTTGCGGGTAAGTGGCTCGCGCTGTACCTCGCCCATGTACCGGATCAGCGCTACAGGAGTCTGCTCGGTTCCCTGGCCGAGAAAGTTATCGGCGAAGAGCCATGCCACGAGCCGGGTGTCCAGCCCCCGACTGGCACCGAGCACGACCACACCGCGATCGTTGGCATCGACGATCGCGGCGTGAACCTCGCCTTTGGCCCTGGAGCTCAGCTTCGCCGCGAGGCGAGCGGCGACACCGTCGGGATCGGCTGGTGGCAGCTTCGCATGGCTGTTGAAAGGAGGAAGGGTTCCTTGGGTCGGTCCGTCGATCGCCGAGACCCTGGATCCAGCGACCCGGTAGAACGTCCCGTGGCGGCCTGCGATCCTGGCCAGGCCGGCGGCGCCGGTGGCAAGGAGGATCCGGGCCGCTCCCGCTTCATCGAGCGCCAGCTGCATCGTTGCGGGAATCCCCAGTCCTATGCCTGCCGGACCCTTCGACACTAACCGACAAAGGGCGCGCGCGAGCAACCCTGCCTTGATAGAGGTGACGGGAAAGGACCTGCCCTGGCTGACTGCCACCGCCTTCTCCGAGACAACGACTACGTCTCCCTTACGCAGTCCGATGCGGCCGCCCTCCAGGCCAAGGATCGACTCGACGACAACGTCGTCGAGATCGGTCCCGGACTCGATACGCGGCGTGCGGACCGGCGCGCGCCCATAGACGCGCCGAGCGTCGGGACCGCAGCTGAACACGTGGCGACCCTTGTTGACGGCCACGCTGGAGAAGGATGCGGACTCGCCTCCGAGCATCGCTGCGCACTCGAGATCGCCCGCTTCTACGATGGAGCATCCTGCTGCCGGCCTGCTCCCGTCCCGGGCCATCGGAGAGGGGCCGTGGAAGACGCGCAGCCATGCCTCGACATTGAGGATGCGCCAGAACAAGGGAGACTCTGCGAGCTCTCCTTCACAGACGGCCTTGAAGTCCCTGGCTACGGCCGCAGCGTCCCAGTACGGCCGGGAGCAGAACGAAGGCGAGCGAAAGATCCCCTGGATCATGGCCCGCTCGGAGCGAAGCCAGCGGATCTCCGGCGTAGTGAAGCCGATCTTCCTCCTGCGGAGCCGAATGCTCTCCGGAAGGACGCCGCGCATCGCCTCGCGGAAGATCCACCTGCTCCACCCGTCACGAACGATCGCCTCCGGAGGTAGGGAAAGAACGAGCTCGACGAGATCCTGATCCAGGAACGGCGGCCGAGATTCGATTGAGTGCGCCATCGAGTTACGATCCTCGTATCTGAGGAGCGAGGGCAGGCTGAACTGGGTGAGGTCCTGGAGAAGCCGCTCCTTGAGGTCGTCTCGCACGCGCACGTCGGCGTCGCGGATGGATGACGCAAGCAGGCGATCGCCGAGAAAGTCGCGGCTGTAGGAGGTTGGCTCCACCGGGTGCCGCCGGTCGGAAAGACGCTGGCGGGCAACCGGAAGGAGGATGTCGCGAGCTGCGAGGGTTTCTTTGGTGAGCTTCCGCAGCGAGCTCGGGTGGCGCGATCTGGCAAGCTCCCGCAGGTACACGTATTGGTAAGGCACGTAGCCCGCGAGGAGCTCGTCCCCTCCCTGCCCGTCGAGAAGGACCTTCGCCTTGCCCTTGGCGAGCTCCATGACCCGGTACTGCGCATACGGTCCAGATGACACCATCGGCTCGTCCTGATGCCAGACAAGGAGCGGGAGGTCGTCGAATAGATCCTTTGATCTTGGTCGCACGAAGTCGCTCTTGGCTCCAGATAGCTCGAGCACCGGTGCGATGTACTGCTGCTCGTCGATCGGGTCGCCGTCGAACACGGCGGAGAAGGTCCTGAGCGCCTCACCCATGCTCGATGCGTCCGGGACACCCTCGGCCAGCAGTTGGCTCATGAGGCACACAATCGACGACGAGTCGAGCCCGCCGGACAAGCATGTCCCGACCGTCACATCGGCGACGAGACGCCGCTCGACCGCCTTCGTGAAAGCCTCTCTGAACCGAGCAGGATCCACCGGCCCGCTCCGACTGAGCGAGGGACGCCAGAAAATCTCTTCCTTCGTCGAGCCGTTGGGCCCGAGCTCTATGGTAAGAGCGCTGGCCGGTCGTACCTGGTGTATCCCCTCGAAGAACGTCCGCTCGTCGTGGTCGTGAAGACCGCGAGCCAGGTACTGCGCAAGCCGGCCCACGTCGACTCGGGGCGGTATCTGAGGCGCCGCCAGCAGGGCCTTGATCTCGGAGGCGAAGAAGTGACGACCCTCAGCTCGCGCGATATAGAGGGGCTTGATACCGAGGTGGTCGCGGCTGAGAACGAGCACGGGCACCTCTGCTCGCTCGTCGAGCAGGACGATGGCCGAGATG
>JAKACA010000156.1:0-5031 GCA_021796455.1 Actinomycetes bacterium
CCCCAGCCATGTCGTCTTGTCCCCGGGCTCGAAGGGCGATCGCCGGTTCGCCGGGTGCGAAGCGCGTGTCTCACTCGCTCAATCGTACGGCTGCGCTTCGCTGCAGCGTGGCGTGGCGGGCGCCTACCGGCGGGTGACGGATCACCCGCCGGTAGGCCATCTGTTGCGTAGGAGCCCTGAGTCGGCTTTGTCAGTGTCAGGGTGTGTTGGTCCCGTTCACCGTGATCGTCGGTGTAGCTGTCCCACCGTTGCTACCTTCGACGGAGTTCTGGCTGGTGCTTGGGTCAAGGAACGAGAACACCACACGGTACGTCGCGGAAGCCTCTTCGCCAGTATATGACGCGCCGCCCCCTGTGATCGTATTTGGCTGCAGGAAGCTTGGTCCGAACGAGTAGTTAAGCATGTAGGTATACGAGCCATTTGCAGGCAGAGGGCTACCACTGCAGCCGCCGCACGAGTTTGCCTCGCTCACGGTATGCACATCGGTCCACGTCCCGCCCACGTACTCCTGCACTTCTACGGTCATCTGACCTTCCAACGCCGTTCCGGTGCTACCTGCGTTGTAGGTGATGGTATTTACCTGGCCCTGGAGAGTCCCGACGTCGTAGACGCTGAAGGCGTAGGTGTAGGCGTCGCCAGGGTTCGCATTCGCCAGGCTGTAGGACAGCGTGTTGCCTTGACCCACGACGCTTGGTTCGGGCGACGGTGTGAGCGACTGGCTGGGTTGCCCCCCGTTGATAGCGTCGCCGATCAAGGGACCGCTGACGGTCGGGGAGCCACTGGGCAGCGCCTCGAGCTGGAATGTGCCCGACGTTATGCTGTTGTTTGCCGTGACGGAGCTCGTGAAGCTGGCGAAGCTGCCAGGTCCTACGAGGGCCAGGGTGAGCGCACCTACGCCCAAGGCGCCGGCCGCCAATGAGAAGCGCGATATCAACGTTTTCCTCCTGTCGCTTGGGAGATCTCGGCTACTTCACTCGATCTCATCCCGTGATCGTCCGCTTTCATGCTGATCGGCGCATCGCCAAGATTGGGTATTTGGCCTCGAGCCAGCGATGAAGCCGAGGTAGAGCGCCTGAATCGATGGTCGTCGGTGGCCTCTCGGGCGCGCCGGACTACCGTTGTAGCTCAGGCTCGCCTAAGATTTAATCTATGGAGGGCCGCGCCAAGATGGTGGTCAATCCGCCACTGCGCCAGGCACGGACTGAACACCGAAAGGCGCACTGGCGCCGGTGGCTCCTACCCGGTCTGCTTGTGGTGTGGGGGCCGGGCGTCTTGGTGATGCTGGCCGACACCGATGCCGGGAGTCTCATCACGGCTTCGCAGTCAGGCTCCGAATGGGGCTATCGGATGATCCTTCCCCAACTCGTCCTAATCCCGATCCTCTACGTCGTCCAGGAGATGACGGTGAGACTCGGCATCCACACCAACAAGGGACACGGTGCGCTCATCCGTGACCGCTTCGGGCGTGGGTGGGCGCTACTGTCCGCCAGCACTCTGTTTGCCTCGGGTGTAGGCGCGTTGCTCACGGAGTTCGCCGCTGTTGCCGGAGTCGGCGAGATTTTCGGTGTCCCTGCGGGGCTGAGTGTCCCGCTGGCAGCGGCCTTTTTGATGGGCATCGCCCTCACGGGCAGCTACCGGCGAGTCGAGCGCATCGGGATCGCGCTCGGGCTCGCCGAGCTCGTATTCGTGCCCGCGATGATCATGGCGCATCCAAACGGTCATGCCATCATCCGAGGGCTTGGTCAGCTGCCACTTCGAAACAGCTCGTACGTCTTCCTACTAGCTGCGAACGTCGGTGCGGTGATAATGCCCTGGATGATCTTCTACCAGCAAGGCGCGGTGATCGACAAGGGCCTTCGACCCACTCACCTTCGCGGCGCACGGCGCGACACAGCAGTAGGTGCCGTTGTGACCCAGGCGATCATGATCGTGATGGTCGTAGCCTTCGCCGCCACCGTGGGGCGCGCTCACCACCGAGCATCCCTTAATACTGTCAGTCAGATGTCAACAGCTCTCGAGCCATCCCTCGGGATCCTCGGTGCGAAAGTCCTGCTTGGCATGACGATGCTCGGCGCCGCGCTGGTCGCCGCGCTGGTCGCCTCTCTCGCGGGCGCCTGGGGCATTTCCGAGGTGTTCGGCTGGGCGCACACGCTCAACGAGACGCCCAATAGCCGAAATGCCAAGTTCTATATCGTCTACGGCCTCGCACATGTGCTCGGAGCGGCAATCGTGCTCCTCAGCGTCGATCTGGTGCGCCTCGTTGTCGACGTCGAGATCATGAACGCGATCCTGTTGCCGATTGTGTTGGGTTTCGTCTTGGCTCTCGAAGCGCGCGCACTGCCGCCGAAGTACCAAATGCGCGGTCTCTACCGCGGCGTTGTCACGGCTCTGTGCCTGGTCGTTATCGGCTTCGGCCTGTATATGGTGCCGGCGACTCTCGGTTGGACGTGATCGCGGCGGTCGCACGGCAGGAGCCCGCCGGCTCAAGTTGGCAGCTTGAGGGCGGCGACCACCGCCTCGGGGTCCGGACAGCCCACTATCCACTCGTCGTAGGAGCCCTCGTGCAACAGCACCCGTACGCCCCGCGGAGTGGCACGATGAACGGCCGCGAATATCTTTCCATCGGCAGTTCGTATTGACGCGACCTCGACTACCCCGGGCAGCCTCGTGCCCGCCTTGAGACCGGGATGGTCGGCGGCTCCGTGCGCATCCTCGAGCACCTGGATACTTGTCACGGCCGAGAGCGGTACGCGCAGGTCGCGGTGCAGGCTCTCTGCCTTCTCGGCTCCAGAGAGATGGAGGACAAGCTCGTCGTTCTCGACAGCCAGCTCTGCCATCCGGGCCTCCTTGGATCAGATGTCCTCGGCTCCTTGGCCGCGAAGGATAGCAGGCACGCCGACGACCGGACATCGACGCCAGGCGTTCTTTGCTTTATCATGAGGACGCTGCAAAGGGGCGTAGACACACGCCAGATGTGTCGCTCAACGGGGAGGTACTGAAATGCGATACCTGGGCAAGGGCTTGCTCGCGGTCGTTGTCGCAGTCTCTGTCGGGTGCCTGTCGGTCGTAGCGGCGCTCGCGAGCCCTCCCAGGGGCAACGCGGCGGCTATCGCTTTCGAGCGTTCGACTATCAGGGCCTACACGCACGTGCCTGGCGAGAAGATTGTCGGCAGGGGCGGCGAGTGGCTGAAGGAGACGCCGAGCGGTGGTTTCTCGATCCGCTACGGGGAGGCCTGGGCACCGAAGGGCTACTTCTATGTCAGCGATACGTCTGTAGCCGCGATGCGAGACGGCCGGGTCCTGTGGGAGAGCGAGACGCTTTCGCCGTCGTGCCCACCTAGCTCGACAGGCTCGACAGGGACTGGCGTGTGTGTATCGACAGGACCTTCTGCCGAGCTCGTATATACCAAGTCTGGGCAGTACTGGCGGTGGAACCTCCCTGGGTCCGCGCTTAGGTGCTTCTACTCCGGTCTCACTGGATCTGACCCCGTCGGGCACACGACCTGGACGATCGGTGGCGAGGACTTCACCTCGATCGTGCACAGCGGGCGTATGGTGATCGTCACTGGGACCTGGAGGTGGAACAAGTACCAGACCGGCACTGAGACCGACACGATCTTTGCACACTCCCGGCTTGTGTCCTTGGAGACGATGTCGGTGTCGAAGGGCCCGGGTGCTCATGAGCCTGCCTTTACGGAGACAGACACATACACGAACCTCAACTACACACCGTCTGAGCCCAAAGTGACCGTATGCGGGTGATCCGGCCACTGTCAGTGTCGGACTCATTCGAGCCTCTGCTCTGGCCCCTCTCCCGCTCCTCTCCCTCTCCCGCGAACGGTTGCTCACGTCGGCTGCCCTAATGACCGGGCCGGTGGCCGAGACACGTCTTCGTGATGGCAGCTTTGACCGTTGGCGGACAGTGGGCCGGATGCTGTTGCAGCTGCGATCTGGCGCCTCCTCGACCGGGTCCCGCCAGTTGCCGCAGGGGGCCGGTCGCCGCAGGGCGGCAGTTGAGTAGTCAGAGGATTCACGACGACAGCAAAGGCGTCACTCGCCGCCGACGCCAACGACATCGACGGTTGTCGCAAGGGTCCTGATCGGTCGCAGCCGCTCGTTGATCGCCTCTGTCCGAGCGGCGACATCGACAAGCCCCGCCTCGGGGCCTCGGGGCCTCGGCCGCCGCTGCCTGCGCCTGCGCCTGCGCCGCAGGCTGCGACGCAGGCTGCAGCCGGCCGTCGACAGATCAGGTCAACTATGTGCCGAGAGTCACCGCAGACCCCCTCATGCGGTCACTTCCGGCACGAGGTTGCCCCAAAGCCTGCCCAGAATCCCTCATGCGGTCACTTCCGGCACGAGGTTGCCCCAAAGCCCGCCGGTCGCGGGCCCTATCGACCCCTCCGAACCCCCCTCTCCGCACACGGGCTCGACCCGGGATCCACCCGGGTTCGCAACTGTGCAGCTTCGGCGTCGAGGTCGTAACCTCTTGGCGGACAAGGGGGTGAATAGTGCGCTGCCCGAGCTGTGGAGTCGAGAACAGACAAGGTGGGAAGTTCTGTCTCGGGTGCGGCAGTGCCCTGGCGCGCGGATGCCCGAGCTGTGGGACGGCGGTCCCGCCGCATGCCAGCTTCTGTGACGAGTGCGGCACCGCGCTCACCTCGTCCGGACTGCCGACGCCCGTCACAGTGGACCCTGCCCCTGCGCTGACCCCTTCCGAGGTTGCCCGCCCTACTCACGAAGGTCTCTCATTTGCATCCGAGCTCCGCCACGTCTCGGTGCTGTTCTGCGACCTCGTCGGCTTCACGCCCTTCTCCGAGGGCCGTGACCCAGAAGAGGTGAGAGAGGTCCTCTCCGGCTACTTCGATCTCTCCCGTGCGATCGTCTCGCGCTATGGCGGGGTGGTGGAGAAGTTCGTCGGAGATGCCGTCATGGCTCTTTGGGGGGCACCTGTTGCCATGGAGGACGACGCCGAGCGGGCGGTAAGGGCCGGTCTCGAGCTCGTCTCTGCAGTCGCCTCCTACGGCAAGGGGC
>JAKACA010000156.1:5041-7490 GCA_021796455.1 Actinomycetes bacterium
ATCTCCCTTTCCGCCCGGGTCGGGATCGTCACCGGTGAGGCAGCTACGACAGAGACGGCAGAAGAGGGCCTCGTAATAGGCGACAGGGTCAACACCGCGGCCCGCATCCAGTCGGTCGCCCCGCCTTCGTGCTGCTATGTGGACGAGGCGACCAGATCGGCCAGTGCATCTGCGATCGCCTACCTGGACGCGGGGGAACACGAGCTAAAGGGAAAGGCCCTCCCACTCAGGCTCTTTCGGGCCACGAGAGTCGTTGCCGCCACTGCCGGCTCGCATTAGGCTCTTTCGGGCCACGAGGGTCGTTGCCGCCACGGCCGGATCGCAGCGCTCCGGGGTGATAGAGGCGCCGTTTTTGGGAAGAGACCACGAGCTGCGGCTCGTAAAAGAGCTCTTCCACGCATCAGCCGAGCGCCACTCAGCCCGCATGGTCCTTGTCTCAGGGGTGGCCGGCATCGGCAAGTCGAGGCTCTCCTGGGAGCTGTTCAAGTACTTGGACGGCCTCGCGGACGACGTCTTGTGGCACAGCGGCCGCTGCCTGTCCTACGGGGAGGGGGTGAGCTACTGGGCACTTTCGGAGATGGTCCGGGCCCGCCTGCAGATCGGGGAGGAGGATCCCCAGGCCGTCGTCTCCGACAGGCTCCGCACCGGCCTCGAGCGCTGGATCTCCGATCCGGCGGACCGGGAGTACATCTCTCCCCGCCTTGGCCAGCTCCTTGGGATCGCGGCCCCGCGCCAGCTCGCGAAGGAGGACCTCTTCTCCGGCTGGAGGCTCTTTTTCGAGCGCCTGTCGGAGTTCACCCCCGTCGTCATGGTGGTAGAGGACCTGCAGTGGCAGACGCCGGGCTCGTCGACTTCTTGGACCACCTCCTTGAGTGGTCCGGTGACCACGCGATCTTCATCCTCGTGCTCTCGCGCCCGGAGGCAGCAGAGCAAAGGGGCCTCAGGCTGTCTAGGAGATCGATCACCGCCCTTCCCCTCGACCCGCTTCCTGACGAGGTCATAGAAGAGATGCTGGACAGCCTCGTAGAAGGGCTTCCAACTGACGCGAAGGCCCGCATCGTCGCGCGGGCAGAGGGCATCCCCCTCTATGGGATAGAGACCATCCGCTCCCTTTTGGACAAGGGCGTGCTCGAAAGAGACCCAGACGGCACGCTCCACCTCCCTCGCGCCACAGGCCAGAAGGACGCCTTGGCAAAGCTCGGCGAGCTCGAGACCCCTCCCGGGCTCACAGCTCTCATCTCCTCGCGCCTTGACGGGCTTGGCCCAGACGAGCGAAGGCTCGTAAAGGAGTGCTCGGTGCTCGGGGCGAGCTTTCCCCGCCAGGCCGTCGAGGCCGTCTCCGACATAGACCAGGGGCTCCTCTCCGACCTCCTCGGCTCCCTTGTGAGAAAAGAGATCCTCACGGTCCGGGCCGACAAGCTCTCACCCGAGCGGGGCCAGTACGCCTTTACCCAGTCGCTCATAGGCTCGGTCGCCTACGACACCTTGACAAGGACCGAGAAAAAGCAGCGACACCTGCGCACAGCCGAGCACCTAAGAGCCGCCTTTCCCGACAAAGGTGCCGAGGTCGCAGAAGTCATCGCCGCGCACCTAGACGACGCCTACAAAGCTGCCGGAGACGACCCCGATGCCACAGAGCTGAAGGTCAGGGCAGCAACTGCTCATGTGGCCGCGGGCGAGAGAGCCGAGTCAATAGGTGGCCCCGAGGCAGCCGAGGCCTCCTACCTGCGAGCCGCCGAGCTCACAGATGACGAGAGGGACGAGACAGCACTTCTCGAGAGAGCCGGCCAGATGGCCCACCTCGCGGGCTGGAACGAGCGGTCCCTTGCTCACTTCGAAAGAGCTGTCGCCGCCCACAACAGGACTGCCAGCGCCGATGCGACGAGGGCCTTCGAGGCGGCCCGGGTCACCGCCCGGCTCGGCTCCTCGCTCAGTGCACTCGGCCGGGGTGAGGAGGCGATCTCTCGCATAGAGGACGCACTCACATCCCTTGAGGGAGCAGACGGCCCACCGGCTGTGCTTGCAGAGCTGCTGGCACGCCTTGGAGCAGCTCTCGTCTTCTCCGGCCACAACGAGGAGGCGACCGCACCTGTCGAAGAGGCCCTCACCTTGGCCCAGCACCACGAGCTCACCGAGCCGCTCGCCCTTGCCCTAAATGCCAGAGCACTGCTACTCAGCCATGCCGGACGGGCAGAGGAGGCACGCGGGCTCTTCGAGCTGCTCGCCACCCTTGCACGCCGCCACGGCATCGCCCGGAGTGAGATCCTGGCCGAGGGCAACCTCGCGGACCTCTCCATGATCCGTGACCTGCCCGGCGCGAAGGAGCACGCGAGAGCCGCCCTCCAACTCGCCCAGCGCTGGGGCCAGAGGGCAAACGAGGCTTTCAGTGCTTCCAACCTCATGTACATCCTCATGATGGAAGGGGCCTTCGCGGAGGCGCTCCAGCTAG
>JAKACA010000157.1 GCA_021796455.1 Actinomycetes bacterium
TTCGCGGACCGCTTCGACGACGCGCTTGACGGACGCCTGGCGGTGGCTCGTCCCGAGAAAGGTTGGCGCGGCTTCGACGAGGCGGGAGATCGCCTCAGACCGGATCTTGGAAGGCCCAGAGCCGAAACGGCCATCTCTAGGTTGCAGCTCGAGTGGGATCTTGATATCGGCCATGTCGCCAGCATTGCATGACCTGCCAGCTCATCTCACATTGGGTGGTGGGGGCTCGCCCCGCCGAGATCCACGGCGCCATCTCCATGTGCGACCATGGACCATGGCCCCGACGACAGCGGCTGCGACCAGTCAGTCACGTATCTCCCGCCGCATAGCGGCGGTCAACCCCTCTGCCACCTTGGCCATAGACGCGAAGGCCAAGGCGCTCAAGGCCGCCGGCGTTGACATTGTCGGCTTCGGGGCGGGCGAGCCCGACTTCCCGACTCCGGCTGGGATCGTCGAAGCCGCTGTCGCCGCGTGCAGGGATCCGAGGAACCATCGCTACACCCCGACAGCGGGTCTTCCCGAGCTGCGCGAAGCCATTGCCAAAAAGACGCAGCGCGACTCAGGTTACGAGGTCACCTCGGACCAGGTAGTGGTCACAAACGGCGGGAAGCAGGCGGTGGCGAGCACCTTTGAGTGTCTCCTCGACCCCGACGACGAGGTGCTGCTGCCAGCGCCGTACTGGACAACCTATCCGGAGGCGATCATGCTCGGCGGCGGGACACCTGTGGTTGTCCCGGCCGGAATCGAGACAGGCTTCAAGGTGACGGCCGAGCAGCTTGCGGCGGCGGCCACCGATCGCACCAAGGTCCTGTTGTTCGTGTCGCCGTCGAACCCGACAGGCGCGGTCTACAGCCGTGACGCGATTGAGGAGATCGGCACCTTGGCGGCCGCGCGCGGCTGGTGGGTGGTGACCGACGAGATTTACGAGCACCTCGTATATGGTGACGCCGAGCACCACTCGATGCCTGTTCTCGTCCCCGAGCTCGCGGAGCGCTGCGTCGTCCTGAACGGTGTCGCCAAGACGTATGCCATGACCGGGTGGCGGGTCGGCTGGATGATCGCTCCGCCAGATGTCGCTGATGCGGCATCGAACCTGCAGTCTCACGTGACCTCGAACGTGAACAATGTCGCGCAGCGGGCCGCCCTTGCGGCCGTGTCCGGCGACCTTGCCGCGGTGGCCGAGATGCGGTCAGCATTCGACCGCCGGCGTAAGGCCATCCACCGGCTCTTGAACGAGATACCGGGCGTCACATGCTTCGACCCTGAGGGGGCCTTCTACGCGTTCCCCCATCTCGAAGGTCTCCTCGGCCGGCCCATCAACGGTCGGACGGCCACTACGACCCTCGAGCTCGCCGAGATAATCCTCGAAGAGGCCAACGTCGCCTTCGTGCCTGGGGAGGCTTTTGGGGCTCCAGGGTACGGTCGGTTCTCCTACGCTCTCTCCGACGATGATCTCGAGCGGGGCATCCAGAAGATAGCGAACGTCGTGACCGGCAACGCGAGCGTTTGAGAATGGCCCGAGTGCTCGTGACAGAGACCCTCTCAGAAGGCGGCCTCGATCTCTTGCGCGCGGCGGGTCACGCGGTCGATGTCCGGACCGGGCTGGGGCCCGAGCAGCTCCTCGAAGCGGTTCGTGGTGTCGAGGCCCTGGTCATCAGGTCGGCGACGAAGGTCACTGCCGAGCTGCTCGAAGCTGGTCGCGACCTCGTCGTCGTCGGACGTGCGGGCGTAGGGCTCGACAACGTCGACGTCGCGGCAGCGACCGAGCGCGGTGTCATGGTCGTGAATGCTCCAGAGTCGAACATCGTCTCGGCCGCCGAGCACGCCATGGCCCTCCTGCTGGCGCAGGCTCGCAACATCCCCCAGGCACACGCCGCGCTCGTCGCGGGCCGCTGGGAGCGTTCCCGCTTCGAGGGTGTGGAGCTCCATGGCAAGACGCTCGGCATCGTCGGGCTGGGCCGTATCGGCGCCCTCGTCGCGCAGCGGGCACACGGCTTTGGGATGCGCATCGTCGCGCACGACCCCTACGTCTCCGACGAGCGGGCCAAGAAGATCGGCGTCGAGCTCTGCCCGCTCGATGAGCTTGTCGCCCAGTGCGACTTCCTCACGATTCACCTGCCGAAGAACAAGGAGACGGCAAACCTCATCGGCAAGGATCTGCTCGCCAAGGCAAAGCGCGGGATAAGGATCGTGAACGCCTCCCGCGGCGGTGTGCTCGACGAGGAGGCCCTGGCGCAGGCGATCGAATCGGGTCAGGTCAAAGGAGCGGCGCTCGACGTCTTTTCGAGCGAGCCCTGCACGCAGTCTCCCCTGTTCGAGCTGCCAAGCGTCGTGGTCACTCCGCACCTGGGTGCGAGCACCGGGGAAGCCCAGGACAGGGCCGGGGAGCAGATTGCAGAGCAGGTAGTGCTTGCTCTCGCCGGTGATTTCGTGCCCTATGCGGTGAACATCGCCGCGCGGTCGGCATCTGAGGCCGTCCGCCCCTACCTGAGCCTTGCCGAGCGACTGGGCCACGTCATCGCCGCATTGAGCGAGGGCCTGCCGGACCGCTTGGAGGTCATCGTCGAGGGTGCTCTGTTCGGTGAGGACCTGGGAATCCTGACTCTTGCTGCGCTAAAGGGGGTCCTTGCCGAGGGTAGCGACGAGCCGGTCTCCTACGTAAATGCCCCTCGCCTCGCGAGCGAGCGGGGGCTCGAAGTGCGTGAGACCTCGACTGCGGCCGCGATCGAGTATGTCAGTCTCGTTACCCTGCGGAGCAGCGCGCATGCCGTGTCGGGCACCCTTGCCGGACGCAATGCCGCGGAGCGTATCGTCATGATCGACGATCACGGCGTCGAGCTCCCATTTGCCGAGCACCTGCTCGTAGTTAGAAACGACGACCGGCCCGGCATGATCGGAGTGGTTGGTCTTGCCTGTGGTGATGCCGGCGTCAGCATCTCGTCCATGGCCGTGGGACAGACCGCCGGCGGGGCCACCACGGCGCTCATGGCCGTCGCCACCGACTCTCCGGTGCCCGACGAAGTCATCCGCGCACTTAGCTCGACGCCGGGGATACTCGACGTTCATCGCGTGCACGGCGGCGGCCCGGCCGAGCGCTGAGCGCGCTCGTGGGGTGGGGATTCGATCTTTCATGAACCAGCAGCCCGTCGCGACTGGGAGCGCTCGTGTCGTTCGGCCCGTGCAAGCCAGCACCGGCGACGGCCCCGTATCAGGGGATCGGTTCCGTGCCGTCCTCGGGCACGTGCCGACGAGTGTGGCCATCGTCGCGGGCGTCGTCGCCAACACGGCGCGCGGGCTAAGCGTCGGGACTTTTGTGCCGGTGTCGTTGTCACCGCCGCTCGTAGGCTTCTTCGTCGATCGCGCCTCGACGAGCTGGCCAGCCATCGCGAGGCAAGGCAAGTTCGCGGTGAGCGTGCTGGGCGCGGGCCAAGCGGAGCTCTCGCGGCGCTTTGCCGTGTCCCAGACCGACAAGTTCGCGGGCGTGGCCTGGCACGAATCACCCTCCGGCCACCCTGTGATCGAGGGGTCCGTGGCGTGGGTGGACTGTGAGCTCGAATCGGAGACGCAGGCCGGAGATCACGTCTTCGTGCTCGCACAGGTGCTCGATCTCGGTGTCGAGACCGGCGGCACGCCGCTCTTGCACCATCGCGGTGGATACAGGAAGGCCCATGACCTCGACCCCTGAGCCGATGGCGCTCGGCTCGCCAGTTGCCGTCGTGGCTCACCAGCTGCAGCTGTCTGGCTCTCGAGCGTCGCCCGGCTTGACGGGTGGCTCGCGAGCGGTCACACTTGGGTCTGAGATGAACCGCACCTGGATCCTCCTTCTTACCTGAGGGCAAGCGCCGCTCGCGCTTGCCTCTGCCTCCTGTGCCTAAGCGGCCAGGAGGTTTTTTGTTGGCCAGGCGCGGCTCCTATCCATTCGGGACGGGCCACATCTCCCCTATCCGAGCTAGAATCTGACAGGAAGGCTCCAGCAATGACTGAGGCCAGCAGAGCCAAGGACGAGAAGGTCGTGATCTTCGACACGACCCTTCGCGACGGCGAGCAGTCACCAGGCATCTCGCTCGATGCCGGCGAGAAGCTCGAGATTGCCGAGCAGCTCGCCCGCCTCGGTGTCGACTACATAGAGGCCGGCTTCCCCGTCGCGAGCGAGGGGGACTTCGCGGCCGTGCGTGAGATCGCGCGGGCGGTGGAGGGCCCCGTGATAGCTGGTCTGTCCCGCACGCAGCTGTCGGATGTCGATCGGTGCTACGAGGCGCTGCGCGACGCCGAGCGGTCCCGGATACATGTCTTCATCTCCACGAGCCCGAGCCACATGGAGCACATGCTGAAGATGACGCCGGCCCAAGTGCTGGCAGAGGTACGACAGGGAGTAGCTCGTGCCCGCGAGCACACCGATGACGTCGAGTTCTCTCCCCAGGACGCCACGAGGACCCCGCTCGACTTCATGCTCGAGGTCCTGGCAGCCTCAGTGGAGTCCGGTGCCACCACTCTCAACATCCCTGACACCGTCGGCTACGGAATACCCTGGGACTTCGGCGACATGATCGCCCATATTCGGCGGGAGATTCCCGGCGACTACATCTTGTCAACTCACTGTCATAATGATCTCGGACTGGCCGTTGCCAACAGCCTTGCCGGTGTGCAGGCCGGTGCTCGCCAGGTCGAGGTCTGCGTCAACGGGCTCGGGGAACGTGCCGGCAACGCGGCTCTCGAAGAGGTCGTGATGGCGCTTCGGATCCGTCCTGACATGTTCGACGCGACGACGACGGTTCGTACCGAGGAGCTGGCACGCACGAGCCGGCTCGTCTCCCGCCTCACCGGATACCAGGTGCAGTGGAACAAGGCGGTCGTCGGAAAGAACGCCTTCGCCCACGAGTCCGGTATCCATCAGCACGGCGTTCTCGCGGAGCGCTCGACCTATGAGATCATCGATGCCGCCTCCGTCGGTCAGATCGGAAGCCAGATCGTGCTCGGTAAGCACTCCGGGCGTCATGCCTTCGGCGAGACCCTCGCCAAGCTCGGCATCACCGTCCGTGGCGACGCCCTCAATGCGGCGTTCTCGCGCTTCAAGGAGCTGGCAGATCGTAAGGTGCAGCTGACAGATGCTGATCTCGAGGCGATCGTGGCTGAGGAGCTGGGTACCGCTGTCGAGGCGGGTTTCGCTCTCGAAGTCCTCGAGGTCCACGGCGGCACCGTCGGAGTGCCGAAAGCCCGCGTCGTCGTGACGCGCGACGGCCGGCGCCTAGAGGCCAGCGCCGAGGGCGACGGGATGATCGATGCAGCCTGCCGGGCGATCAAGGAAGCGACGGGCATCGAGGCAAGGCTTACCGACTTCAATGTGTCGTCGGTGACCGGCGGGATCGACGCGCTCGGCGACGTCGTCGTGCAACTCGAGTCAGAAGGAGTAAGAGTGTCGGGTCGTGGGCTCTCCACCGATGTCGTCGAAGCTGCTGCCCGCGCCTACCTCGCGGCGGCCAACCGGGTCGTACGTGCCCGCGCGGCGGCCCTTGCCAGCCCCCGAGCCGAGGTCGGTCCCTGAGGAGGTCTTGAGTTGAACCGTCGCCGGCTCCCCGTGGCTCTCCTGGCGGTGCTCGTCACCGTGCTGTCAGGGTGCGCCAGCCAAAGTGCTGCCGCGAGCCGAGTCGCGTCGCGAAGGCCGGCACACAAGGCGGCAGCCGGGTTTCTTTCTTATTCGCAGATGGCGTCCGTCGTGGCCGAGACTATGGCGACGAACAACAGGGCGAACGCCTCGCTCGATCTGTCGCTTCTCAAGACCTATGAGGCGGGCTCTGCGCTCGCGATCGACGCGGCTTCCTATGCCGAGTCAAGAAAGGTCACGGGGATCTCGTGCGCCTATGCTCCCTTTGGCTTGAAAGTGCTGCAAGCCGCGACACTCGGCTCCGGAGCCTACCCGCAGCGTTTCGTCGTGCTCGGTACCACTTACGAGCTTCCTCTTCGCAAGGGGTGCACGAGCGCCAAGTCCGCCTGTCCAACGCCAGACTCACTCTTCGAGTTCGAGCGCAGCGGGCCGGCAAGCCACTGGAGGATCGTCCTGGAGCCGTCGGCCGACTCCGGCAGGATTGTCGATCTCGCCACGAATGGCTCGTCTGCAAGGTCACTCACGGCTGCCCAGGCCGCCTCAGCCCAGCGCGTTCCGCACGCGGCGGCTGTGGCCCTGCAGAGCTACGGTGTGACCGGCCGCTTGGGTCCCCTCAGCGCGGCCGAGTTCACGTCGAAGTGCTGGTTGCTCCCGAGTCCCCGAGCTGCTTTCGAGCAGTATGCCAAGGGCGGGGTCAGCGAGAGCCAGATCTACTCACCGATGTCAGGCGAAGTGTCGCTTCCCCTCGCCGGTGGGGCAGCGCTCGCGATCTTCGTGCTCGGTGTCAAGTCCACGCTCGTGCCCGCTTCGCGAGGTAGCTCGATCGACTGGATCTCCGATCCCGCGGCGGATCCGGTGACCGCCCTGCTCCCAAGCGGCCAGTACTCGCGCATCACCGAGCGGGGTCAGCTGGAGCTCGGCGCCGTCACCTCGGCCCGCGGAGGCTTCCGGATCATCGGTGCCTACACAGGCGTGACCTCGATAGCAGGGGTCAAGGGATCGAGCCCCGGGGGCTCGGGAAGCGGTGGAGTGCTGGTCTCCTACCCTATTGGCTGACAGTCAGCTCCCATGTGCCCGCCGCCACCTCAGGCTCCAGCAAGACTGGGCAACCATACGGGTCTACCGCCCTCGAAGGCGTCGATCTCGCCGACGTGCTGCAGCGTCACGCCGACGTCATCCAAACCGGCGAGAAGCCGGTGGCGCGCGTCGTCGTCGAGAGCGAACGGGAAGGTCCATCCAAGCGCAGGTACCTCGATGGTGCGACGCTCGACATCGACCGTGAGCTCCACCGCCGAGTCGGCCGTGACGGCGGCCATCAGCTTGCGGCCATCGGCGGCGTCGACCTCGGCGGGCACAAGACCAGATCGCGTGGCGTTGTTGCGGAATATGTCGCCGAATCTCGGACTTACCACCACGCGAAACCCGTAGTCGACGAGCGCCCAGACGGCGTGCTCTCTCGAGGAGCCTGTGCCGAAGTTGGGGCCGGCGACAAGGATCGTCGCGCCCGCGTGCTCAGCCCGGTTGAGAACGAAACTCGGCTCGTCTCGCCACTCGGCAAACAACCCGGCCCCGAATCCCGTCCTCTCGATCCTCTTTAGCCACTCGCTCGGGATGATCTGGTCGGTATCGACGTCCGAACGATCGAGCGGCACGGCGCGGCCGGAGACGATGTGCACTGGCTCCATCACGAGAGCTCCTCTGGAGTGGCGAATCGTCCGAGGACGGCTGTGGCCGCCGCGACCGCGGGCGACACGAGATGAGTGCGGCCCCCCCGGCCCTGGCGCCCCTCGAAATTGCGGTTGGAGGTGGAGGCGCAACGCTCACCGACGAGGAGCTGGTCCGGGTTCATGCCCAGGCACATGGAGCAG
>JAKACA010000158.1 GCA_021796455.1 Actinomycetes bacterium
CGTTCCGCACTTCTCGATGCCTCAATAGCCCCCCATCGGCCCAGGCCAGCGGGCTGAGGAGCTACTGGCCTCCGGATCGGGCCCTGCGAAGAAGGATCTCTCCCGCCGACTCGGACACGCGCTCCATCTCGGCAAGGATCCGCTCGAGGTGGCGGCGGTTGTCGATCCACTCCCGGTACAGCTCGGCCTCGCGCTCGCCGAGTCGGCGGCTCTCGGTCCTGCCTTCGCGGGTCCGGCTCCATTGGAAGTAGGGGCCGTGGCGTTGCGGAGGGTCGCCCTGGCAGCGACACCCCGGCTTGCCACACGAGGTCTCCCGCACGACGAGGCTGCCCGGGCTGATGAAGCCGATCTCGTCGAGCTCGGCCTTGAGCGATCGGTACGTTGCCTCGTGGCGTTCGAGTCGGCTGGCCACCTTGCTCCTTCGGCGGTGGATCCGCGTCTGGTGATCTGTCAGTGTCTACACTGACCGATCACGGGGCCATTGTCAAGGAGGGGCGATGCCGGTCGAAGAGCACTTCACCTTGGAGAGCGAGGCCGTCGGCGCCTTGCCCCTCGTCAACTGGTTCTTGGCGCGCATGGGGGTCATCGAGCGCCTGGAGCGCTTCGTTCCCCACGACGACGCCCGCCTCCGGCTCGCCCCCGCAGCTGTGCTCGGCGTGGCGTTACGCAACATCATCGTGGATCACCGTCCCGTGTAAGCCCTTGGCGAGTGGGCAGCGCCGATCGATGCCGGTCTCCTCGGACTCATGCCCGGCGAGGCTGCTGCCCTCAACGATGACCGGGTGGGGCGCATGCTCGACCGTCTCTTCGACGCCGATCGGGCGACGCTTATCACCGAAACCGTGCTGTCGGTCGTGCGCGAGTTCCAGGTGGAAATGGAGCAGATCCACAACGACTCGACGACGGTCACCCTCACCGGGGGGGACTACCCCGGCGGCGGGGAGAACCGCGGCGGCAAGACCGTGGTGAAGCCCGCGTTCGGCCACAACAAGGATTTTCGACCAGATCTGCGTCAGTTGCTGTTCGTCCTCACCGTGTCGGCCGACGGCGCGGTGCCCGTCGCCTACCGGGTCGAAGACGGCAACACCTCCGATGACACGACCCACATCCCGACCTGGGACGAGCTTGTCACCCTCGTCGGGGATCCGGGGTTCCTCTACGTGGCGGAATCCAAGCTCTGCTCGAAGGAGGCCATGGGCCACATCGCCTCCCACGGGGGCCGCTTCGTGACCGTGATCCCCCACGGCCGCAAGGAGGATAGGTGGTTCCGAGACTGGGCGCAGTCCCACGCCCCAGCCTGGGCCGAAGCCGACCGCCGGGCCGGGGCCCGCATCGGCGATCCCGAGGAGGTGTGGCTCACCTTCGAGGCGCCCGCCCCGTCGGCCGACGGCTATCGCGTGATCTGGGTTCACTCGAGCTCCAAGGCGGCGCGTGACGCGGCGTCACGCGCCGCTCGGATCGAGGCCGGGCTCGCCGCCGTCGAGGAGGTGCAGGCGAAACTCCAGAGCCCCAAGACCTGGCTCAAGACCAAGGTGGCCGCCGAGGAGGCGGCGAAGGCGGCGCTGGCCGCCGCAGGTGCCACCCGCTGGGTCGGCTTCAGCGTGGCCGAGTCGACCGTGACGGACTACCGCCAGGAGAAGCGCGGCCGCCCGGGATCGGCCACGCGCTACCGGCGGAGCGACAAGGCGGTGTTCAGCGTTCAAGCCAAGGTCAACGCCGAGCTCGTCTCCTACGACGCCGCCACCGACGGGTGCTTCCCGCTCATCACCAACGACGCGGAGATGACGCCGGCGGCGGTGCTCGCCGCCTACCGCTATCAGCCCAACCTCGAGCGCCGGAACCACATGTTGAAGGGGCCCCAGCTCGTCGCCCCGGTGTTCTTGGAGTCGCCCCACCGCATCGAGGCGCTCCTTTTGTGCCACTTCCTGGCCATGCTCGCCGAGGCGTTGATCGAACGCGAGGCCCGCGTCTCGATGAAGGCTGAGTCGCTAGCCGGCATCCCTCTCTATCCCGAGCTCCGCAACTGCCCGGCTCCGAGCGCTCCGCGCATCCTCGAGATCTTCAGCGGCGTCCAACGCGACCGCCTGATGCGCGGGGGCGACGTCGTGCAGGTCTTCGAGCCGCAGCTCACCCCGCTGCAGCTCAAGGTGCTCGACCTCTTGCACGTGCCTGCTGCCGCCTACGCCTCGGTCGCCGCCCTCTGATCCGGGCTGACAGCCACTGACCTGAGCCGATGGGGGGCTATTTCGTCATCGAGAAGTGCGGAATGTCAGATCCAGGCTGTGATGGGGGATAATTACACGCGTGAGATTCCGCTAGGTGCGACCGATGACTCTTGGTGTGGCGGACCGGCAGGGAAACCTGCTCGACGACATGAGCGCTTTCTGCGACAAGACCCTTGCTCCTGACTCGATCTTCGCGTTCTTGCATCGAGAGCGGGACCGGCTCTTTCCCGACGCTTCATTTGTAGATCTGTTCTGCGATGACGGTCGTCGCTCGGTGCCTCCCTCGGTCGTGGCCACAGCCATGGTGCTCCAGCGTCTCGAGGGTCTGTCGGATCGCGAGGCAGCAGAGCGGTTCGCGTTCGACGCCCGCTGGCGCTACGCCGCCGGGGTGGGCAGCTACGACACATCTGGGTGGACGATCTTCTCCCACACCGTCTTTGTCGACATGCGCGAGCGCCTCCGGAGATCGAAGCGCCCCGATCGTGTCTTTGAGGTAGCTCTCGATGCCGCAAAGGCTGCAGGCCTTGTCGGCAAGAAGCGGGTGCTCGACTCGACGCCGCTCTATGACGCAGTGGCGACGATGGACACGATCACGCTCATCCGCTCAGCTATCCGCAACCTGTTGAAGCTCGCCGACGCGGTGCTCTGTGTCGAGCTGCGTGCAATCCTTTCAAGCGACGACGACTACGCGAGCTCCTCCAAGCCCCAGATCGACTGGGACGACACAAAAGCCCAACAAGGCCTCATCGACAGCCGCGCGAAGGACGGATACGCCTTACTTGCTCTCCTTCAGGGACGCGAGCTCGAGCAAGCGGTGAGCGAGGCCGCGGCGCTGCTTGCGACCGTGCTCGGTCAAGATCTCGAGACCGGTGATGGCGGCACCTTTAGGATTGCCCGGCGCGTGGCTCCAGATCGGGTGATCTCTGTCGTCGATCCCGAGACCCGCCATGGCCACAAGACCTCTTCGCGCGGCTTTGATGGTTACAAAGGACACGCGGCGATCGACCCTGACACAGAGATCATCACCGCTGTGGCGCTGAGCCCGGGCAACGCAGGCGATGCGAGCGTGGCTAAGGACCTCATCGCCGATCTTCTCGAAGGAAAAGACGAGCCGATCGGTTACAAAGTGAGCGACGCCGATGAGCCGGTCGCCGAGCGAGCCACCGTCTCCGGCGATGCGGCCTATGGGACCGGTGAGCTCCAGTCCCATCTCTTTGAGGCAGGGATCGACTCGAAGTTGAAGACCCAACCGCCGTCCGCGAAGAACGGGCTCTACACAAAAGACCGTTTCGTGATCGACCTCGATGCCGACACGGTCACCTGCCCGGCACAGATCACGGTGAGGATCGGACGGCTGCAAGATGGAACCGGGGTCGCGAAGTTCGGCGCACACTGTGCAGGCTGTCCCCTCAAGGCAAAGTGCACCCCATCGGGACTCGGGCGCAAAGTCCGCGTGGGGCTGCACGAAGTATCGCTCTCGCGCGCACGTGTGGAGCAGACCGATCCGAAGTGGCGAGCCGACTACCGAGCAACGCGCCCAAAAGTCGAGCGAAAGCTCGCGCACCTCATGCGACGCCGACACGGTGGCAGACGGGCCCGCGTGCGGGGCAAGCTACGCGTCGGAGCCGACTTCAGCCTGCTTTCGGCAGCTGTCAACCTCACGCGCCTCGCGCCGCTCCGGGTCTCTTCGACCCGAGACGGAGGATGGATGGTGGCTCGATGAAAGGCTCTCAAGGGGCCCATGTTCTCCCCAAAAGGTCCTCAAGGACCCGCCTTTTGCTACGAGTCGGCCCCACTCGCGCCATCGCAGGCGTTGCCACAGAGAGAACACGAGGTCAGCTCGAGCCCTACCTACGCGATGGCCCTCACATTGACCCCCGTTCAACACCAGTCTCCTAGGAGCGTGGGTCTGTATCCACCATTGACCGTCCCGTAGCGGCGAGAATTTTCCCGTGACCTCTGTGCCTGGCGACGAGCGGTTGTTCGCGGTGGAAGTGAGCAAAGACGAAGCGCCGCGGCCGTGGGTCCCAGTCGGCGAGGCGAAGACCTTCCGCCGCTACGACCAGGACCAGTGCTTCTTCTGCCGCAGTCGCTGGATGAGTGGCTGCCCGAAGATCACGCGGCCCGCTTTGTCTCCGAGGTCGTCGAGAACCTGCTCGACCTCTCGCCGATCTACGCGAGCTACACCTCGGCGCCAGGCGCCCCGCCATCTCACCCGCGGATGATGCTCAAGCTCTCATGTTCGCCTACGCGACGGGCGTCACCTCGAGTCGCGAGCTCGAGCGGCGCTGCTTGGTCGACGTGGCGTTCCGGTGGCCGTCGGCCAACGAGGCGCCCGACTACCGCTCGATCAGCCGCTTCCGCCGCCGCCATCTTGCCGCCCTCGAGGACCTGCTCGTCCAGGTGCTTCAGCTGTGCGCCAGGGCCGGGCTCGTCCGCCTCGGGCGCGTGGCCCTCGACGGCACCAAGCTCGACGCCAATGCCTCCAGGCACAAGGCGATGAGCTACGACCACATCGTTCCGCGCATCGCCGAGCTCGAGGCCGAGGTGAAGGTCCTGCTCGAAGAGGCCGCGCGCGTCGATCAGGCCGAGGACGAGGCCTTCGGCGAGGACCGGCGCGGCGATGAGCTGTCCCCGAGCTCTCCCGGCGCGAGAGCCGGCTCGAGATACTGCGCGCCGCCAAGGCGGCGATCGAGCGCGAGGCCAAAGACAAGGCCGAGGCGGGGGCACGAAGAAGGGCCGAGGCCGCCGGCAGGAGCGAGGAGGAGGTGGACGCCGCTGTCAAGGAGGCGGCGGCACGGGCCGAGGCCAAGCCCTCCCCCCAGCGCAGCTTCACCGACCCCGAGAGCCGGATGATGAAGACCAACCACGGCTGTGGCTACGCATACAACGCTCAGGCCGTCGTCGACGAGAAGAGCCAGGTCATCCTTGCCGCCGAGGTCACCGACGAGGCGACCGACATCAACCAGCTCGTCCCGATGATCGAGAAGACCGAGGAGAACCTCGCCGCGGCGGGGATCGAGGAGACACCGGACACCTACCTCGCCGACGCCAGCTACTGCTCGCAGGACAACATCGAGGCGACTGAAGATCTCGACTCGGAGGTCCTCGCCGCCACCGGACGCGAGCGCCACGGGGAGAAGTTCCAAAGGACGCCGCGAGGTCCCATCCCGAACAACGCCACCCGTCGAGAGCAAATGGCCCCCAA
This sequence comes from Actinomycetes bacterium, assembly GCA_021796455.1. Lineage (GTDB taxonomy): Bacteria > Actinomycetota > Acidimicrobiia > Acidimicrobiales > Bog-793 > JAKACA01. The sequence goes on from JAKACA010000158.1 coordinate 5,434, forward strand.
GCTGAGGACGAAAAAGGGCCGGGCCGACTACGCGCCAGGCGCAAGGCGATCGTCGAACCGGCCTTCGGGCAGATGAAGGTTCGCCAGCACACAGGACAGCTCCGCCTGCGCGGCCGGGACGGCGCCCAAGGCGAGTGGAGGCTCCATGCCATTTGCCACAACTTGCGCAAGCTGATTGGCGCCCGCAGCGCGTTGGAGCTGGCAACGGCGTGAAAGCCTGAGCCGCAGCCCCGTGCCAGGCTGCCGACAGCGTAGGCGCATCGTCCAACCCTGAGGCGGGAGTGATTCATGATGACAACGAGTCCGATCGTCGGCTCTGGCCCGCGGGCCGGTTCTGCGCCACGCTTCTAGGCCGGCTGCAGCCACGGCTTTGTCCACGGCCTCGTCGAGGCGAACATCGCACTCGATCAGGCATCACATCGTTACCAACGTGAGAGGAGCCTTGTTGTTGTTCCGGGAAGAGAACTGGGACAAGGCCGTCGAAGACGGCGGCGGCGTACGTGACGGTGCCTGGGCGGCCGAGCTCACCGGATTGATGGACTAGTCGGGCTGGGGCGAGGGACGACGCCTTATCTGCCGCCGAAAACGACCGCATCCCGGCGCCCAGCTCTCGCTGTTCGACATGTCGGAGGGGTTCCGCCACCATGCTTTATCACGAACTCGACAACCAACCTCGACGTCCCCGCCCGCGAGTGCCGACACCGCGGGCACGCCCGGGTGGAGGACCGGATACGGTGCTGGCAGGACTGCGAGTCTCAGAACCTGCTGTTCGCATCATTCACCCAGAACCTCGCCTGGATCTCCGCCAGCCTTACCGCCGGTGCTCTCCTCGCCTGGGCGCAGATGACCTGTCTCGAGGCGGAGCCGGCAAAGGCAGAGAGGAAAGCCCACCGCTACCGCATCTTGCACGTCGCCACAGTCCTCGACGGGACCTGGCCATGGGCGGCGCCACTTAGGCGAGCCTTCCTTCGCCGGCGCTCCCAGAGCCGGGGGCTTCTCTTCTTCCGGCTCCTTGAGCTCGCTGTCGACCACGATCCCGTCCGCTACCACGACGTCGCGATCGGCGGACGCGCTCGCAAGGCCATGCCGTCACCCCCACCGAAGCGGGGGCACCCGCCCGGCCTCGAACCGCTACCGGCCGATCGTCCTTGGCGGATAGCTGACCTGGCCAACTCCGGCTAGATGGAGAACCCTAATCTCCTTAATGAACCGCTATCATCTACAATAGCGTGGCATATGCAGTTACCATATGACTCATAGATCCGCTACAATATCTCTCCCGTTCCGGCGGACGACGTATCTCATCGGTCCCGAAGTGGCCGCTACGTAATGGAGATTAACACCGAATGGTACTCATGGTCTTCAACGGCACGGTGATGCGGGGCCAACCTGCGCACGGTAACCTCGACGGTACAACCTTTCTAGAGGTGGTGCGAACTGCTAGCGTCTACCGCCTCTACAGTATTGGTGATCGTTATCCCGCCATGCTGCGTGACGACAGCAAGGGTGCGGCCATTGATGCGGAGCTCTATGAGGTCCCGGATGCCGTCTGGCCGCGCATCCGCAATTACGAGCCTGCAGGACTATACCGCGGTGCAGTAGAGCTCGACGATGGGCGCGTGCTCGAAGGCATGTTGGGCGAGCCAGCTCTGGTCGAATACCCCGGCGTTGTCGAGATAACCAAGTTCGGGGGCTGGTGTGCATATCTGGCCGCACGACAATGAAGAAAAATGGGTCTCCATCTCGATGCAGTAAGGCGTCGTGAGGTCGCCTCCCTCTCCGACGCTAGGGATTGAGTACGGGGATGACTTCCTCCCGTCCTACGGCGCCCTGTCGAGTGGTTCCCAAAGATTGCGGATACCTCTGCTGCCCGGCCGGCCCCACCGTGCGGTGACGGCTCCTCATTCTGAGCTGTGGTAGTCGCGTAGCCTCACCACCCATGACGCAGGATGGACTGACGATACGAGGTGCCGCCGGACCTGGCTTCGGCGCGGGCCATTTGAGATTGATTTTTCGCAGGGCGGTCTCAAGGGAT